>NZ_AP027291.1:3935167-4237872 GCF_030295745.1 Mycolicibacterium sp. TUM20985
TGGATCTTGCCGTCCTTGTCGTACAGGTTGAGCATCGCGTTGAGGGCGTGATAGTCGGTCTCGCCCGGGAGTGCGTGAACTCCGGTGGTTACAGGTTCTGCAGTGACGGTTGGTGACACGTCTGGTCCTTCCAGAAGTCGGCAAGCCCCTCGCGGACGGCGAAGACGTCGTCCGTGGTGCCCATCAGTTCGAAGCGGTAGAGGTAGGGAACGCCGCACTTGCGGGAGACGACGTCGCCGGCGTAGCCGTACTCGGCGCCGAAGTTGGTGTTGCCCGCCGCGATCACGCCGCGGATCAACGCCCGGTTGTGTTCATTGTTGAGGAAGCCGATCACTTGCTTGGGGACGTAGCCCCCACGTTCGATGTCGGGACCGTTGGCGTGCCCGCCGCCGTAGGTCGGAAGCACCAGCACATAGGGCTCGTCCACCTCGATGCGTTCGCGCAGTGGAATCCTGATGGCGGGCATCTCGAGCTTCTCGACGAAGCGGTGGGTGTTCTCCGAGACGCTGGAGAAGTAGACGAGATTGCTCATCACGTTCCCCTCGTACCCGCCCGATACTCCCTAGGCCGTGACGGCTACTGCGCCGGACAGCGACTTGATGCGGTCGGGCCGGAAGCCCGACCAGTGATCGTTACCCGCGACGACGACGGGCGCCTGCAGATAACCCAGCGCCATCACGTAGTCCCGCGCTTCGTCGTCGAGGCTGATGTCGACCTTCTCGTAGGCGATGCCCTGCTTGTCGAGCGCCTTGTACGTGGCGTTGCACTGCACGCACGCGGGCTTGGTGTAGACGGTGATCGAGGCTTGGGTCACTTCGGCTCCTCTGCGAGAACTGGTCTGACTGGCTACTGCTATCCCCTGAAGTTCAGCAGCCCGGAGACCCGTGAAATTCCCGTCGTCCGGAGCTGTCCGACCAGCGTTCGGTTGACCCGACCAGCTGGTTTCGAGAGCTCCGGCCGACCCTTGCTCAGTAAGGAAATCTGGGGCCTGTCGGTCTGCAAGACACTACACCTAGTGTCCGACATTCAGAAGAGATACAAGATGTTCTGAACGACATTGATGGAATTCCCTGGTCGTAAGCCCTCGCCCCCATTTCGGATCGGCGTGTCGCACGTCACAGTGCACCCGTGTCGCACTGTCGGTACCGGTCTACCACCGCCCACCGACACGCCTCTCGGGACGACTCCTAATAGCAAAGCCGCCGACGAACCCGGCCCGGGGCGCGTCGGCGGCTTTGCGATGGGTGAGGTCAGCCAACCTCGGCGACCAGCTTCCCGACCACGTCGCGAACCTGCCGAACCACGTCGGCGTTCTCCCGTGGGTGCTTGCCGTCGAACACCGCGGCGGGCACCGAGAGCTTCAGGTCCTCGACCACCCGCGGGCCGGCGATGCCGAATGACTTGCGCGTCTCGTCGTGCGCCCACACGCCGCCGAACTGGCCGAGTGCCGACCCGATGACCGCCAGCGGCTTGTCCTTGAGCGCCCCGTTGCCGTACGGCCGCGACAGCCAGTCGATCGCGTTCTTCAACACGCCCGGGATGCTGCCGTTGTATTCGGGCGTGACGACCAGCGCCGCATCCGCCTCCGCCGCGGCCAGGCGCAGCGTCTGCACGGACTCGGCCACTCCCTCCCCGTCGATGTCCTCGTTGTAGAACGGCAGTTCACCCAGTCGGTCGAAGAGTTGCAACGACACGTCCGCCGGGGCCGACTCCTCGGCCACCTCGGCCAGCTGTCGGTTCACCGATGCCGCGCGCAGACTGCCCACCAGTACCAATACCTTCACGTCAGCCATGTTCGGTCGACCTTCCCGTCAGTTGATTCCGATCCTCGCACAGGATAACCGGACCATAGTCCGATTCATTCCGGCTGGGCTAAAGTGCAGGCATGACCATTGGTGATGGGCTCACCGGGCTGCCGGTCATCGACTCCGCGCCCATCGAACGGGGTGACGCCGCCCGCAACCGCGCCCTGCTGCTGGCCGCCGCCCGCCGCCTGGTCGACGAACACGGCGCGGACGCCGTGACGATGGACGACGTCGCCGCCGCCGCCGGAGTCGGCAAGGGCACGCTCTTCCGACGCTTCGGTAGCCGGGCCGGTCTCATGATCGTGCTCCTCGACGAAGACGAGAAGACCGAACAGCAGGCGTTCATGTTCGGCCCCCCGCCGTTGGGGCCCGGCGCACCGCCGCTGACGCGACTTCTCGCCTACGGCCGCGGGCGCCTCCGCTTCACCTGGGATCACCGCGTGTTGCTCTCCGACGCCAACAGCGATCCGCAGACGCGGTTCAACGCGCCCGCCACGCTGCATCGCCGCCACGTCCGGGTGCTGCTCGAGGCCGCGGAAACGACGGGTGACCTCGACGCGCAGACCGATGCCCTCCTGGCCCTGCTCGACGCCGACCACGTCGTTCACGAGGTCAACGACATGGGCCGCAGCCTCGAGCAGCAGGGCGATGCCTGGGAAAGCGTGGCGCGCAAGCTGTGTGGGCGGTGAGACCATGTGGGTGTTGCACGTCGACCTGGACCAGTTCCTCGCATCGGTCGAACTCCGGCGGCGCCCCGAACTCGTCGGCCTGCCCCTGATCGTCGGCGGGAACGGCGACCCTGCCGAACCCCGCAAGGTGGTGACGTGCGCGTCATACGAAGCGCGCGAGTACGGCGTCCGTGCGGGCATGCCGCTGCGCGCGGCCGCCCGCAAGTGCCCGGACGCGACGTTCCTGCCGTCCGACCCGGCAGCCTACGACGAGGCATCAGAGCAGGTGATGGCGTTGCTGCGGGATCTCGGCCATCCCCTCGAGGTATGGGGCTGGGACGAGGCGTACCTCGGCGCCGACGTCACCGATCCCTACGCGCTGGCCGAACACGTTCGCCGGGTCGTGGAAGCCGAGACGGGACTGTCGTGTTCGGTGGGCATCAGTGACAACAAGCAGCGGGCGAAGGTGGCGACCGGCTTCGGCAAACCGGCCGGCGTCTTCCGTCTGACCGACGACAACTGGATGACGGTGATGGGCGACCGTGGCGTCGACGCGCTCTGGGGAGTCGGCCCCAAGACCGCCAAAAGACTTGCCGCCCTGGGTATCACGACCGTCGCCAACCTCGCCGCCACCGACTCCGAGGTGCTCGTCTCGGCGTTCGGACCGACGACGGGTTTGTGGCTTCTGTTGCTGGCCAAGGGCGGTGGCGACGACACCGTCAGCGCCGAACCGTGGGTACCCCGATCGCGGAGTCACGTCGTCACCTTCCCCGAGGATCTGACCGAACGAGCCACGATGGACGACGCGATCGCCGACCTGGCGCGCCAGACACTCGACGAGGTCGTCGCGCAGGGCCGCACGGTGACCCGTGTCGCCGTCACGGTTCGCACCAGCACGTTCTTCACCAGGACCAAGATCCGCAAGCTCGGCGAGGCGGGCATCGACGAGTCGGTCATCGTCGACACCGCGCTGTCCGTCTTCCATCGGTTCGAATTGGATCGCCCGGTAAGACTGCTCGGCGTCCGCCTCGAACTGGCCATGCCATCGGCGGCTGCTCCTGCTGTCACCGGGGGGACCTAGCCTCGACTCCATGTTGCACACCGTCGCGATCCGCGGCTACCGATCGATGCGCGACGTCGTCATCCCGCTGACGCGTCTCACCGTGGTCACCGGTGCCAACGGGACGGGCAAGTCGTCGGTGTACCGGGCGCTGCGCCTGCTCGCGGACTGCGGCCGCGGCGAGGTGATCGGTTCGCTGGCGCGTGAGGGCGGCCTGGAGTCGGTGCTGTGGGCAGGA
Source organism: Mycolicibacterium sp. TUM20985 (assembly GCF_030295745.1). Taxonomy (NCBI): domain Bacteria; kingdom Bacillati; phylum Actinomycetota; class Actinomycetes; order Mycobacteriales; family Mycobacteriaceae; genus Mycobacterium; species Mycobacterium antarcticum. The sequence goes on from NZ_AP027291.1 coordinate 3,938,939, forward strand.
CCGGAGAACGTCGGCGGTGCCCGGCGCACCGGACGAAGCGAGGGCACCACGCGCACGCGACCGATCTCGCTCGAACTCGGTTACGCCTCAGATGATTTCGGCTATCTAATCGATCTTGGCCTGCCGCAGGACACCGGGCTCCGCTCGCTGTTCGCCCGTGACCCGGAGATCAAACGGGAGGCGGTGTTCGCAGGTCCCCGATTGCGGCCGAGCTCGACGTTGGTCAGCCGAGTGCGTGACTACGCCGAGGTCGCGTCCGAATCCGGCCGCGGATTCGACGAGCTCACCCGCTCCCTGCCCGCCTACCGCAGCGTGCTGGCCGAATACGCCCATCCCGGCGCGCTGCCCGAAGTGGCCTCCGTTCGGAATCGGTTGCGCGACTGGCGTTTCTACGACGGGTTCCGAGTCGACCCCGACGCACCGGCGCGGCGGCCTCGCATCGGCACCCGCACGCCGGTGCTGTCCGACGACGGCGGCGACCTGGCCGCTGCCGTCCAGACGATCGTCGAGGCCGGGTTCGACGACCTGCCGCGGGCCGTCGCCGACGCCTTCGACGGAGCCGAGGTGTCGGTCGCGGTTCATGACGGCCTCTTCGAGCTGCGACTGCACCAACGCGGCATGTTGCGACCCCTGCGCGCCGCCGAGTTGTCCGACGGCACTTTGCGATTCCTCCTATGGGCCGCCGCGCTGCTCGGGCCGAAACCGCCCTCGCTGATGGTGCTCAACGAACCCGAGACGTCCCTGCACCCCGACCTGGTGGCACCGCTGGCGACGATGATCCGCACGGCGGCGGCCACCACCCAAGTCGTCGTCGTCACCCATTCGCTGGCCATGCGCGAGCATCTGACCACTGAGGACTCCAGCGAGATCGAGCTCCACAAGGAGTGGGGTGAGACCCGCATCGAGGGTCAGACGAGGCTCGACGCGCCCCAGTGGGACTGGGGCAAGCGCTGACCGACGCGTTGGCCTGAACCGGTCCTAGCTCGCCGGTCTCGACTCATCCGGCTTGGAGGGTCGCAGGGCGCGCGTGAAGATCACGTTCACCCGTCGCATCGCGAAGCTGTACGGCAACCACGCGAAGCGCTTGAAGGCGTAGAGCGCGCGGATGTCGTGCGAGGTGTAGATGAGGAACCGATTGCGGGCCATTCCGCGAAGCATCTTGTCCGCCACCAACTCCGGGGTGACGGCGTGGCCACTGAACCGGTCCACCCACTTGCGCACCTGCGGGTGATCCCTGTCCACGCCGGCGATCTCCACCGAGTCGACCAGCGGTGTGCGCACGGCGCCCGGCACGACCACCGAAACTCCGATGCCGTGTCGGGCCAGGTCGAAGCGCAGCACCTCGCTGACGCCCAGCAGGCCGTACTTGCTCGCGCTGTACGCGGCGTGCCACGGCAGCGCCACCAGGCCGGCCGCCGACGCGACGTTGACGAGACTGCCGCCCCGGCCCGCGGCCACCATCGGCGGCACGAACGCCTCGATGACGTGGATGGGACCCATCAGGTTGATGGCGACCATCGATTCCCAGTGTCGGTGGCTCAAGTGGCTCACCGTGCCCCACGCCGACACGCCGGCGATGTTCATCACCACGTCCATGCTCGGGTGTGCGCTGTGGATGTCGGCGGCGAACGCCGCCACCTCGTCGTAGCTGGAGACGTCGAGGGTGCGGTGCGCCGAGACCACCGCGCCGAGCGCCCGGGCATCGGCGACCGTCTGGGCCAAGCCTTCGGCATTGCGGTCGGTGAGGAACAGTTCAGCGCCCTCGGCAGCCAGCTTCAGCGCCGTCGATCGCCCGATTCCGCTGGCGGCCCCCGTGAGGAAGCACCGCTTGCCCGCAAATCCCTGCGCCATGTTCGCGACCTTAGTACCGCTCAACTCGGGGCCAAGCTCCCGCCACCCCACAGCGCGTTCAGCCAGAGCCGCTCGAGCACCTCGAGGGCCCGGCCGGGGTCGGAGCCCCGTCCGACGAAACCGGAGTCGTGCGACAGGGTCATCGCCGACGTCGCCGTCAGCATGCGCACGAGTGCCGTCAGGTCGTCGGTGATGGGTCGCGCCCCCGCGTCCTGCTTGATGAGGCCGACGATCTTCTCGATGACGCCGTCCTCGAAGTCGTTCATGATCTCGCGGATCTGGGCGTCGGTGTTCTGAGCGAGCGTGCAGGCCCGCATGATGGGGTCATTGCTCGCGAAGACCGCCGCCGCGCTGCCCACCATGCGCTTGGCGAACTCCGAGGGCGTCTCGTCCGGCTCACGCGGCGCGAAGTCGTGGGTGAGCTTGTCGAGTTCCTCCATCACGTCCGCGACGATCACTGCGAGCACCGCGTATTTCGAGTCGAAGTAGAAGTAGAAGCCCGAACGCGCGACTCCCGCGCGCTCGCTGATACTGCTGACCGACAGGTCCGAGAAGGCCTTGAACTCGAGCAACTCGCGAACGGCGCCCAGGATCGCCTCACGCTGGAGGTCACCGCGGCTGCGGCGGACCTCGCGGGGAACCGATTCGGCGCTCATGACGGACAACCTTCGCACTGCCGCCATGCCAGAGCAAAACTTGACATGCGTCAAGTGTGACCTACAGGATGGGCGCATCGAGTGAGATCGACCACACCCGTCCTCGGCCCAGGAGCTTGTCATGGCGACCATCAGTACCCCGGACTATTTGCTCGACCAAGCGAAGCGGCGGTTTACGCCGTCCATCAACAACTTCCCTTGCTTGGGCACCCTGGAGCGCAAACTGCTGCGCACCGAGTTCAAGCGGACCCTCCTGGCCGAACCGCCCGCGGGCAGCGGCCTCAAACCGGTGATGGGTGACGCTGGCCTGCCGGTCCTCGGCCACATGGTCGAGATGTTCCGCGGCGGCCCGGATTACCTCATGCACCTGTACCGCACCAAGGGCCAGGTCTACTACGCCGACTCCCCCGTGCTGCCCGCGGTGACGGCACTGGGACCCGATGCCGCACAAGCGATCTACTCCAACCGCAACAAGGACTTCTCGCAGGAGGGGTGGATTCCCGTCATCGGGCCATTCTTCCACCGCGGCCTGATGCTCCTGGACTTCGACGAACACATGTTCCACCGCCGGATCATGCAGGAGGCGTTCGTTCGCACGCGCCTGGTCGGCTATACCGAGCAGGTCGACACGGTGGTCTCGAAGGTGATTGCGAGCGACTGGGTCGCCGACGATCCGCGCTTCCTGCTGTACCCAGCGATGAAGCAGATGACCCTCGACATTGCCTCGATGGTGTTCATGGGCCATGAACCGGGCACCGACCACGAACTGGTGACCAAGGTCAACAACGCCTTCACCACGACGGTCCGCGCCGGGAACGCGATCATTCGCAACGGCGTGCCGCCCTTCACGTGGTGGCGTGGTCTGCAGGCCAGGAAGCTGCTGGAGACCTACTTCGAGGCACGCGTGCAGGAGCGTCGCGGAGCGGAGGGTTCGGACCTGCTGACGGTGCTCTGCCAGACCGAGGACGACGACGGCAACAAGTTCTCCGACGCCGACATCGTGAACCACATGATCTTCCTGATGATGGCGGCGCATGACACGTCCACGTCGACGGCCACCACGATGGCGTACTTCCTGGCCCAGAACCCCGAGTGGCAGGACCGCTGCCGCGATGAATCTGACCGTCTCGGTGACGGGCCCGTCGACATCGAGTCGTTGGAGAAGCTCGAATCCCTCGACCTCGTCATGAACGAGTCGCTCCGACTGGTCACTCCCGTCCAATGGGCGATGCGGCGCGCCGTCCGCGACACCGATCTGTTGGGGTATCACATTCCCAAGGGCACCAACGTGATTGCCTACCCCGGCCTCAATCACCGGTTGCCCGAGTTCTGGACCGATCCGATGAAGTTCGACCCCGACCGGTTCGCCGAACCGCGCAGCGAGCACAAGAAGCACCGCTACGCCTTCACACCCTTCGGCGGCGGTTCGCACAAGTGCATCGGCATGATGTTCGGCCAGCTCGAGGTGAAGGTGATCATGCACCGGCTGCTCCGCAAGTACCGGCTGGAACTCGCCCATCCCGGCCGTGAGCAGAAGTGGGACTACGGCGGCATGCCCGTGCCGATGGACGGAATGCCAATCATCCTGCGCCCGCTGCGCTGATCGCCTGGGTCAGGCGGTTCGCACAGGCCACCACCGCCTGCAACGCAGACTGCACCGGGTCCGTCGAGAGGCCCATCGCCCACTCGTCGTACACACCGTCGGTGCCCCGGATGAACGTCGCCGTGCCGCCGTCGGCGGTGCGCTGGTGGAACGCCCGTATCTCGACGGCGATGCCGAGCTCGTGAAGCATCGAGGTCAGGGCGGCGACCGGTCCGCTCGCCGCGACCCTGGACGTGCCGATGCGGTCACCGACGGCGACCGTGGCCTGGTAGTTCCGCGCCTGGGGTCCCCATCGGGTAGCGGGCCGCTCGGCATCCAAGCATTGCCAGTGCCGAACGCGCAGTGGTCCAGACGTCGGCGCATACCGGTCTATGAAGGCGTCGTCGGACATCGTCGCGGCATCGTCACGAAGAGCGCGCGGGAGAGGCCTATCGAACCGCGCTGCAAAGGACGTGAAGTAGGGGTCCGCGCTGATGGCGGGGGGTGTCGAAGTGGAGGAGAGCACGTGTCGGTCTTCTCGTGTCGAGGGAATCGACCGACGGCGCAACGCCCACAGCGAGGGGTCGGTCTGGGTCAGACCCCGCTGTGGGTCGTTACTACGAGACGCTTCGGCACGACGGTCACAGTAGTCGCTTGTCGAATGCACGTGCAAGAAGGATTCGATCATGAAATCGTCGATCGTGTTAGGGTGAATAGATTGGAATGCAGTTTCGGTCAATCCATCAAGCGAGGTGTCCCATGGCCCACCCCACCCCCTACAAAGCCGGGGAGCCGCTGTATGAGATCAAGGCCAATCTGTTCAAGGCGCTAGCGCATCCGGCGCGGATCAGGACGCTGGAGATCCTGTCTGCCAGTCAGGGCCGTCCGACGCCGGTCAGCGAGATCCTGGTGGCCACGGCCATCGAGCCGACCCTGCTGTCGCAGCATCTGGCCGTGCTCAAACGCCACCACGTGGTGCGCAGTCAGCGGGTGGCCAACGCCGTGTACTACGAGCTCGCCCACCCCAAGATCTCTGAACTGCTGTCGATCGCGCGCACCTTCCTGGCCGACAACCTTCAGGTCAGGAGCGAACAGTACGATGCCCTCAATGCGCTTCCGCCCCTTGGGCGTTCCGATGATGGATAGCTCCTGATGATGTCGGGTGTTCCGTGATCGTTGGCGCCGCCCGCGCGCTGACACGACTTCTTCCACACCGTTCGGACTATGCCGAGCTCCCCCGCTCGTGGCGCCGCGACGTCATCGCAGGCGCCACCGTCGGCGTGGTTGCGCTGCCACTGGCGCTGGCGTTCGGCATCAGCTCGGGGGTAGGTGCCGCCGCCGGCCTCATCACAGCCGTGGTAGCCGGGTTGGTGGCCGCAGTCTTCGGGGGTTCGAACGTCCAGGTGTCGGGTCCGACGGGAGCGATGGCGGTGGTGCTGGCGCCCATCGTCGGCCAGTACGGCCTCGGCAGCATCGCCTTGGTCACCGTGCTGGCCGGGTTGTTGGTCATCGCCGCGGGAATTACCGGACTCGGACGGGCGGTGACCTTCATCCCGTGGCCGGTGATCGAGGGCTTTACTCTCGGCATCGCCGTCATCATCTTCCTGCAGCAGGTGCCGTCGGCGTTGGGAAGCGTTGCGCCGCAAGGGCGCAACGCTCCTTCCGGGGCCTGGTACGTCATCAACCACGTCGACTGGGCCACCGCGGGCACCACCCTGGCGGTGGCAGCAATGGTCGCCGCCCTGATGATCGGCCTGCCCCGGTTGCACCGCGCGATTCCGGAGTCGTTGGCCGGCGTCCTCGCCGCCACCATGCTGGTGGTTCTGGCGCACCTGCCCGTCGCCCGGATCGGCGAGCTGCCGTCCCACTTGCCGACACCGGTGTTGCCTGCTGCCGATCTGGGCGCCTCGAAGGCCCTCCTGGGTGCGGCCCTGGCGATCGCCGCACTTGCGGGCATCGAGTCCTTGCTGTCGGCGCGCGTCGCCGCCACCATGGCGCCCACCGGCCCATACGACCCCAACCGCGAACTCGTCGGTCAGGGCTTGGCCTCTGTGGCGTCGGGGGTGTTCGGCGGCATGCCCGCGACGGGTGCGATCGCCCGTACCGCGGTGAATACCCGGTCCGGGGCGCGCACCAGGGTCTCCGCCATCGTGCACTCGATCCTGCTGCTCGGCATCGTGTACTTCGCGACGGGCCCAGTGTCGGCGATCCCGCTGTGCGCATTGTCGGCCGTACTCATGGTGACGTCGCTGCGGATGATCTCGCCGAAGACGGTGTCGAGGATCTTGCGCTCCACCCGGTCGGACGCCTTGACCTTCGTGCTCACCGCCGTGGTGACGGTGTGCTTCGACCTCATCGATGCGGTCCAGATCGGCATCGTGGTCGCCGCGCTGTTCACGTTGCGTTCGGTGGCTCGCCGCAGCAGCGTCACCCGGGAGGAGCTACCCGGTCCGCGTCAGGACGGCGACGAGCGGATCGCGCTCCTTCGCCTCGACGGAGCGATGTTCTTCGCCGTGGCGGAACGGATCTCGAACACGATCACCGATGCCGACCGGCCCGAGGTGTCGGTGGTCATCATCCGCATGTCCGCCCTGGGGATGCTGGACGCCACCGGTGCGCACACCCTGGGGCAGATCGCCGGGGAGCTCGAGTCGCGCGGGATCACCGTCATCATCAAGGGCGTCCGGGCCGAGCACATGGACTTGCTGACCAACGTCGGCGTCCTCGATTCCCTCCGGCACGAGAACCACCTCATCGACGACCTCGACGAGGCGATCGCGCATGCGCGCCTGCACGCCCGTCAGCGCGTCCAGTCGGCACCGCGGGACGAGGGTCTCGGCGTCCCCTAGGCTTCCTGCCGACATGGATTGGTGGGATGCGGCGCTGCTATTCCTCGCCGGAATCGGCGGCGGCCTGGTGGGCAGCATCGCCGGACTGGCCTCCCTCACCACCTACCCCGCGCTGCTGCTGATCGGGCTGCCGCCGGTGGCGGCCAACGTGACGAACACCGTGGCACTGGTGTTCAACGGCATCGGATCGGTCTCGGCGTCGCTGCCCGAATTACGGGGCCAGCGCGCCGTTCTGACGCGCTTGGTACCGGCGGCCGTGGTGGGCGGCGCTGCGGGCGCAGCATTGTTGTTGTCGATCCCCGCCGAGGGATTCGAGAATGCCGTGCCGGTGCTCTTGGCGGTCGCGGCCGTGCTGATCGCCGTGCCCCGTGGACAGCGAGAGGTCGACGTTCCGCGTCGCAGAGGCTCGACAGTGCTGCAGGCCACCGCGATCCTCGCGATCTGCATATACGGCGGCTTCTTCGGAGCTGCGGCCGGGGTGATGATGCTGGCCCTGTTCCTCCGCACGGGCAACGACTCCCTGGCCGACGCCAACGCCACCAAGAACGTGGTGCTCGGCGTGGCCAACGGCGTTGCGGCCGTGATCTTCATCGCCTTCGCGCCGATCCATTGGCCGGCCGTGGTCCCGCTTGGCATCGGTTGCCTACTGGGCTCGCGAATCGGCCCGGCGATCGTTCGGCGCGCGCCCGCCACCCCGCTGCGACTGATGATCGCCGCAGCGGGGTTGGCACTGGCCGTCAAACTCGGCGTCGACACCTACCTGTAGCCGCCCCGCTACACGAACGGGTCGTCGCCCACGGTCACCCTCGTCCCCAGTTCGATGAGCGACATCGCCGACGCGTGCAGACGTTGACCCGCGTCCCAGCTCGCCTGCCCGGCCAGGTAACGCGACCAGGTGCCTTCGATGACGATGCCGAGCTTGAAGCAGGCCAGCGCCTTGAACCACTCCAACCGGGAGGTACGACGACCGCCCGCGGCCGTGTAGGCATCGAGCAGCTCACGGCGATCCGCGAGGCCGCCGAGAGCTGCGAGCTCCGAGCCGGCGTCGATGGTGTTGGGCTCGGTCGGCCAGCAGACCAACATCCAGCCCAGGTCCAGCAGCGGGTCACCGACGGTACACATCTCCCAGTCGATGAGAGCCGCCAGTTCGGGTCGGTCGCGGCGCAGCAGCACGTTGTTGAGATGCGCGTCGCCGTGCATGATGCCGGGCTCCCCGTCGTCGGGTCGATTGTCCTCGAGCCACGTCGCCAGTCGGCTCACCCCGGGCAGCGATCCCGGGTCGTAGGCCGGGTGCCGATAGCTCTCGAGCAGACCGATGAACTGCGGAACTTGGCGTCCGAGAAAGGATCCGGGCCGCCTGATCGCGGCGAGCGGACTTCCCTCCCACGCCACGTTCCCGAGCTGGGCCAGCCCGGCCGCGTAGGCAAGGCCGACGTCGTGCCTGGCACCCGCGTCGTCGACGTAGGCCTGCGCCATCTCGTTGCCGGGGTTGAAACCGTCGACCTCTTCCATCAGGTAGAACACCACGCCGAGCACGTCGGGGTCCGCACATCCCGCGATGAATCCGGGATGCGGGACGGGTGTGTCGGCAAGTGTCCTCAAGACCGCGATCTCGCGCAGCATCGTCTTGTCACTCGTCGGCCGCGGATGCTCGGGTGGGCGGCGCAGCACCATCGGCCGGCCGTCGACGCGAAACCGCACCACGATGTTCTGGCTGCCGCCGGTCAGCGGCTCCACGTCGGTCACCTGCGAACCCAGACCGCTCTGCTGCAACCACTTTGCGAGAGCCCGCTGATCATCATCGGTCAGGGTGGGGCTGGCGGGCACGTCATCGGGCATGGCTGTCATCGTCGCGTCCGCCACCGACCACCGCGTCGTGTTCAGCGTAAGTCGTTGCCGTTCAGTCGGTTCCAGGACCCATCGAGGCGGCACTGGCGGCCATCATGAGCCGGACCGCGTCGTTGCGAGGCAGCGATGTCAACATCTGCATGCCCGCCCGCATGGCCTCCCCAACCAGGCGCGTCGGCCCGTTGGCCAGGTTCTCGAACGCATCCGCGACCACTTCTCCGGCCGGGACGGCGTCCGCTGGTGGCACATCGTCGGTCGCGGTGCCGAGGTCGCGCTCCAAGCGCCGCAGGGCGGGGGTATCGGTCTTTCCGAGAATCAAGCCCAGAACGTCGACGCCCTTGTCGTGGAGTTCACCCCAGAGAGCTTCGGCGAAGACCATGTCGAACGCCTTGGTGGCGCCGTAGACGACCATGTTCGGCGCACCGACGAAGCCTGCGCCCGAGCCGAACACGACGATGCCACCGCGGCCCCGCTCCACCATCGGCGCACAGAAGTGGTGACACAGTTGCACCGGCGTGGTGCAGTTCCGTTGAATCATCGACTCCGCCGCCGCGACTGAGTTCGCCAGGAAGGGTCGGAAATCGGGGTCCGCGCCGGCACAGTAGACGAGCATCCCGACGTCGAGGTCGGCCGTGCCGTCGGCAATCGTCGCCGCGGCTCCGTCATCTGCGAGATCGACTGCCAGCGTTCGTGTTTCAACACCATGCCGGCCTTCGATACCCGCCGCGACCTCGTCGAGAAGGACTTGGCGACGGGCCACCAACACCACGTTGACGCCCCGTTCGGCCAGCCCTTCGGCGAAGGCGGACCCCACCCCGTCGGACGCGCCTGCCACGATCGCCCACGGTCCGTACTTCTCGGGGAAGTTCATGACGGGGCCCCTACCGCGGTGACGCGCACCGGCGTGAAGCGGCGGCGGGCGATCCGCCATCCGGCTTCGGTGCGGACGATCTCGTCGTCGTAGAAGCCGACGGCATTGACGCCGGAGTCCCCGTCGCCGAACATGATCAGGCCGTCGACGTAGGAGCGGGCCTCGGCGGAGTCGCCGGCTACCGCGACGACCTGATTGGTCAGCCGGTGCATGGTGTGACCGGCCATCGCGTGCGAGGTCTCCATGAACTCGGTGACGGCGTCGACGCCGTGCCACGTGCCGATCTCGCCGTAGTCCAGCTCGCAGTCGTCGGTGAAGGCCGTACGGAACAGCCCCCAGTCGCGGCGGTCGATTCCGGTGGCGTAGCGGAGCAGGACGTCCGAGATGTCCTGGCGATCCTCGCGTTCGGTCACGACAAGTCTCCTCTGCGTCCCGGCGCCCCGTCGACACCGGCGTTCGGGTGGACGATGATCCGCGGTGGGCCCTCGGATCGTCGAGCTCGTTCGATTGCGTCGGGCACGGCGTCGAGGGTGATCACCTGCCCGACGCTGGGCATCGGATCAAGGCGGCCCGCGACGATCGCGTCGAGCGTGCCGTACCAGTCTTGGGGCATGGGTCCTCCGCCAAACTGAATGGTCACCCCCTGTCGCGTCGCAGTGGTGATCTCGAGGGTGTCACCGGTGTACCAGCCACCGGCACAATAGATTCTGGTCGCCATGTCGGCGGAGGAGACGATGTGCTGAATCAGCCCTGCGGCGCCGACGCATTCGAAGATGACGCAGGCGCCCCAGAGGTTGCGCTCGGCACGGACGTCGCGCCAGACGTCGATGGGAGACCTCTCGGCGGGATCGACCACGATGTGTGCGCCGAAGCCACGGGCGAGTTCGCGGCGTTCGGCTTGGTAGTCCGAGACGATGATCGGTTCGATACCCCGACTGGCCAGGGCGGCCACCGCCGAGAGCCCGATCGCGCCCGCCCCGAAGACGATCGGGATCTCGCCAATGGCGATGTCGGCGGAACGGACGTAGAACTCGCCGACCGCGAAGGCGTCCACCAGAGCCACGGCGTCACTGGAGACGCCGCTCCCCACGGCCCTGGCAAGCACCTCGGCCACCACCACCAATTCGCCGAAGCTGCCCTGGCATTCGGGATGTTGTCCGATGATCCGCGAGCCGTCTGCCCCACCGTTGACCAAGCGGATGGGAATGGACGTCGCGCGGCTACCGAGCGCGATTTGCTGCATGCAGCCAGGCCCGTAGCCGACGACCTCGCCGACGAACTCGTGCCCGAGCACGATGTCGCGATCCGGGTCGTACAGCGAGCGGCCGGTGGGATCGTCGATCGCGAGTTCGGGGTGGTCCATGAAGTGCACGTCCGACGCACAGATCGCGGTGCTGAGCGTCTTCAACAGCAACTCGCCGTGACCGGGCACCGGATCGTCCGTCTCCCGGACCGTCAATTCGCCATTTCGCAGCACCACCGCACGCATTCGAGCCGGCCCTTCTCTTGCACTTATCGAATATTCGAGAAAGACTGTCGAACTGTCGAGACCGATCGACGGTAAGCCCGGAAAGTCCTAGGAGTCAAGCATTCGCGGTTCGACGTCGGCGCCCACCGAGAGGGTTCTCGACGTCCTAGAACTGCTCGGCCGTCCTGGGCGAGACCCCCTCCGATTCTCGGACGTCGCACGCGAACTGCATCTGACTCAAGCGACCGCACACGCCATCCTCAAGACGATGTCCGATCGAGGCTGGATCAGTCGCGATCCCGTCGACAAGACCTTCGCACTGGGTCCGGCTCTGGCGGTCGTTGCACATCGGGCCGACGTCACGCGCTCGCTGGCCCACACGGCGCGGGCAGCCGCCAAGGAACTGTCGGCCGAGTTCGGCTTTCGCGCGTCCGTACTGGAGCGGCATGGCGAGTCGCTGATCATCACCGCCCACGAAGGCGGACATCCGTCCGACCCCGGCGGCCGTCTGGGAGAACGCATTCCCTACGCGCCACCGTTCGGCGTGGCCTTCGCCGCGTGGGACAGTCCGGAGGGTCAGCTGGCGTGGATTCACCGCACCGCCGAGTCGAACCCCCCTCTCGCCAGGAACCTCTCACTGTCCTTGGCCCGCACTCGCGAGCGCGGTTACGACGTCGATCTGACCACACCGGCCCTGGCCCAAACCGCCCAGTTGGTCGGTGCTCTACTCAGCGACGGGATGCCTGCCCACGTTCGTCGGATAATGGATCAGCTTCTGGTCGAGACGATGGTCGGCTTCACCGGTGACGACCGCGAGCTCGCCGAACGCCCGGTCGCGACGATCGCTGGACCCGTTCTCAATCAACACGGCTGTGTCGCAATGATTCTCGCCGTCCACCCCCTGCGGCCCCAAACGTCCGCGGAAATCGCCATCATTGGACGGCGAGTGACCGCGGCGGCCGCCGCCATCGCCGACTAGACGGCTGAGGCTGGGTTCGCCTTGACCTGGTCGGCGGCGAATGTCGCTGCCTGCGCGGTCAATCCGGCCTCGACGTACTGACTGTGCGCGGCGCGGTCGTCACCCGGCGAGCACACGGGGTCGGCGCCGTTGCACAGGTCGATGGTCTTGGCGCCGTACAGCGGGCTCAACGCGTTCAGCGAGCCACCGAAGCGATTCAAGGGGTTGCCGAATACGGCCACCGCGGCCACGTGATTGGCCACTTCGGGGGGCATCGGCTGACCCAAGCCGAACAGCGAGGCCGGGTCCCCCGTGATGCCGTCGATCACGGCCGCACCCTGCGAGTAACCACCGAGCACGATCTTCGTGCTGGGGCAGGACGCCACCGTGGCCTGGACGTGCGCGCCGGCATCCTTGGCACCGGCCGTAGCCTGCATGAAGTCGTAGGACGCCGGGTAGTCGACGGCATAGGCACTGACGGTCTTGCCCTTCAGGTCACCCTTGAGGGAGTCGATGAACGCCTGGCCTTCATGGCCGAATCCCGTCGGTTCGGCGGTGCCGCGGGCGAACACGACCTCGACGTCCGAACAACCCGCTACGGCCGATGCGGCCGGTGTGCCGAGGCCGATCACGCCGGCGGCGATCAGACCGCCGGTGGCCATGCCAGCCAACAGCGCATGTGTCTTCAACTGAACGGACATGGGGTAGCTCCTCGGTTCTGCGGGTGGTGCGGTTACCTAGACGAACTCCGTAACCGCCGAATCAATTCCACACCACCGAAGGTCCGAGGGACATGGACACTAGCCCCCAGATCGATGCTCAACGCTTGGTCGCGAGCACGACGAGATACTCCCAATCCATGGCCGACGATCCCGCGAGTGCCTCGTCGGCGAGGCGGGCGAGGTCGGCGTCCAGGGCCGCGATCCGCGCCTCGTCGCCATCGAGTCCGCGGTAGGCCGCGATCGTCGGACCGTAGTTCGCCTTGAAGTAGTCGCGGAACGTCGCACCGTCGGCGAACATACCGACCGGCAAGCGGTGGCGTTCTGTCACGATGTCGGTGACGCGATCGCCCAGCAGCTCCCGAACGTGATCTTCGTTGCCCCACAGGGGTGGTGATGACACCCCGGCCGGTGGCGGAGCGACGTAGGGCTTCATCGCGGCGAACAGCTTGCCGATGAATCCCTCTGGCGTCCAACTCAGCAGCCCTATCGCACCACCGGGTCGGCACACCCGGGTCAACTCCTCGGCCGCCTGCTGGTGATGCGGCGCGAACATCACCCCGATGCACGACAGCACCCCGTCGAATTCCCCGTCGCGGAAGGGCAGCGCCTCGGCATTGGCCTCGCGCCACTCGAGCTCGACTCCCTTCTGGGCGGCGGTGGCGCGCCCCTGCTCCAGCAGCCGCGGACACAGATCGCTCGCGATGACCGTTGCCCCGACCTTCGCCGCGGCGATCGCGGCGTTGCCCGTTCCCGCCGCCACGTCGAGTACCCGGTCCCCGCGGCCCACGCCCACCGCCGCGACCAATGTCGGCCCCAGCGGGGCAACTAGCCCTTCCGCAATCGCGCGATAGTCACCCAGCGCCCACAGCGCACGGTGTTTGGCTTCCAGTTCTCGATCCTGGACTACGGCAGTCATCATCGATCCTTCCCTTCTGGTGAGGGACATGGTCGCTTGGAAGGATCTGCTCGAACTAGTGACGGATCTGTACCACCCTGGTTCGATGGTCCTCACGGCTTCTGCGTCGCCGATCGAGAGGCAGAGGAGAAACGACGTGTCCGGATACGGCCAGTTCTGCCCCATGTCGAAGGCAATGGAACTGCTCGACGAACGGTGGACCCTGCTCGTCGTGCGTGAATTGCTTCTCGGCAGTTGCCATTTCAACGAGCTGCGGCGTGGCGTGCCGCGAATGTCACCTGCTCTGTTGTCCAAACGCCTCAAGTCGCTCACCCGCGCCGGAGTCGTCGAGCGCGTCGAGATCGATGGTCGCACCTCCTATTCGCTGACCCCGTGCGGCCGGGAACTCGGCGAGGTCGTCGATGCGCTGGGGCGCTGGGGTGTGCGCTGGATCAGCGAACTCGGCGAAGCCGACCTCGACCCTCACCTGTTGATGTGGGACATCCACCGCACCGTGCCCGCCGGCGAGTGGCCCCTCACGAGAACCACGGTCGCCTTTCACTTCGACGGAACGGCAATCAGGGCGTCGCGCTGGTGGCTGGTGGTAGCCGACGGTCAGGCCGACGTCTGCAACTCCGACCCCGGTTACGAGGTGAGCGGCACGGTGGAGACCACTCTGCTGACGCTGACCCGGATCTGGCGCGGCGACCTCGGTTGGTCACACGCGCTACTCGACGGCAGCGTGTCCGTGTCCGGGCCGGCTGAGGTGCGCCGCGCCATCCCCACGTGGATCGGCCAGGGCAGCAAGGCGGCGGTGCCGCGACCGGCGGCCCCGTCGGGCCGCTAGGCCTGGTACTCCTTGCACGCGGCAGCTCCCTCGATCACTCCCTCGCGGAACGCCCGGACTCTGGCGAAGCCGGCACCCTGTCGATCCACGTCTCCCGAACCGCGGAACACCAGCAACGCCTTGATGCCCTCGTCGAGGTCACCGGGCGAGATGTGGAACGTGCTGGTCTGCGGGCGGTTGTAGAGCAGGACACTGGCCGTGTAGGAACCGGCGAAGCAGTCTCCCCGCAGGGTCGAGGTCTTCTCATCGGAGTCGTCGCCCAACCGGGTCAGCGCCGCCAGGCCGTACTGGGTGGCGAGCAACGTGGCGACGGCGTAGTCACCACCCTGCCGGTACACCGTCGGCATGGTGTCGACGTTGTCCCAGCCGATGTAATCGGCTGGGATGCAATAGAACAGCACGTAACCTTCGGCCGACTGGTCACCGCAATTGGGCGGGCTCGACGGGTCGAACGGCTCGAGCCCCCGCACCGGCTGCCACTGCCGACCCTCGGTGATCTCCGGGTAGACCTGCGTCCAGTAGTCCTCGAGGTCGTACGGCACGCCATTGACGATGGAGTCGTAGGGCGCGTCGCCACCGCTGGCGGCGTCCTCCTCGTCGTTGAACGGAAGCTCGAGGACCATCGGGTCGTCGTCGCGATAGTCCTTGCACCTGCCTATGCCGTTGTCGAAGCCGTCCTGGAAGGCGCCCACGCGGTCGAAGCCGCTGCCGTGGGCCGACGGGTCGATGTTGCTGGTGCCTGGCGTGTCCCGCAACTCGAGGATGCCGGCGAGGGCCGAGTCGAGGTTGGCACTGTTCACGTCGAAGACCTGGTCGTCCTGCGCGTGCTTGGACCACGCCCCGGCGAAGCAGTCCGCCTGCAGCTCCTTGGTCACGGTGCGGGCGGTGAAGTTGGAACGGGCTTGAACGGCATGCCCCCACTCGTGGGCGAGGACGACCGGAATGACGAAGTCGCCGAAACGCTTTCGAAGATCGGGCAGCAGACCCTCGGCGTCCCACGCCACGACATCCTCGGTGGAGCAGTAGAACGCATTGCCGGAGATCTCGCTCGCGTCCGTCGCGCACGGCGGAAGATCGCCCGATGACGGGGTCACCGCGTAGAACCCACCCGCGACGGGTTCGTAGTCCTTGCCGTAGAGGTCGGGGAACTGCTTGCCCCAGAACTCCTGTAGGTTGGCGATGGCCTTTACGGCCAGGTCGTTGACCTCCCCCGACGCGTCACCCCGCACCTCGATCTTGCTGGTGTCGGGCCCGTACGCCGCGCTGCTGGGGGCCGTCGGCGTACCGCCGCCGCCACACCCGGCGACCAGGAGGACCGCAGCAAAGATCCCAACCGTTTTGATCATGAAAAAACATTAGCGGGAGGCGGTCGATGGGGGAACCCCAGCGCTCATCAGTCCAGCAGTCGCCGCGACACGTTGGTGGTGACGAGATCGAGCAACTCATCCGCACGCCCCGCCATGATCGTTCGGATCGCGTACAACGAGAAGCCCTTGGCCTGCTCGGCACTGATGGCCGGCGGGATCGACAACTCCTGTCGGGCCGTCACCACGTCGACGATCGCCGGCCCGTCATGGGCGAAGGCGTCGGTCAGCGCCTGCTCCAGTTCGCCAGGGTGCTCGACGCGTCGACCGAACGCACCGAGCGCACGGCCGACGGCGGCGAAATCTGGATTGACGAGCTCGGTGCCGAAGTTCACGATGCCGGCGGCCTTCATCTCCAGCTCCACGAAGTTCAGCGACGAGTTGTTGAAGACGATCACCTTGACCGGCAACCCGTTCTGCAGCAGCGTGATCAGCTCGCCGAACAGCATGGTCAGGCCGCCGTCGCCGGCGAGGGCGACTACCTGCCGGCCGGGGAAGGCCGTCTGCGCGCCGATCGCATGGGGCAACGCGCATGCCATGGTGCCGTGGTTGAACGAACCGATCAGCCTGCGCCTGCCGTTCATGCGCAGGTACCTGGCCGCCCATACCACCGGGGAGCCGACGTCGACGGTGAACACCGCGTCGTCGGAGGCCAGTCGGTCAGCAAGTCCCGCAACGTATTCCGGGCGAATGGGAGTGCGGTCGCGGTCGTTGACGGCCAAGCCGTCCATCGTCTTACGGGTCTTGGCGTAGTGGCGCAGCGAGCGGTCGAGGTGGTCGCGCGACGACTTTTGCGTCAGCAGGGGTTGCAGCGCGGCCAGGGTGTCTGCGACGGTGCCCACCAGCCCGAGGTCGATTGGCGTGCGACGACCCAGGTTTCGGCCGCGGACGTCCACCTGGATGATGCGGGCCTGCTCCGGATAGAACTGCTGATAGGGAAAGTCGGTGCCCAGCATCAGCAGGGTGTCCGATTCCTTGATGGCCTTGTAGCCGGAGCTGAATCCGAGCAAACCGGTCATGCCGACGTCGTACGGGTTGTCGTACTCGATGAACTCCTTGCCGCGCAACGCGTGCACGACGGGCGCGTTGAGCGTGCCCGCCAGGCGGATCAGCTCGTCGTGCGCGCCCTCGACCCCGGCGCCGCCGAGGATGGTGACGCGCTCACCGGCGTTGAGGATCTCGGCCGCCTGGCGCAGGCTCACGTCGTCGGGCCGGACGACGGACCGCGTAGGCAGCATCGGCTTGGTGAGCCAACCGGACTCCACCGCGTGCGAAGGAAGATCTCGCCAGGCACGACGACCACGGCGACGCCGCGCTCCTCGATCGCGGCTCGCATCGCCATCTCGATGATGCGCGGCGCCATCTCCGGGGTGCTGACCAGTTCGCAGTAGACGCTGCATTCGGCGAAGAGGTCCTGCGGGTGGGTCTCCTGAAAGTATTCCGAGCCGATTTCACTTCGCGGGATGTGCGCGGCGATGGCCAGCACCGGCACGCGGGAGCGCTGGGCGTCGAAGAGCCCGTTGATCAGATGCAGGTTGCCGGGCCCGCAGCTGCCCGCGCAGACGGCCAGCTGTCCAGTGAGCGCAGCATCGGCGGCCGCGGCGAACGCCGCCGTCTCCTCGTGCCGGACGTGTTCCCACGTGACCTCGTCCGAGCGGCGGATGGCGTCGGTGAAACCGTTGAGGCTGTCACCGGGCAGCCCATAGACGCGGCGCACCCCGCTGCGCGTCAGCGCGGCGATGATCTGCGTTGCGATGGTAGCCATTGGGCGACCCCTCCCTCTTCGTGATTTCGGCGCGCAAACGTTCGCGTGGCGACTGTTTCCGCGCCGAAATCACCCTATCGGGAGGCTACTTCGGGGCGAAGCGCTGACCGGCGTCGAGGCGGATGCACTGGCCGTTGAGCATCGGGTTGTCCACGATCGCCAGCGCCAACTTGGCGTACTCCTCCGGCTTGCCGAGTCGCTTCGGGAACGCCGCGTCCTTGGTCAGCGCGCTGGCGAACTCGTCGGGGATGCCCTTGGTGAGGCCGGTGGCGAACAGGCTCGGGGCGATGGCCAGCACCCGGATGCCGAGGCTGCCGAGATCGCGCGCCATGGTCAGGCACATCCCGGCGATCGCCGCCTTGGACGCGGTGTAGGCCACCTGCCCGATCTGACCCTCGAACGCGGCGATCGACGCGGTGTTGATGATGACACCGCGCTCCTCGGCCTCGTCATCGACCGGTTCCTGCTTGCTCATCTGCCACGCGGCCAGGCGGCTGATGTTGAACGTGCCGATCAGGTTCAGGTCGACGCTCGCGCGGAACGACTCGAGAGGATGCGGGCCGTTCTTGCTGATCGTGCGCTCGCCGATGCCGCCGCCCGCGGTGGTGACGATGACGTGCAGCCCACCGAGCCCGTCGATCGCCTGCTGCAGGACGCTCTCGGTGCCCGCGAAGTCGGTGACGTCGACTTCGTGAAAGGTCGCACCGATCCCGGCGGCGACGTCCCTGCCCTCGGATTGCGGCCGGTCGAGGATCGCCACGCTTGCCCCGCGTGCGGCGAGCGCCTCCGCGGTGGCTCGTCCGAATCCGGATGCACCACCCACGATGATCGCCTTCTTGCCCGAGATCTCCATTAGCTCCCTTTCCAGATCGAGGTCGAACTGTAAAGCAACCTAACCGACGTCATCGTCCCGTAAGCCCTTCGGGTGGCGAAGTGGGTACCGTGGCGTCATGGCCGATACGGCTACCCGCCCCGATGTGCCCAGCGACCTTCGTCCCAGCGGTCTGACCGGCATCGCGGCTGCGGCCGTTGCGCTGGGCGTGGCCCAACTGACCGCGGTGCCCTTCGGCCCGCAGGCCGATTCCCGAACCGCGATCGGCTCGGCCGTCATCGACCTGACGCCCGGCCCGGTCAAGGAGTGGGCCATCCAACTCTTCGGCACGTCCGACAAGCTGGCGCTCTCCATCGTCGTGCTGGTCGTGATCGCCGTAATCGCCTCGCTCGCCGGGCAATACGAAACCCGACGCCGACCCATCGGCGGTATCGCGATCGTCATCGCCGGCGGACTCGGCTGCGCGGCCGTCATCAGCCGGGCCGGTGCCACGCCGCTCGACGTGATACCCACCGTGATCGGGACGGTCTGCGGCGTGCTGGTGCTGCGATTCCTCGTCACCCGCCGTGCGGCGGAGTCGTCGGCACCGGTGGACGCACCCGACCGGGGCCGACGGCTGTCCCTGGTGACCCTCGGCTTCATCGGCGTGGGTGCCGTTGCAGGTGTTGCGGGCGCGGTCCTCAACCGGCTCAACTCGTCGGTGGCTGGCGACCGCACCGCGTTCACCCTCCCGACTCCCGCGCAGGACGTACCCGTCGCGCCGCCTCCGTCGGTCCAGCCGCCCGGAGTGGCGCTGCCCCCGTTCATCACTCCGAACGCCGACTTCTACCGCATCGACACCGCGTTGAGCGTGCCGCAGCTCACCCGCGCCGACTGGCGCCTGAGGATCCACGGCATGGTCGACCGCGAGGTCACGCTCACCTTCGACGACCTGCAACGGTTCCAGCCGATCCAACGCATCGTGACGCTGACCTGCGTGTCCAACCCGATCGGCGGCGACCTCATCTCCAATGCCAAGTGGACGGGGTACCGGGTCCGAGACCTGTTGGCCGGAGCCGGTATTCACTCCGATGCCGACATGGTGCTGTCGACGTCGATCGACGGGTTCACCGCAGGCACCCCGGTCGAGGCGCTCACCGACGAGCGTGACGCCCTGCTGGCGATCGGCATGAACGACGCTCCACTGCCCTCCGAGCACGGCTATCCAGCGCGACTCGTCGTGCCCGGCCTCTACGGCTACGTCTCCGCGACCAAATGGGTGACCGATCTGGAGCTCACCCGTTTCGATCGCGCCGAGGCGTACTGGACCCGACTCGGGTGGTCGGCGCGCGGACCCATCAAGACCGCGTCGAAGATCGAGGTCCCCAAGTCCGGACAGGTCGTGCCCAAGGGGCCGGTGACGTTCGGCGGCGTGGCCTGGGCGCAGCAGCGGGGCATCAAGGCCGTCGAGGTGCGCATCGACGAAGGACCTTGGGAGCAGGCGCAACTCGGGGCCAGCTATTCCAAGGACACCTGGCGGCTGTGGAGTTTCCCGTGGCAGGCCAACGACTCTGGTTCACACCTCATGTCCGTGCGCGCCACCGATGGCACCGGTGCCGTACAGACCTCGGACACCGCCGACGTGGTCCCCGACGGCGCGACCGGGTGGCACTCGGTGAGCTTCGACGTCGCCTGATCGTGCTGCTCGTCTCCGTCGCCTCTGCATCCGTCGAAGTTGGAGCCACCTCGGCGCGGCTGGCCAAGACCAGTCGCCTCGCGGACCTGCTGGCCGCGGCCGCCGAGGAATCCGATCCCGATCTGGTCGCCGTCGTCGTCGCCTGGCTCTCAGGCGAGTTGCCCCAGCGGCAGATCGGCGTGGGCTGGGCTGCTCTGCGCGCCATGCCGCCCGCCGCCACGGAGCCCTCGCTGACCGTCGCCGGCGTCCACGCCACGTTCAGCGAGATCGGGCTCGTCGCGGGCACGGGCTCACAACAGCGCCGGTCTGCGTTGCTGACCGAGTTGTTCTCGGCGGCGACCGACATCGAGCAGACGTTCCTGCGCCGTCTGCTCAGCGGGGAGCTGCGCCAAGGCGCCCTCGTCGGCGTGATGGCGGACGCGGTGGCCAAGGCCGCCGGCGTTCCCGCGGCCGAGGTGCGACGGGCAGCGATGCTGAACGGCGACCTGCCCGCCGTCGCGTCGGCTGCGCTGACCCACGGCAGGGCGGCGCTGGCCGAGTTCACCCTGCGGGTCGGGCGCCCGGTGGGGCCCATGCTCGCGCAGACGGCGACTGGCGTCCGGGATGCGCTTGAAAAGCTGGGCGGGACAGCAATATTCGAAGCCAAGCTCGACGGCGCTCGGGTTCAGATCCACCGGGCCGGTGACAGTGTGTCGATCTACACCCGCAGCCTCGACGACGTGACGGCGCGGCTTCCCGAGGTGGTCGACGCCGCCCTCGCCCTCCCGGTCGGCGAGTTCATCGCCGACGCCGAGGCGATCGCGCTGCGTCCCGACGGTCGACCGCAACGCTTCCAGGTGACGGCCTCGCGGTTCGGGCGCGGCGGAGGCCGGGGCGCCCGTGACCGCACCGCCGACGTCGAGGCGGCGCGCGCCGCCCAACCCCTGTCGGTGTTCTTCTTCGACCTGTTGCATCTCGCTGGGACCGATCTGCTCGACCTGCCGACCACGGAGCGCCTCGCCGCCCTCGATGCGCTCGTGCCCGCCGCGCAGCGCGTCGACCGAGTCGACACCTCCGACGGCGAGTTCGCGGCCGCGTTCCTCGCGGCGACCCTGCAGGCCGGGCACGAGGGAGTCATGGCGAAGTCGCCGACGGCGGCCTACGAGGCGGGCCGACGGGGAGCCGGCTGGCTCAAGGTCAAACCGGTGCACACCCTCGACCTCGTCGTGCTGGCAGTCGAGTGGGGCTCCGGCCGGCGCACCGGCAAGCTCTCCAACATCCACCTCGGCGCCCGCGACCCGGCGACGGGCGGATTCGTCATGCTGGGCAAGACGTTCAAGGGCATGACCGACACGATGCTGGAGTGGCAGACCAGCCGGTTCCTCGAACTCGCCGACGGTCCAACCAATGGCTATGTGGTGAACCTGCGACCGGAACAGGTCGTCGAAATCGCCCTCGACGGCGTGCAGACGTCGACGCGCTACCCCGGCGGCATGGCCCTGCGCTTCGCGCGCGTGCTGCGCTACCGCGACGACAAGGGCCCTGCCGAGGCGGACACCATCGATACCGTCCGGACTCTGTACGAGACCTGAACGAATGGGCGCGTTTCGCCAAACCGCAATGCCCGCGGTGAAAGGATCGGACCCATGGCCACCCCCACCACGTCCGGTTTCACCGAGGAGATCGACGGCGACATCACCTTCGTCCGCACGGATGCCGACCTACCGCCGGTAGCGATCATCGACCGGTCGCCGATCACCGCCAAACACAAGGCCATCTTCGCCGCCATCGCCGTCGTGGGCGCGGTGGCGTGGGCGATGATCGCGTTCTTCCGCGGCGAGACCGTCAACGCGGTCTGGTTCGTCGTGGCGGCGGTGTGCACGTACGTCATCGGATACCGCTTCTACGCCCGTCTCATCGAGATGAAGATCGTCAAGCCCCGCGATGGTGACGCCACGCCGGCCGAGGTGCTCGAGAACGCCACCGACTACATGCCCACCGACCGGCGAGTGCTGTTCGGCCACCACTTCGCGGCGATCGCCGGCGCAGGCCCACTGGTCGGTCCGGTGCTGGCCATGCAAATGGGTTACCTGCCGGGCACCATCTGGATCATCGTTGGCGCGGTCTTCGCCGGATGCGTGCAGGACTACCTGGTGCTGTCCATCTCGGTCCGGCGGCGCGGACGCTCGCTGGGCCAAATGGCCCGCGACGAACTGGGCGTCGTCGGTGGCGTGGCCGCGATCGTCGGCGTGCTGGTGATCATGGTGATCCTGCTCGCGGTCTTGGCGCTGGTGGTCGTCGGCGCGCTCGCCGAGAGCCCGTGGGGCGTGTTCTCGATCGCCATGACCATCCCGATCGCCATCTTCATGGGTCTGTACCTCCGGTTCCTGCGGCCGGGCCGGGTGTCCGAGGTCTCGGTGATCGGTGTCGTGCTGCTGCTGCTCGCGGTGGTCTCCGGCGGCTGGGTGGCCGGAACCGCTTGGGGCGTGGACTGGTTCACGCTCTCGAAGGTGACGTTGTCGTGGTGCATCATCATCTACGGCTTGGCCGCGTCGGTGTTGCCGGTGTGGCTGCTGCTGGCGCCTCGGGACTACCTGTCCACGTTCATGAAGGTCGGGACCATCGTCCTACTGGCCATCGGCATCGTGGTCGCCCGGCCGGTCATGGAGGCCCCCGCGGTCTCGACGTTCGCCTCCAGTGGCACCGGGCCGGTGTTCGCCGGTTCGTTGTTCCCGTTCCTGTTCATCACGATCGCCTGCGGCGCGCTGTCCGGCTTCCACTCGCTGATCTCCTCGGGCACCACCCCGAAGTTGTTGGAGAAGGAAAGCCAGATGCGGCTGATCGGCTACGGCGGCATGCTGACCGAGTCGTTCGTCGCGATCATGGCGCTCATCACCGCGGCCATCATCAACCAGCATCTGTACTTCACGATGAACGCGCCCACCGCGTCCACCGGTACCACTGCGCAGACGGCGGCCGAGTACGTCAACGGACTGGGTCTGTCCGGCCAGGACATCACCGCGGACGAGATCACCGCCGCGGCCCAGAGCGTCGGCGAGGAGACGATCGTGTCGCGCACGGGGGGCGCGCCCACCCTGGCATTCGGCATGTCCGAGGTGCTGCACCAGGTCTTCGGCGGGACGGGCCTCAAGGCGTTCTGGTACCACTTCGCGATCATGTTCGAGGCCCTGTTCATCCTGACCACGGTCGACGCGGGCACCCGAGTCGCGCGGTTCATGCTGTCCGACGGCCTGGCCAATTTCGGTGGGCCGCTGAAGAAGTTGCGCAATCCGAGCTGGCGCATCGGTGCGTGGATCTGCAGCATCATCGTGGTGGCCGCGTGGGGCAGCATTCTGTTGATGGGCGTCACCGATCCCCTGGGTGGGATCAATACGCTGTTTCCGTTGTTCGGCATCGCCAACCAGCTGCTGGCCGCCATCGCGCTGACGCTCGTCACGGTCGTGGTGATCAAACGCGGGCTCCTGAAATGGGCCTGGATTCCAGGTATTCCGCTCGCCTGGGACCTGATCGTGACGATGACCGCCTCATGGCAGAAGATCTTCTCCGGCGATCCGAAGGTCGGCTACTGGACCCAGCACTTCCAGTACCGCGACGCCAAGGATGCGGGCAAGACGGCGTTCGGCGCGGCCAAGGATGCCGGTCAGCTCGACGCCGTCATTCGCAACACGTTCATCCAGGGCACCCTGTCGATACTGTTCGCCATCCTGGTGTGCGTCGTGGTGGCGGCCGGAGTCGCGGTGGCACTCAAGGCGATTCGGGGCGGCGGTCGTCCCCTCAGCGAGGAGGAGCCCGTACCGTCGCAGATCTTCGCACCGTCGGGCTTGATCCCGACCGCCGCAGAGAAGGAGGTGCAGAAGCAATGGGACGCGTTACCGCAATCGGCCGCCAGATCGGTTGGTACTGGAGCTCACTGATGGGTGACAACCACTATCGGCGCTACGTCGCGCACCGTACGCGCACCCATCCCGGCGAACCCGTGATGTCCGAACGGGACTATTGGCGGATGCGCTACCGCACGTCCGAGGTCCAACCACGCTGCTGCTGACGCCTACGCCCGGTACGCCGCGACGATCGGCTCCAACTCGTCGGGCGTGGCGCCGTGCATGATGACCGAGTCCGCGCCGTAGTCGAATTCCTTGCGGATGCGCTCGACGCACTGTTGCGCCGATCCGGTTGCAGACGGTTCGAGCCACTCGTCGGGGATCAGCGTCGCGATGTGCTGGATCTGCTCGGCCGTCGCCTTGTGGTCGATACCGCCGGGCACGGACGTCACCACGGGATCCTCCCGAAAGCGTTGCAGCACCGCCGGATCCCAGCCGTTGGTGGACACCAGCAGGTCGCCGTACCCCTGCAGATAGGTGGCGAGTCGCGCGACCGTCTTCTTCAGCCGCAACTCCTCGGGCAGGTGATCGCCGACGGTGGCGAAGCAGGACCACACCTTGACGCTGGCAGGATCTCGGTCCGCCTGCTCGGCGGCGTCCTTGACGATCTTGACGCTGCGCTGCACGGTCTCCGGGGTGAAGTAGGTGTGCAGGATGACGTCGTCGAACTCACGTCCACCCAAGGCCAGCGTCTGCGGGCCGAAGGCGACGAGACCCAATCTGATGTCCTCATCGAAGTCGGGATCGAGGAACAGCACCTGATACTTGCCGATCGGCCCGTCGTGGCCGATCACCACCTCGCCGTGCCAGAGCTTGCGCATGATCTGCGCGAAGTCCTCCATCTGGGCCGTGGTGACCGCGGGCACCCCGAACGCGTCGTACATCGCCGCGATTCCCCGACCGATGCCGAGCGTGAAGCGGCCACCGGACAACCGGTGCATGGTGGTGGCCCACGATCCGGTGATCAGGGGATGCCGGGTGTTGTGATTGGTTGCAGCGGTGGCGATCTGCATGCGGTTGGTCACCGCGCAGGCCGCACCGACCAACGACGAGGCCTCCTTGACGTTCCATCTCTCCGAGATGAAGGCGGTTCCGAAGCCGAGCTCCTCGCCACGCCGAGCTTCGTCCATCAGCGATGCCGGGCCCTCACCGCCGGCGCCGGCCAGTAGGTAGTACCCCAATTCGTCCAACACGCGCGTCATGCCCAAACCCCTTGCTTGTAGCCACAATTCCAGACTTCGATGATTCGACCGTCCACGACCCTGAAGATCTCCATACTTGCGATGTCGGCCTTGGTGCCATCCTTGAGCTCCATCGGGGACTGATAGACGACTGCGACGTGCTCGCCGTCATCGCCTGCCACGACGAGGTTGAGATCGAAGCGGATCGCCGTGAACATGTCCCAGTGGTCCACGATGCGGGCGACGGCCTGCGCGTGCGTGAGCACCGTTGCCTCGCCGACGTCGTGCCTCGTCACGGTCTCACCCATCAGTTCCTCGGCAAGTGCGAAGTCCCGCTCGTTCCACACCACCAAGTTGTACGCCTCGACCACCTCGCGGGCGGTCCGTGCCGGGCTGGTCATCGAACCACCTTCGTCGTTTCCGTCTCGCCGTACCTGGCGTTCGTGGCGAACCCCCGAGTCGGGCGACCATCAAGTTAATTGTCGAGCGTCTAATATGCAAGGGTGCCCTCCCCTGCCCGCGGCCTCACCCAGCCCCAGCGCGTCGAGGCGTCCGCTCATAGGTTGGTTCAGGCCACGGCGCAGCTGATCACCGAAAAGGGCTGGGAGGCAACCACAGCCGCGGAGATCGGGCGTCGCGCCGGCTACAGCCGGGCCATGGTGCACGCCCGCTACGGCGGCAAGGACGCGATCCTCGACGTCCTGTTCAGGAGTACCTACGACGCCAGGTTCGATGGGGACGTGGATGGGGACGGGCTCCGCCGAGCCGTGGCGCACTTCGACCGCAGCCTCGCCCTCTACGCCGAGGACCGTGAGTTCCTGCGCGCCATGTTCATGCTGACGTTCGAGGCGGTGAAGTCGGCCTCGCCGGTGCGCGGCAGGCTTCAGGAGTGGCTGAGCGGCAGCGTCGAGACCGTCACCATGGGCATCCGGGCCGGGATTGCCGACGGTTCGGTCCGTGCAGACGTCGACGTGGAGTCCGCCACGATCGACATCAGCACCGCCGGCCTCGGTGTCGCCCACCAATGGATGGTCTTCGGCGACGACCATCCATTCGACGATGACCTTAGGGCCGTGCGCGACAGGATCATTCGAGACTACGGATCCTCGGGAACACGGGGGGTCGACGGTTGACCCGGTCCATCCCCCGCCGTGTTACCGTCACGCTTACAGTAATCGCTTCAAGCCGGGAGGACTCCGCCGTGAAGATTGCGCACGATCGCCACACCGGCGAACTCCTCGCCGGATGGTGCACACCGTGACGGAGACGCGCGGCTTCCCCGAGCTGAAACCCGTCGAGGCTCCACCGGAACTGGGCCGCTTCGCCGACGCGGTCCGGCGTCTGCAGGATCTCGCGGTGTCGACCAACCCGGACGCCGGAGTGTGGACCACCACGGCCGAACAGATCGAACGGGTCTGCGCCCAACTCGAGGGCTTCCAAGTCCCGGACGGGCAAGCCCCGGCGGGCAGGGCGATCAAACTCCCCGGGCTCGGGCATCCCCTCATGCCCCCATGGACGATTGCGGAGTTCGGTGAGGACGGCGTCACCATGAAGGGGCACTTCAGCCGTTTCCACGTGGGCGGCAACATGGCGGTTCACGGCGGGGTGATACCCCTGTTCTACGACGGGCACTTCGGCATGATCGTCTCGGCGGCGGGCCGACCGATCAGCCGCACCGCCTATCTGCACGTCGACTACCGCGCTGTCACCCCGATCGACACCCCGCTGATCAGTCGGGGCCGCATCGACCGGATCGACGGTCGGAAGGCCTTCATCACCGCGACCATGACCGATCCCGACGGCACCGTATTGAGCGAGGCCAACGGTCTGATGATCAAACTGCTCGCGCACCAGCCGTGAGGAATCGCGAGCGGTCACGGCGATCGCGGGTACCTCAGCGCTGGGCGGGCCCCACCTGGACTGGCACTCCGGTGAGCCACGACATACCCGCCAGCGCCTCCATCTCGGAAGGATCGCTGGACATCAGCTGATTGACGTTCACCCCCGCCGTCTGATTGGCCAATTGCCAACCACCGCTTCCCTTGTGGCCCCACCCGTGAGGAATCGCGACCGTGCCGCGGACGATGCCCTCCGTGAGCGAGACCGGTAGCGCGATCCGGCCGTGTGCCGAACTGACGGCGATCGTGTCGCCATCGGCGATCAGCCGGTCCGCGGCGTCATCGACGTGCATGACCGCCCGCTGCGTTCTGCCCCACGCATCAGCAGCGGCGTGTTGTGCATCCACGAATTCTCCGAACGGGGCTCGCGCATGCCGATCATCCGCATCGGGTACTCCGGGGACTGGCCGCGGCCGACCATGGCGGTGATTTCGGCCGCGATGTCGTCGTGGGCGAGTCGGGCCCGGCCATGGCGGTACACCACCACTTCGCCAAGAACCGGAGTCTTGATGTGTTCCGCGACGACGACACCGTGTGGATGCCAGCGACTGAGACGTCGAAAGGTCAGGCCGCCGCGCCGCAGGCCATACCGGTTGCCACCGTCCGACAGCCGGATCATCCCGTCCACAACCACACGGGGATCCAGCCGATACCCGAAAGCTCCGAGCGTCTTTCGGGCCGCCCCGAGGATCGCGAATACGGGCGTGCGCCGGGCCATCCTCGCCATCACGTCGGCAACGATGTCCCACTCGGTGCGAACCTCTCCCGGAGGATCGACGACCGCGTCGGTGACCTGACGGAACGGTGTCGCCTGAAACTGCTGGAACGTCAACGCGAAGTCGTCGCGCTCGTACATCGTCGTCACCGGTAGCACGTAGTCGCAGTGCGCGGTGGTCTCGTTGACGTACAGATCGAGTCCGACCGCGAGTTCGACTCCCTCTAGGGCAGTCTCCAACTCGTCACCGTTGGGCACGGACAGGACGGGGTTGCCCGCGCCGATGAACATCGCCTTGATCTGCCGATCGCCCGGGGTCGACATCTCCTTGGCCATCAATGCCGCCGGCTCCGCGCCGATGACCGCTCGGAATCCCCCGACGCGGGTGCGCTTGCGTCGATAACCCCGGCGAAGGACCGCACCCATAGCGACGAGTCCCCAACGCTGACCGGGTATCCCGAGTGTGCTGAACACACTTCCGCCGGGCCGGTCAAGGTTGCCCGCCACCAGGTTGACCGCGTCGATGAGATAGGACGTCAACGTGCCCTGGCGCCCGACGCAGGTACCGAGTCGCCCGTACACCGCCGCCCTCGGCGTCTGCGCCAGGTCGGTGGCCAATGCTCGGACCACCTGCGGCTCGATGCCGGTGTGACGCTCGGCCTCCTCGGGCGTGAAGGGGCCGGATCGTGCTTCGAGCCAGGCCAATCCGTCCGCTTGGGCCGCCGCCGCCACCCGGTCCACCAGTCCATCGGCGAACATCACCTGCAGCAGGGACAGTAGAAGGTAGGCGTCTCCGTCGGGCACGATGCCCAGCCACTCGAACTGAGCGGCCGTCTCCGAACGTCGGGGATCGACGATCACGACCCGCCCGCCGCGCTTCACGACGTCGTGCATGCGGTCCTTGATGCGCGGCGCGGTCAGGAAACTCCCATGGGACACCACCGGATTGGCGCCCATCATGACGAGCAGATCGGTACGCATCAGATCCGGAATGGGCACCGACATCGGCCAGCCGTACAGAAGCTGGCTGGCGAGCAGGCGGCTGCTGGTGTCCTGCGAGGACGACGTGAAGAAGTGACTCCTGCGTCCCACTCCCTTGATGAACGTCAACGCGCCGAGCACGTGCGAATAGCTGAACGCCGCGGGATTGCCCATGTACCAACCGAACGCACCCGAGCCATGCCGCTGATGAATATCGTTGCACCGCAGAGCGATATCACGCATGGCAGCTTCCCACGAGACGGGCTCGAACGATCCGTCTTCGCTCCGCCGCAGGGGTGTGGTGACGCGGTCGGGATCGTTCACCACTTCGGTGAAGGCGATGCCCTTCTGACAGGCGAAACCGGCCGACAGCGGATGGTCCCGGTCGGGACGCAGCTCGATCAGCTTGCCATCCTCGACGGTGGCGACCATGCCGCATAGGGGCTCGCAGATCCGGCAGAAGGTCGGCTTGTGATCGATCACCGGTCACCCGTCATGCGTCGACCAATCCGAATCGCTGGTAGGCACTGCGTATCTGGACCTTCGCCGCATCGGGGAGGACCGCCTGCGGGGGCCGGGAATGTGGGTAGTCGCCGATCGGTAGGCCGAGCAGCGACGCCGCGTACTTGAACGCGCCGGCCCAATGCGTGAAGTAGTCCGGACGCCCGGGGTAGCAGGTGTACCAGGACCCCCGGTCGAGCTCGAACTGGTCCATCCCCGTCACCCGCGCGTAGTCCATGGCTTCGATCAGCTTGTCGTCCCACACCAGATTCCAGTACTCGCGCAGGATCCGGCGCTGCGGTGTCTCCATCAGATAGCCCACGGTGCCGAGTTGGGCGGGACCCACGATGCCCTCGCGCAGCCACCCGGCGCGGTAGACGGTGGTGTCGCACTCCCAGATCTGCAGGTCGGGAGCCAGCTCGTGCAGCCGACGACTGTTGGCGGGCCGGAACGCGCCCTCCTTGGTGGCGCACACCGCGGGGATCTCGTCGGCGATGCGAGCACTCTCCGCGGCCGTCAGCACGTATCCCGAGGACGGCGAGTTGAACATGCCGAGCGCGATGTCGGTGCGGTCGGCGATGTAACGGAAGAAGGCGAGCACCCCTTCGCCGCCGTGCGTCTCCATCATGGGCGTCTGCACGTACACGATGTCGGCGCCCGCCTCCTGCGCATGCAGGGTCAGCTCGAGGCAGTCCTTCGCCGCGGTGGCCGTGGTGCAGGACTGGATCACCACATCGGGATTCGCCGCACGGGCCTCGGCGATCGCCACGTCGAGCAGTCGTTTGCGCTCGTCGAGCGTCAGCGCCCAGAACTCTGCCAATCCGCTGGTGCACCAAAGCATTTCGTGGCCGAGCTCACCAACGCAATAACGAATCAGCGTGCGGTAGGCATCCCAGTCGATGTCATCGCCGTCGGTTCCGCAGAACGGTGTGTAGAGCGAGTCGCCGATGCCCCGCAACCCGTGCCGCGCCCACTCGCGGGCTTCCTTCGCCGTCGCCATCTTTCGGCTCCCTCGTGATGATCGGCGCGTCAGGAACCCGTCCAGTTCGGCGCCCGCTTCTCCGCGAACGCCGTCGCACCCTCCATGGCGTCCTTCGAAGCGAACACCGGCATGATGAGTTCCTGCTGCTTGCGCCACATCTCGTCTTCGCTCCACCCGGCGGACTTGACGATGACCTCCTTCGTCACCGCCACTGCCAGCGGACCGTTGGCCGAAATGCGCTCGGCGAGAGCCAATGCCCCCGCGAGCGCTTCACCGGGTTCGGTCAGGACGTTGACGAATCCCCACTGGGCGGCCTGTTCAGCGGTGAAGCTCTCACCGGTCAACGCGAGCTCGAGCGCCTTCTGGTAGGGAATCCGGTGCGGCAGTCGCAGTAATCCGCCACCGGCCGCCACCAGGCCCCGCTTGACCTCGGGGATGCCGAACTTGGCGACCTTCGACGCCACCACCAGGTCGGTCGCCAACACGATCTCGGTGCCTCCGGCGAGGGCATAACCCTCCACGGCGGCGATCACCGGCTTGCGTGGCGGGCGCTCGGTGAAACCGATGCCACGACCCGGAATCGAGGGCACCTCACCAGCCATGAACGCCTTGAGATCCATGCCGGCGCAGAAGTTGCCACCGGCCCCCGTGACGATCGCGACCGATAACTCAGGCGTGTCGTCGAGTTCGTCCATCGCGTCCGCGAGTCCCTGCGCGACGGCCAGATTGAAGGCGTTGCGCGCCTCCGGCCGGTTGATGGTGATGACGATCGTGCGCCCCTGGCGCTCGGTCAGAACTTCGTCGGCCACGTTGCCTCTCTCGTCCTTCGAATGCGCCAGACGGCGCCGGTGCAACCTACTGGAGGAGGTTCGATGGCCAGGTTATCGGATGGCTACCGGTAAGGTTCACGGTATCGTTCCCCGACTCGCCCGGTAGGGAGGCTCAGGTGTCCAAGCCCGCGTCCACCGAGAAGCGCGTCCGCCGGGTGCGTGGCTCCATCAATCCCGGCGACATCATCGAGGGCGCTTTCGAACTCGCCGAGACGGTCGGGATCGACAACCTCAGCATGCCATTGCTGGGCAGGCATCTCGGCGTGGGCGTGACGAGCATCTACTGGTACTTCCGCAAGAAGGACGATCTGCTCAACGCCATGACCGACCGCGCACTCAGGGAATACGTGTTCGCGACCCCCTACGTCGAGGCCGAGAACTGGCGCGAGACGCTCGGCAACCATGCCCGCGTGATGCGAAAGACGTTCCTGGCCAACCCCATTCTGTGCGATCTGATCCTCATCCGCTCGGCCCTCAGCCCGCGGGCCGCCAAGGTCGGCGCCGCCGCCGTCGAGAAGGCGATCGAGAACCTGGTCGAAGCGGGGCTGTCCGCACGGGACGCCTTCGACACCTACTCGGCCGTCTCGGTGCACGTCCGCGGATCCGTGGTCCTGCAACCCCTCTCCGACAAGAACCGATCCACCGAGGAGGCGTTCGACGAAGCTCGGATCATCGACGCCGAGACCGCGCCGCTGCTGGCCGAGATCACCGCGGCGGGCCACCGGATCGGTGCCTCCGACGAGAAGAACTTCGAGTTCGGCCTCTCCTGCCTGCTGGACAACGCCGAACGCCTGATCGAGGCGCCGCCGACAGCCCTGGGATCTCCAGCCCTTAGACCTCGACGATGACCGCGCCGCCCTGACCGCCACCGGCACACATCGCGGCCATGCCGATACCGCCACCGCGACGCTGCAGTTCATAGATCAGCGTGGTGACCATGCGCGCACCGGACGCGGCGATCGGATGACCGAGGCTGCACCCGCTACCGGAGAAGTTCACCAGCTCCTCGTCGAGCCAGTACTCCTTGCACGCCGCGATGGGGACCGAGGCGAAGGCCTCGTTGATCTCCCACAGTGAGATGTCCGACGGCTTCAGCCCCGCCCGGTCGAGCACCTTGCCGATCGCCTTCACCGCGCCCAGCCCCGTATCGCGCGGCGGTACTCCGGCGGCGCCCCACGCCTTCACGGTGGCCATCACCGACAGGCCCTTGGCCAGCGCGTAGTCGCGGTCGACGACGGCCACGGCCGCACATGCGTCGTTCGTGCCGCTCGCGTTGCCCGCCGTGATCGAGAAGCCCTCGATCTCCGGGTGCAGCACCTTGAGCCCGGCGAGCTTCTCGACGGTGGTGTCGCGACGGGGATGCTCGTCGACGCTGAAATCGATCACCGAGCCGTCCGGCAGCTCGATCTTCAGCGGGAGGATCTCGTCGAGGAACTTGCCCGCGTCCATTGCGGCGATGGCGCGGTGGTGCGAACGGGCCGCCCAGGCGTCCATCTCCTCACGGGTGATGCCCATGGCCTGTGCCGTGTTCCATCCCACCGTGATCGACATGTCCTTGGCTGGCGCATCGGGCGTCTCGACGTGGGTCGGCGGCATCCACCGCTCCTCGAACTTGAGCTCAGGGCCGGGGATGCGCCAGTTCGTCAGCGGCGTCATCGACAGTGACTGCACGCCGCCCGCGATCAGCACGCGTTCCATCCCGGAACCGATCTGTGCGGAGGCGTTGCCGATGGCCGTGAGGCTGCCCGCACAGTGCCGGTTGACCGACTGTCCGGGTACGTGCGACATCCCGGTCGCGTCGGCGGCGTAGCGAGCGAGGTCACCGCCGCCGTAGTGCGATTCGGCGAAGATGATGTCGTCGATGTCCGCAGGGTCGATGCCGGACCTGCGGACGACCTCGGGCAGGACCGCGGTGATGAGGGTCTCGGGGGGTGTGTTGACCAGGGCGCCCTTGAACGAGCGGCCGATCGCGGTCCGGACCGCTCCGACGATGACAGGTGTTGACATATCTCACGACCTCGGTGTTGGGCGTTCACTACGTTACAAAACTAACAGAGAGTGTATCGCGATGGGTAGGCGGTGCCGCACCCCGTGATGCCGCACCCCGCTAGACGATGACGCCGCGCGCGACGAGGTGCTCGGTCAGCGGCGCCACCCCGACGGTGAAGTGCTCCGCCATGGCCGACCGCGCGCCGTCGGCGTCGCGCCGCTCGAATGCGGCGAGCACGCGACGGTGGTCCCTCGTCGACTGTTTCGGCCACCCGGACAGCGTCGGGAAGACCGACTCGGGCGCGTAGCGCGTGATGCCCGACATGAACTGGGTGAGCTTCGGCGAGTCCGCCACCACGTTGATCAGCCGGTGGAACTCGTGGTTCAGCCGAACCGTGCGATCGAGATCTCCGCCGCCATAGGCCTCTTCGAGCTCATCCTGAATGGCGCGCAGGTTCGAGAGCTGTTCGTCGGAGATCGTCTGGGCGGCTCGCGCAGCGAGTTCACCACCGATGAAGGCCTGCACGTTGGCGACGTCGGCCATGTCTTGGGCCGTGAGCTCTTGGACGATGAAACCGCGCCGCGGCTGCTGTACCAGAAGCCCCTCCGCACAAAGGTTCAGCAGCGCCTCGCGCACGGGCGTCACGCTGATACCGAGCTCTACTGCGAGTTGGTCGAGCCGCAGATACTCAGCCGCACGGTAGGTGCCGTCGAAGATGCGCCGCCGGACGAAACGGGCGACGTCGTCAGCGAGTTGCGGGCGGGCCGCGAAACCCGGGTCAGAGCTGGTACTCACGCAGCAGGCTCTTGCTGATGATCGTCTTCTGAATCTCGCTGGTGCCCTCACCGATCAACAGGAACGGCGCATCGCGCATCAGCCGCTCGATCTCGTACTCCTTCGAGTAGCCATACCCACCGTGAATGCGGAAGCTCTGCTCGGTGACCTCCGAGCAATATTCGCTCGCAAGGTATTTCGCCATTCCGGCCGCCACGTCGTTGCGCTCGCCCGAATCCTTCAGCCGGGCCGCGTGCACCATCATCAAGTGGGCGGCCTCCACCTTGGTCGCCATCTCGGCGAGCTGGAACGCGATGGCCTGGTGCTCCGCGATGGGCTTGCCGAACGTGCTGCGCTGCTGTGCGTACCGGATGGCCAGCTCGAAGGCCCGGATGCTGACCCCGCAGGCGCGGGCCGAGACGTTCACCCGGCCGACCTCGACGCCGTCCATCATCTGGAAGAAACCCTGCCCCGGCTGCTCGCCCAGCACGTCGGCGGCGTCGGCCCGGTAGCCGTCGAAGAGCAGCTCGGTCGTGTCGATGCCCTTGTACCCCAGTTTGTCGAGTTTGCCGGGGATCACCAGCCCGGGCAGCACCTCGCCGAAACCAGCCGGCTTCTCGATCAGGAACGCGGTGAGGTTGCGGTGCGGTTTGTCGGCCCCCTCATCGGTCTTCACCAGTGCGGCAACGAGTGTGGAGCTGCCCCCGTTGGTGAGCCACATCTTCTGGCCGTTGATCGTGTAGTCACCCTCGGCGTCGCGCACGGCCCTGGTGCGGATGGCCGCCACGTCGGATCCCAGCTCCGGCTCGGACATCGAGAAGGCGCCACGGACTTCACCGGTCGCCATCCGGGGCAGGAAGCGCTGCTTCTGCTCATCGGTGCCGTGCTGGCGGATCATGTACGCAACGATGAAGTGCGTGTTGATCACACCGGACACACTCATCCAGCCGCGGGCCAACTCCTCGACGCACAGCGCATAGGTGAGCAGCGACTCCCCCAGCCCCCCGTACTCCTCGGGGATCATCAGCCCGAACAGGCCCATCTCGCACATCTTGTCGACGATCGCCTGCGGATAGGCGTCGGCGTGCTCGAGTTCCTGGGCGTGCGGAATGACCTCCCTGTCGACGAACTGACGCACGGTGGCGACGATCTCGGTCTGCACCTCGGTGAGGCCGGCCGTCTGGGCGAGCTTGCTCATTCCGCAACCCTCTCGAACACGGCTGCGAGCCCCTGGCCCCCGCCGAACCACATGGTCTCCAGCCCGTAGCGGGCGTCGCGCCTTCGCATCTCGCGCGCGAGCGTCGCGAGCATCCGGCCGCCGGTCGCTCCCACGGGGTGACCGAGCGAGATGCCCGAGCCCTGCACGTTGGTGCGATCGAGGTCGGCTGGCGTGAACTTCCACTCCCGTATCACCGCCAGCGCCTGCGCGGCGAATGCCTCGTTGAGTTCGATCAGATCGATGTCGGCGAGGCGCAGTCCAGCGTTGCCCAACGCCACCTCAGTCGCCGGCACCGGGCCGATGCCCATCACGTTGGGCGGCACCCCCGCGACACCCCAGGACACCAGCCGCACGAGGGGCTTCAGGCCCAACTCGGTAGCCTTCGCACGCGTGGCCACCAGGCACATCGACGCCGCGTCGTTCTGCCCGCTCGCGTTACCCGCCGTCACGGTGGCTTCCGAATCCTGCTTGCCAAGAAGCGGTTTCAGCTTTCCCAGTGACTCCACCGAGGTGTCCGCACGCGGATGTTCGTCGGTGTCGATCACCTCGTCCCCGGCGCGGCTGCTCACGGTGACGGGAATGATCTGGTCGGCCAGCAGGCCGTCCCGCTGCGCGGCCACGGCTCGGCGATGCGAGGTGACGGCCAGTTCGTCCTGCTCCTCGCGCCCAATCCCGTACTGGCGCCTCAGATTCTCAGCGGTCTCGATCATGCCGCCGGGCACCGGGTAATCCCTACCCCCCGCCGTCGTCCGGCCACGATTGAGAGCGTCGTGGACCTTCACCCCGCCCCTGGCCCCACCCCAGCGCATGTCCGTCGAATGGAATACGGCGTTGGTCATGGATTCCGCGCCGCCGGCGACGACGAGCTCGTTCTGCCCGGTGCTCACCTGCATGCACGCCTGAATCACGGCCTGCAGCCCAGAACCGCAACGACGATCGAGCTGCATGCCGGGCACGGTCACCGGCAGTCCCGCATCGAGTGCCACGACCCGGCCGATCGCCGGCGCCTCCATACTCGGATAACAGTGCCCGAGAATGACGTCCTCGACGGCGTCGGATGCGACACCCGTGCGGTCCAGCAACCCGCGCAGGGCCGCGACGCCGAGTTCCACGGCGGTCAGGGACGTGAACATGCCTCCGTACCGCCCGATGGGCGTGCGGACGGGCTCGCAGATCAGGGCGTCCACCATCAGATGTGTCTGCCGCCGGTCACTTCGAGCACCGTGCCGGTCATGTACGACGAGAGGTCGGAGGCCAGGAAGAGCGCGACGTTCGCCACTTCGGCGGGCTCGCCGGCCCGGGCCATCGGAATCTCGGCCAGCTTGGCGTCCCAGATGCGTTGCGGCATGGCCTCCGTCATGGCCGATCGAATCAGACCCGGCTGGATCGCGTTGATCCGCACGCCGAGATGGGCGACCTCCTTGGCCGCCGCCTTGGTCAGCCCGACGATGCCTGCCTTCGCCGCGGAGTAATTGGTCTGGCCGATGAGGCCCACCTTCCCCGAGATCGACGAGATGTTGACGATCGCGCCACTCTTGTTCTCCCGCATGATGTTTGCAGCCTTGCGGGTGCCGTTCCAGGTCCCCTTGAGGTGCACCGAGATGACCTGGTCGAACTGCTCCTCGGTCATCTTGCGCATGGTGGCGTCGCGCGTGATGCCGGCGTTGTTGACCATCACGTCGAGGCTCCCGAACCTCTCCACCGCGGCCGCGACGAGTGCCTCCACGTCGTCGGCCCTCGTCACGTCGCAGCGCACGGCCGTCGCGACCTCGTGTCCACCCAACTTCTCGACCGCGGCTTCGGTGGCGGGCAGGTCGAGATCGCCGAGCACCACGCGGGCGCCCTCGGCGACATAGCGTTCGGCGATGGCGAACCCGATTCCCTGCGCCCCGCCGGTGACCACTGCGGTCCGTCCCTCGAGCAATGCCACGTCGTACCCGTCCTTCCTGCGTCCCAGCTCCAACATAAAATATGATATTTCCGCATCAAACCATCTCGCCCCGGTCAGGAGAAACCCGCGCATGTCAGAGCCCGCCGTCGGCAGTCAGGTCAGCGATCAGGACTTTCGGGACATCCGAGACGCGACGCGCGACTTCGTCCGGTCGGTGGTGATGCCCCGCGGGTTGGAGATCGCCAACGGGAACGCCGTGCCAGACGACATTCGCGAACAGACGAAGAAGATGGGACTCTTCGGCTACGCGATCCCTCAGGAGTGGGGCGGGCTCGGGCTGGACATCACCCAGGACGTCGAACTGGCGCTGGAATTCGGCTACACGACCCTGGCGCTGCGCTCGATGTTCGGGACCAACAACGGCATCGCGGGTCAGGTTCTGGTCGGCTTCGGCACCGATGAGCAGAAGGCCCGCTGGCTCGAGGGGATCGCCTCGGGCGACGTCGTCGCATCCTTCGCCTTGACCGAGCCCGGAGCCGGGTCGAACCCAGCTGGGTTGCGCACCAAGGCCATTCGCGATGGTGACCAGTGGGTGATCACCGGACGCAAGCAGTACATCACCAACGCGCCGACCGCCGACCTGTTCGTGGTCTTCGCGCGCACCCGTCCCGCGGACGCCGACGGCCCAGGGATCGCGGTGTTCCTGGTGCCCGCCGACGCCGCAGGGGTCGAGGTCGGCGCCAAGGACGCCAAGATGGGCCAGGAGGGCGCATGGACCTCCGACGTCAACCTCGACGCCGTGCGCGTCGGCGACGATGCACTGATCGGCGGTGCCGTCGACGTGGGCTACCGGGCTGCCATGACCTCCTTGGCCAGGGGGCGCATCCACATCGCCGCGCTGTCGGTCGGGGCGGCTCAGCGCGCGCTCGACGAGTCGGTGGCCTATGCCGCGACGGCGACCCAGGGCGGCACGGCGATCGGCGAATTCCAACTCGTCCAGGCCATGATCGCGGACATGCAGACGGGTGTGATGGCCGGCCGGGCACTGGTCCGCGACGCCGCCAGAATGTGGCTCACCGGCGAGGATCGTCGCATCGCCCCGTCGACGGCGAAGTTGTTCTGCACCGAAATGGTGGGCCGCGTGGCCGATCTCGCGGTCCAAGTCCACGGCGGCGCCGGGTACATGCGCGACGTTCCCGTCGAGAGGATCTACCGGGACGTACGACTCTTGCGACTCTACGAAGGCACCAGTGAGATCCAGCGTCTCATCATCGGCGGTGGTCTCGTCAAGGCGGCGCAGCGCAAGTCCTGACCGAGCCGACGCTCACGCGATGTAGCGAACGATCGACTCCGCGACCGCGGCCGGCTTGGCGGAGTCCTCGATCTCGACCGTGATCGTCGTCGTTGCCTGAACCGCCCCGTCGAGCTGTTTGATCGCCGTGATCTCGCCGCGAGCGCGAATCTTCGCGCCCACCTTGACGGGGGTGATGAACCGCACCTTGTCGTAGCCGTAATTCACCGCCAGCGCGATGTTGTCCACCCGGTAGAGCTGATGAGAGAAATGCGGCAGCAGCGAGAGCGTGAGCAGACCGTGGGCAATGGTCCCACCGAACGGCCCACTGGCCGCCCGCTGGGGGTCGACGTGGATCCACTGATGGTCGTCGGTGGCGTCGGCGAAGAGGTCGACGCGATCTTGTCCAATTTCCATCCAGTCCGTCGGTCCGAGTTGGCTACCGAGTGCCGTCGCAAACTCGTCGAGATCCTTGAAAACCTTCACGCTTACTCCTTCTCCTGCAAGAGATGATGATGAATTCGGTCGGTATCGCACCCGTGAAACCGGTATCTCGCCCGTGAACAACGTCCGGATTAAAACAATGGCATGCATACGCAGAAATTTGCCGGTAAACCATCAGCTATTGGTCACCTAAGGCCGTCGATGTCGTCGACCTGCGTGGATGACAACAAGCCATTTCGCCGTAATTGAGGCTTGATTAGCCAACCATCCTTGCTGCTCCGGGGGTGACGACTGGACTTCGGAAAACTTCGGAAGCCTAGCTGGGATGAAGCGATCGTGGGACTGATACTTATTTCGCGAGACATATCACCCTCCCATGGGAATGCCCGCGGCCGACGAGGACTCAACCCTCGTCGGCCGCCTTACGAACGAGGTCCCGATGCACCCTCAACCGATCGAATTAGGATTCCCGGCCGACAGCGGTCCCCACGACAACATCAGCTGGTGGGACGCCGAGGCCGACTGCACGATGGTGCTGTCGCGACCCGACGTCGACCGCGACCTTTGGAACGAATACCTCCGCGGGGCGGAGCAGAGTTACCGCCGTCACGGGGTCGAACGAGCCGTCGACGTTGCCGAGGTCAGCAAGGGCACCGACACCGCGATGTTCTGGGCGACGCTCGACACGGCGGGACGGGTGATCGGTGGTCTGCGCGCCAAGGGCCCGCTGCTGTCGGCCGACGACTCGCATGCCACCGTCGAATGGGCGGGACAACCGGGTCTCGACTCCGTGCGCAAGATGATCGACGACCGCGTCCCCTTCGGCGTCCTCGAGATGAAGACGGCGTGGACCACCGACGACCGTGACCGCGCCCGGCGATTGTCCACGGCATTGGCACGCACACCGTTTCACGCAATGGCATTGTTGGACATACAGTTCTGCATGGCGACGTCCGCGCCGCACGTCCTCGAGAGGTGGCGTACGTCGGGAGCCGTGGTCGCTCCGATTCCAGCTACGCCGTACCCGGACGAGAGGTACCGTACGAAGATGATGTGGTACGACCGTCGGACATTCGCCAATCACGCTTCGCCGGAACAGATTCCGAAGATCTTGAGGGAGATGAGCACCGTGTCGAACCAAACCGAGGTTCAGCTGGCGAGCCTCGCGGCCGCGCAGTGACGGACACCCCCATCTCAGACGGTGTCGCACGAGTTCTCGATCCGGGAGCCGAAGAGGACGCACGACTGCTGGCTGCGCTGCGGGCCGACGAGAAGATCGAATTCGTCGACACCTGGGCTGCCCAGCGGGCGGCGTTGGGCCGACTGGTGCCCGGCGTCGAGGCGGATCTCGCCGAGGAGTCGCCACGCTTCGTGCACTACCCATGGCGCCGGGCGGTGGTGAAGACCCTTGGACCGCGGTCGTTTCGTCGACTTCGCCTGGACCGCAACCGGAATCTGATCACCACCGAGGAGCAGGATCGCCTCGGGCGGTTGCAGGTCGGCGTCATCGGGCTGAGCGCGGGTCACGTCGTCGCGCACACCATCGCCATGCAGGGACTCTGCGGTGAGCTGCGGCTCGCCGACTTCGACGATCTCGAGTTGTCGAACTTGAATCGCGTACCGGGTGGATTGTTCGATCTCGGCCTGAACAAGACCACCGTCGCAGCCCGCAGGATCGCGGAGCTGGATCCCTATCTCGTGGTGCGCACCGCCCCCGCCGGGATAACCGCCGAGACCCTCGACGAATTCCTCGACGGCCTCGACGTCGTGATCGAGGAATGCGATTCGCTCGACCTGAAGGTCGGCATCCGACGGGCCGCGCGGTCACGTCGGATGCCAGTGCTGATGGCCACGAGCGACCGTGGGCTCATCGACGTCGAGCGATTCGACCTCGAACCCGACCGGCCCATCTTCCATGGCCTGCTCGGTGACGTCGACCCCGAGTCACTGACCGGCTTGAGCGCCAACGACAAGGTTCCGTACGTTCTGCGTCTCATCGAAGTCGGCGGCTTGTCCGCACGGGCGGCCGCCTCCCTCCTCGAGGTGGGCCACGCAGTTGCCACGTGGCCGCAGATGGCCGGTGACGTGACCCTGGGCGCGGGTCCCATCGCGGAGGCCGTCCGGAGAATCGGCCTGTGCGAGCCACTTTCATCGGGTCGAGTCCGACTGGACGCTGGCGCCGCACTGGACCGGATCGCGACGCCCAGCCCACTGCCAACCGCCGCAGTCGACGGCACCGGACGCACCGCGCACCAGCCCAGGTCGACGGAGCCCGGTGACACCGTCACGGCCATGCTCAGCGCTGCTCTGCGTGCACCGTCGGGCGGCAACGTCCAGCCCTGGGTCATCGACGCGTCGACCGATGGGGTCACCGTTGCGCTCGACCCCGCTCGCACGTCGACCATCGACGTCGGTCGGCGCGGAAGTGCCGTCGCGGTCGGGGCCGCGGCCTACAACGCCCAGGTGGCCGCGGCCGCCTGCGGCGCCCGGAGTCGGGTCGACTTCGAAGAGGACGGCGACGCGTCCCCTCTGATCGCCAGAGTTCGTCTCGAAGACGGTACCGACGACGAACTGGCGGGCCACTACGACGCGATGCTGCGGCGTGAGACCAACCGCAGCCGCGGCGAAGGCGCCTTCCTACCCGCCGGGGTCGCCGACCAGCTCGTCGCGACGGCGCAACGGGAAGGCGCGCGGCTGGATCTGATCACGTCCCGTCCCGCCATCGACGAGATCGCCGATATCTTCGCCGCCGCCGACCGGATCCGCTATCTGACCAGCAGGCTTCACGAGGAGATGATCTCCGAGCTGAGATGGCCGGGCGACGTCGACCCAGACACCGGCATCGACGTGGTCAGCCTCGAGCTGGGCCCCCGGGGGGATCTCGCACTCGAGATCCTGCGTCGGCCCGACGTGATGGCGGAGTTGTCGGTCTGGGGCGGCGGGGAGATCCTCGGCGACGAGACCGCCGCGGGACTCAGGGCGAGCTCGGGGTTGGCGGTACTTCGCGCGACCGGGCGCAACCTGACCGATTATGCGCGCGGCGGTGCGGCGGTCGAGGCGACGTGGATCGCCGCCCAGGAACTCGGTCTGGCAGTGCAACCCATCTCACCTCCGTTCCTCTATGCCACCAACGACGCCGAACTGCAGAACGTCTCACCGAAGCACGCCGAAGAGCTGGCTGAGTTGCAAACGAGATTCCGCGCGGCCGCAGGCATCGCTAACAACACGGCTGACGCAATGATCTTGATGCTGCGGCTGTCGGTGGCAGGACCCGCCACGGTTCGGAGCCGACGACGGGGCGTCAATATCGACCCGCCACCGCTACCCTGATTCGGTGTCCGTGGAAAATTCGCGCCTCAGCCTCGACAGGCTGGTGACGACGGTCGCCGTCCGGTTGATGGCGGCCAACGCGGCGACCTCGGCGATCGTCTCGCAGGAGGTGCTCGCCGTCCTGCTCGAATACTTCGACGTCGACGTCAGTTTCCTGCGGTACAACGACCACTCCATTCGAGCCTCCATTCTGATTGCCGAATGGCCACTACGGCCCGACGTCCCCGATCCGGACCCCTTGAAGGTCGTGTTCTACGAGGACGCCGATCCCGTCTTCGCATTGGCCGAGAACGTCAAGTCGCCCATGATCTTCCGGCCCGAGAACGAGGACTACCAGAAGCGAATCGAAGAGGGACGCAACATCCCGCAGACGTCGATGGCTGCGGCGCCGCTGGTGTCGGGTGAGGTGACGACCGGCGTCTTGGGCTTCGTCAAGGTCGGCGACAGGGAGTGGAAACCCGAGGAGATCAACGCGCTCGAGGCCATTGCCTCGTTGTTCGCTCAGGTGCAGGCCCGCGTGCAGGCCGAGGAGCGTCTGCGCTACCTCGCGGAACACGACGACCTGACCGGCCTGCAGAATCGACGCGCCCTGATCGATCACTTGGACGCCAGACTGGCGGCCGGTCGACCGGGTCCGGTGTCCGCGCTCTATCTGGATCTCGACCGCCTCAAGACCATCAACGATTATCTCGGCCACAACGTCGGCGACTGGTTCATCCGCGTGCTCGCCGAACGACTCCAAAGGGGTACCGGGGACGAGAGCGTCATCGCGCGACTCGGCGGTGACGAATTCGTCGTGGTACCCGCGTTGCCCATGCCCGCCGCCGAAGCCGAGAAGCTGGCCGACCGGCTGCTCGGCCTACTGAGCGAGCGCGTGGCGATCGACGGGGAGATGCTCACCAGAACCGTCAGCATCGGTGTCGCCCAGGGTGTGCCGGGTCGCGACTCCACCTCGGATCTACTCCGCCGGGCCGATCAGGCGGTGCTCACCGCCAAGGGTGCCGGCGGAAACCAGATCGCGGTGTTCTCCGACGAAATGTCGCTACGGACCGAATACCAGAACGACATCGAACTGCACATCAGGGACGTCATCCAGAACGGGGCGTTGTTCTTGCAGTACCAACCCGAGGTCGACATGCGCACCGGCGAAGTGCTGTCCACCGAGGCGCTGGTGCGGTGGAACCACCCCACTCGCGGCCTGCTGTCCCCCGCGGTGTTCATCGCCGTCGCCGAGTCGATCAACCTGGCCGGCGAGTTGGGCCGCTGGGTACTGCGCACCGCCTGCGAGGAGTTCGCCCGGTGGCGGGCGCTCGGCGTCGCCGATGGAATCGTATTGAGGGTCAACGTCTCCCCCATCCAGCTGGTGACGGACGGCTTCGTGGAGTCGGTGGCCGCGGTCATGCGCGAGTTCGCCCTCGAGCCCGGCTCACTCTGTCTGGAGATCACCGAGAACGTCGTCGTGCAGGACATGGAGACCACCAGCGTCACGTTGGCGGGCCTCCGGAAGGCCGGAGTGCAGGTCGCCATCGACGATTTCGGGACCGGGTTCAGCGTGCTGTCTCATCTGAAGTCACTGCCGGTCGACGTGCTCAAGATCGACCGGAGTTTCGTGACCGATCTCGGGTCCAACCCCGACGATCTGGCGATCGTGCGTGCCGTGATCGCTCTCGCCGAGGCCTTCGAGCTAGAACTGGTGGCCGAGGGCGTCGAAACGGAGATCGCGGCGAAGACGCTGCTGAAGCACGGTTGTTACCGGGCTCAGGGTTTCCTGCTCTCGCGACCGTTGCTCGGCGAGGACATCGTCCGACTACTGACCGACGGGCGGGTAGCCGTGAACTTTTCCGCAACGCCAACCGTCTAGGGACGGCTGCCGCGCTTCGTGCAGACCCTCGCGGAGCTGCCGACGCGACCCGGTGCACGTCGGCCGCGTGGGCGCCGCAGGTTCCGTGGCGAGCAACTCGACCCGGCTGAACCGGCTGGCCGTCCGACCGACGATGCAGACCTGCAGTCGTTCCCCTGCCGCCACGTCGACGTGCTCCTCGCCACCGTTGTCCTCATCCCGTGGCGCAAAGGTGATGCCGGATCGGGTGCGTACGGCGTAGGGACCGTCGGTGGTCGACAACACGACTCCGACGATCACGCCTTCCTCGAAGACGATCCGGTCGAGTGTGCTGGCGGCGTGCACCTCGACGTCGCGGTCGAGCGCCTGTGCTGTCATCCACCGACGCAGCGCGTGCTCTCCGAAGCCGTCGGCCCAATCCATCGCACCGATCGAGGCCACCTCGATGGACCCGCCCTGGTCCGACTTCATCGTGGTCGTGCGCCAGTCCCGCATGCTGGTGTACAGCAGGCCGAAGGGTGAGGCGATGCACTGCGCGGCCCATGCGTTAAGCCGCGATCCCATGAACGTCTCGATCCGGCGGGAGAAGGCCTCGTCCCGCGACAGGTTCCGGGCCGCGCGGCGGGGCACGACCACGTCGCGGTTCACGTCGGCCGACTCCATGACTCCCTCGGACACCGCCGCCAGGTACTCGTTGGTCTCGACGTCGAGTGTGTCGTGCAGCAACCAGCCGCGTTTGAGGCTCACGCGCTCGCGTAGCGTCCCCGACGGCATATCACCATGATTTGCGGGGCCGGCATCGGCCACGAGGACCTCGCCACCCGCA
This sequence comes from Mycolicibacterium sp. TUM20985, assembly GCF_030295745.1. Taxonomy (NCBI): domain Bacteria; kingdom Bacillati; phylum Actinomycetota; class Actinomycetes; order Mycobacteriales; family Mycobacteriaceae; genus Mycobacterium; species Mycobacterium antarcticum. Next base: position 3,983,696 of record NZ_AP027291.1, read on the forward strand.
TCAACCGTGGCGATGGCGTTAGCCAGTCCACCAAGACCCGCGCCGATGACTGCAACGTCAACTTCCGTATCCCACATGGGCGTTACATACTCCACGTTAGCTCGTTGAATGACTGCTGGGTTGCCGTGGCTGAGGCGCTCCGCGTCCAGTGGCATATGTTCCTGCACGTGGCGGAGCATTTTCGAAGAGTCCGGCAGCTGAGGTGGCCGTGGCGTCGAGCTGAATCATGTTGCTGCAGCTCGGTGTAAGCCGTTCACGGAGGTTGCTCTTCTCCGCGGGCGATCGTCGCACGGGGCGAAAGGTACCCCGCGCCAAGATCAGACCGTAAGTCACCACGGAACGTACTTTACATACTTTTGGAATGAAATCCAGCTGGGGAGATCATTAGTCTCGGGGAGTTTCCGAATCCGCCTGACATCTCCCGCCGCAGCGCTTGGCACCTGGGCCGCCAGACTCGCCCGAGCAATCGAAGATCACAGTGTGACGTCTGACACGACCGCTTTGGGGCCGTCGTTCATACACCTCGCCGCCGTGCGTGCCCAGCCGCCGCGTAACCTCGATGCCGATTAACGGTCCACCGGGACCTTTCGAGGCAATCCAGCCGTCGGCAGTAGTAGCTCCGCGGACGATCCGTCTCCCCCAACCTGGCGGGCGGCATCACGCGACGGTGGGCCATCGGGATCGAGAATGCCGCGCCCCCGGGCCTCGACAAACTATGATCCCGACGAACGATCGCCATCTGAGGGATCGACGGAGGTGCTGGAAATGGTGCGCCAGGCTCGATCCGAGGCGACACGGAGGAAGATCGTCGACTCCGCAGTCGATCTGATCAATGAAATTGGTTACCCCGCGGCCGGGTTGGGCGACATCATCGAACGCGCCGAATTGACCAAGGGCGCACTGTATTACCACTTCGACTCCAAGGAAGCCTTGGCGACCGCGATCATCGAAGAGGGATCCGAGAGCATCCTCGGCACGTTTCGAGCGGCGGGGCGATCGAGTTCTCCCACCATGGAGAACGTCATCCATGGGTCGTTCGTCGTGACCGACGTGCTCGGCAACGACCGGGTGGCGCGGGCGGGCGCCCGGCTCCTCCGCACGTTCGGTGGGTTCAATCCGGCCGCAAAGCGGACGTTGCAGATCCTGGTCGACGAACTCGTGAACGGGATCGAGGCCGCGACCACCGAGGGTGACCTGCGGCCCACCGTGGACGCCCAGGCGACCGGCGCCTCCATCGTCGCCGGCATGTTGGGGGCCGAACTGCTCTCGAGCACCTTGGCCGAAGGCGCAGACCTTCGCGCGGGGTTCACCAGAATGTGGGAGTTGGCGCTTCCCGCGATCGTCACCGACGAGTCGCTGAACTACTACCGGGAGTTCCTCGCCCGGCAGGCGCTGCGTCAGAACTCAGCGCAGTAGGAACGACGGTGGACCTCGCGTGGTCGCCGACCGACATCACGTTCCGCGAGGAGGTGCGCACCTTCCTCGACGCGAAGCTGACCCCGGAGCTCCGACGGTCCGGCCGGTTGATGACCAGTGTCTACAGCGATCATGACGCGAGCCTGGAATGGCAGCGGATACTCCACGAACGGGGCTGGGCGGCGCCGGCCTGGCCGGTCGAACACGGTGGCTGCGACTGGAGCCTGACCCAGCACTACGTCTTCAGCCGGGACTGAGCGGAATTGCATCTGGTGCAACAACATTGCGACTGCGGAGTCAGCATAACGCCTGCAGAACGTGCCTACGGGCGGGGTTCGACGGCGCTCCGGTTGCGGCCCACGTGCTCGTTTACCCCTAGCGCATCATTGTTGCGTTTGATACAACAGTCTCATGAGTGGAGATTTGCCTGGTTCAGCGGCTTTGTCGCTGGTGTCCAAAGTCGCGTCGCTGGACCCGGAAGCGGCGACGGTTCGGGCGATGCTCGCGGGTTGGTCGGATCAGCAGCGTGCACGGGTGTGCCTGCCGCCGACGATTCTGGCGCGGGCAAGCGTGGTGCGCCGGTTCGGCGACTTCACCGGTACCCACCCTTGGGAGTGGACCGCGGAAGATGCGGACGCGTTCTTTTCGTCGCTGGTCTCCGGTTCGAAGCCGAAGGCCGTGTCTACGGTGCGCGGCTATCAGAACGCGTTGCGCTTGTTCTGTGACTTCATCACCGACCGCCGGTATGGCTGGGCAGCCCTATGCGAAGAGCGGTTCGGGCAATTGCCCGCGCAGATCCTGCACGACTGGAACACCGTCACGCACGTCAACGAGTTCGAGGGCACGGCGGGACGCCGTCCGTTGACCTACGACGAGGTCCAGGAGTTGTTCGATGCCGCCGACGGGTTGGTCGAGCAGGCACGACACCGCCACCGCAAGGGTTCGTTGTCGGCGTTGCGGGATGCCGCGATGTTGAAAGTCGTGTACGCCTTCGGGCTGAGGCGCCAGGAAGTCGTCGGACTGGACGTCGTCGACTTCCGATCCAATCCCAAAGTCCCGGCGTACGGAAAATACGGCGGGTTGTTCGTCCGGCACGGGAAGGGCTCCCACGGCGCTGCGCCGAAACGGCGCACCGTGCTGACCGTGCCGGAGATGGATTGGATCGTCGAGGTGCTCGAGCACTACATAGACGAGGTTCGTCCATGCTTCCGTCCGGTTCGCCTTCCAGGCTTGTGGATCACCGAACGGCACGGGCGACTGTCCAAGCGCAGCGCGAACGAGGCGTTCACCGCCGCCCGCGACGCGGCCGAACTGCCCAAGGAACTCGACCTGCATTCGCTGCGCCACTCCTATGTCACGCACCTCACCGAGTTCGACTACCCGGAACGCTTCGTCCAGGATCAGGTGGGACACTCCTATGCCAGCACCACCTCGATCTACAGTCACGTCTCCGACGAGTACCGCAACCGCCTCGTGCGCGCCGCGCTCACCAAACGCGGCATCACCACGGAGAACGACCAGTGAACCGAAAGATGGGGTACCAGTGGCATCTTCGCGCGTTGATGGCTCAGCACGGGATGTTTCAAACCACCGAACTCGTGCCCTTACTGGCCGAACGAGGCGTCGTACTGTCCCGCGAGCAGGTATTCCGGTTGGTGACCCAGCCTCCCCAGCGGTTGTCGATGGACGTCCTGGCCGCGTTGTGCGACATCTTCGATTGCACGCCGAATGATCTCATCGTGATCGCCGTCGTCAACGCGCCCGTCAAGAAGGCTGTCGGCGATGCGGCGCCAACACCGCCCAAGGTTCGGCGCACTACCGTGCGCCGGCCCGATCACACCCGGTGAAGGGCTCACCACACTTCCGACCCAACGCCTGGGCGCGGGTCACTGCCCGCGTCGTCGCCGACGTCGCGGGCATGTCACCCGAGGCGGCCGAACGACTACTCACCGCCGCGAAGGTGCATCGCCCCAAGACCCTCAACGCCGTCGACCGGTATCTCAGCAGCCACCCCGACGGCGTGACGTCCCCCGATGCGGACTGCCCCCGAGGGGTCATGCGACTGACCCACGCGTTGCTCGATGGTGGCTACACGTCGGTGCGTCCGCCGCAGTGCACGCTGTGCGCCGCACGGAAGCCGCTGACCGCAATAGGTTCGTCTGGGCGGATTTGTGACCGATGCAGAAAAGTCAACCAGGCCGTCACCTGCGCGCGATGCCACAAGCTGGCGACATATCGAGTCAACCTCCCCGACGGAATCGTGTGTGCGAACTGTTACAGCCGAGACCCGCGCTCGAAGACGTTGTGCAGCAACTGCGGTCGTCTCGGTCACCGCGCACGCCGTCTACCCGACGGCGGTGTGCTCTGCTCCACCTGCGCCCCCCGCCCACAGCACACCTGCGTCGGCTGCGGGCAGATCCGCCCCGCCCAGTCCTTCACCGCCGACGGCCCACTCTGCAACCGTTGCTACGCCAGGATCAACATGTCGTGGCAGTGCGGACTCTGCGGGGCGCCCCGCCGACGCCAATCCGGCAGCGGCCTGGGTCCGCACCTCTGTCGAGTCTGCCGACAGCGCATTCGCAACGGAGTTCACCCCGAAGCCGGGTCGTCGTGGGAGTGCGGACTGTGCGGGGCTCCCCGACTGCGCCGGTCCGGCACCGGCCTGGGACCCCACCTGTGTGGAGTTTGTCGACGTGGCAGCAGCACCAGCCCACCGGCGGATCCCGGGCAGTCTGAGTGCGCGTTCTGCCACCGCACCCGTCCAGTGGGCAATCACTGGCCGGCGGGCCGTGTCTGCCAGCCCTGCGCGGCACGGGCGAAGTCCTATCCGGCGATCTGTGCCGCCTGCCACGACGCGAAGGTCCTGATCGGCCTGGACGACCACGCGAATCGGATCTGCGGGCCATGCGGAGGCGCGGCCATCGACTACCTCTGCAGGGCCTGCGGCCAACCCGGCGTTCACACAAAGGGTCGGTGCAGCCGCTGCGTCACCGCCGATCTCCTCGATGACGCCCTTCGGGGTCCTGACGGTCAGGTGCCTACCCAACTCATGCCGTTACGCGACGCTCTGGACGCCGCAGCCGATCCACGAAGCGTCGCCGTCTGGCTCGCGGACAGCGCCGCCGCAGACCTGCTCCGTACCCTGGCACGTGCCGGTGACCCCGTCACCCACGAAGCACTCGATGCGTTACCTCCCGGACGAAGTACTAACTATGTCCGCGAAATCCTTGTTCGCACATCGATCTTGGCGCCCCGCAACGAGCACCTCGAAGCAATCGAACCATGGCTCGACAGGCACCTCACCGACCAACCGCCTGAACACGCCAGGGTCGTCCGCAACTACGCGGTCTGGTACCTGCTGCACCGTGCCCGCCGTCAGCGGCGTCCGTTCGGCAAGGCCGGTGCCGCCCGTATTCGCCGCCGCGTTAGTTGCGCTCGAATTCCTGGCCTGGCTCGACAGTCGGGGCCGCCCCTTCTCTGCTCTCGATCAGGGCGACGTGGACACCTGGCTGGCCAACGGCAATTGGCGACATCGAGAAATCCGCCCGTTTCTGCGCTGGACAACACAGCGCCGCATCACCACGGGGGTATCCGCACCGGCCGAAATACCAGGCACACCATCGGTATTCATCGACGAGGCAACTCATCTCGAGCAACTGCACCGTTGCCTGCATGACGACGGCATCGACGTCGACTTACGCGCCGCCGGCGCACTCATACTGCTGTATGGCATTCCGACGATGAAGGTGCTCGAGCTACGGCAAAATCAACTCCATGCCAAGAGCGGCGATACGTTTCTGGTTCTGAAGGATCATGAGCTGTTGCTGCCCCGACGACTTGGTGACCTCGTGGCGCAACTGCCGCGGTCGACACGCCGCTCGACGTTCCCAGAGACGAGCGCACCCGACAGGTTGCTCTTTCCGGGCCGGACACCTGATCGACCTGTCGATGCCGCGGGGTTCGGCAAGCGGCTCAAACGCATTGGTCTCACCATCCGTGGTGGGAGAAATACTGCGCTCATCGGGCTGGCCGCAGAGCTACCTGCCGCGGTCCTCGCTGACCTGCTCGCCATCGACATCATCACCGCGACGAGGTGGGCCGCATACGCCAAGAAGGATTGGATCGACTACGTCGCCACGCGAGTCGCCGACGCCACGCAGCCACCTGCAGCGACGCCCTGAGCGCGTCCTTGCGCATTGGGCGCCGAGGAAGATCATCGCGGGTTCGACAGGACCTTCAGCAGCTTGAAACCGTGCGTAAATGTTTGTGACACTCCCGTAGCGGCCAATGCGTCATGGCGGTCCTAGCTGGCAGAGTGAGCCTGTGACGGTTGCCAAGCAGACCCGCCAGCGACGGGTGGGGTCGATGGAGATATTGGTCGCCGGCCTGCTGGTGCTGGCAGTTCTTGGTGGCACCGTGCGCGGCTTCGTCGTCGGCAACCCGGACGTGGCGACCGCTGCCACCGTGTTCTGCGGGGTATTCGTCCAAGCGCTGCCGTTCCTGGCTCTCGGTGTGGTGATCAGCGGGTTGATCGCCGCGTACGTGTCTCCCGACCGTCTGGCGCGCTGGCTGCCCCGCCGAACCGGTGTGGCGATCCTCACCGCCGGGGTCGGGGGTGCGGCGTTGCCGGGGTGCGAGTGCGGGGCAGTTCCGGTGGCCCGCAGGCTGTTTGGAGATGCTGACGGCTCCGCGGGCAGCCGACAGGGTGCGGCCGCGCTGACCTTCATGCTCGCCGCGCCTGCCATCAATCCGGTGGTTCTGGTGTCGACAGCGGTGGCCTTTCCCGGTGAGCCGGCCATGATCGGGGCGCGGTTCACGGCGTCCCTGCTCACCGCGGTCATCATGGGTGCGGTGTGGTCACGGTGGGGTCGCGCCGAATGGATCACCCGCAAGTTACCCCGAGCGCACCACGACGACGGGTCGAAGTGGACCGTGTTCACCGAAGCGGCGCGCCACGACTTCCTGCAGGCGGCGTCGTACCTCGTGCTCGGCGCCGCCACCGCGGCCGCACTGCACGTGCTGGTGCCGCCGGCGGTCTACGAGCACCTCGCCGGCCAAATGCTGCTCGGCATCCTCACCATGGCACTCCTCGCGTTCGTCTTGGCGCTGTGCTCGGAGGCCGACGCCTTCGTGGCGGCGAGCCTGACCATGCTGCCGTTGCTGCCGCGACTGGTGTTTCTGGTCGTGGGACCGGCCGTGGACGTCAAACTCTTCGCCATGCAGGCAGGCATGTTCGGCAGGGCATTCGCCACGCGATTCGCCCCGACCACTTTCGTCGTCGCCACCGTGGTCGCCACCGTGGTCGGCCTCGCGTTCCTGGGAGGTGCGCGGTGAGCCGGGAAACCGAGAACGTACTACTGCTGCTGATCGGCTTGTGCACGGCCATGATCGTGTGGACGGGCACGTACACCCGCTATGTGAAGCCGTCGTTGATGCCCTGGCTGGTCGTGACCGCCGTCCTACTCGTCACCCTGGCGCTGTGCGCGATCGTTCGAGACGTCCGGGCCCAAGGACGCCGCGACGACGATGCCGATCACCACGATGACGTCGGGCACGCGCACCGGGTCGCGGTGGTGTGGTTGCTTGTGCTGCCCATCGCGCTGCTGGCCTTCGTGATCCCGCCAGCACTGAGCGGGCGGGCCGCCGCGCCGACGGTCACCGAAGTTTCGCGCGAGGTCCTGTATCGCCCCTTTCCTGAACTGCCGGCCGGACGGGCACCCGAACTCCCTCTGGCCGAGGTGGTTTCGCGCGCAGACCTGGACTCTGCCAATACTCTGGACGGCCGGTTGATCACCGTGACCGGCTTCACCCTCAAGGAAGGCGACGGCATCGATCTGGGCAAGGTGGTGATCATCTGCTGCGCGGCCGACGCGCGGCTCGCGCGTCTGCACATGCGGGGGCCAGCCGCCGCCGAAGCCGACCGCTATCCCGAAGAGACCTGGTTTCGGGTCGAGGGCGTGGTGGTTCCCGAACCGCAGGCGCCATCGGGATTGGCCATCCCGACGCTGACGGTGACGACCCTGATGCCCGTCGAGGCGCCCAAGCACCCCTACGGCTACTAACGTCGATCGTTCAGGGGCCGCCAAATGGCAGAAGCGCCATCTCGCGGGCGTTCTTGACCGCCATCTTCACCGTGCGCTGCTGCTGAACGGTCAGCCCGGTGACGCGCCGGGATCTGATCTTGCCGCGCTCGGAGATGAACGTCCGCAGCAGCGCGGTGTCCTTGTAGTCGACGGTCTCGATGCCGAGCTTCTTGAACGGGTTGGCCTTCTTCTTCAGCGGATCGGCGGCGGGAGTTCGTCTGGTCGGCTTGCTTCGTCCTGGCATCGCGGTTACCAGCTCGCCTTGCGAATGCCGGGTAATTCGCCGTTGTGGGCCATGTCGCGGACCCGGATGCGGGATAGCCCGAACTTGCGCAGGTGGCCGCGGGGGCGTCCGTCGACGGCGTCGCGATTGCGCAGCCGTACCGGGCTGGCGTCCCGTGGCAGCCGTTGCAACGCCGTCTGTGCCGCATTGCGTTCGTCGGCCGTGCTGGACGGGCGCCGGATGACCTCCTTGAGGTCAGTCCGGCGTTCGGCGTAGCGGGCCACGATGATGCGGCGTTGGTCGTTCTTCACGATCTTGGATTTCTTGGCCATCTCAGCGCTCCTCGCGGAAGTCGACGTGCCGGCGGACGATCGGGTCGTACTTCTTGAGCACGATCCGGTCGGGATCGTTGCGCCGGTTCTTGCGGGTGACGTAGGTGTAGCCGGTGCCGGCGGTGGACTTCAGTTTCACCACGGGTCGAATGTCGGTGCTGGCCATCAGATCTTCTGCCCCACCGCACGCAGCCGGGCGACCACGGCCTCGATGCCGTCGCGGTCGATCACCTTGATGCCCTTGGTGCTGACCCGCAGCGTGACCCGTCTGCCCTGAGACGGCAGAAAATAGGTCTTGCGTTGGATGTTGGGGTTCCATCGACGGCGGCTGCGTCGGTGCGAATGCGACACCGAGTTACCGAAACCGGGCGAACGCCCGGTCACTTGACAGTGCGCGGACACGTGGCCTCCTCTGCGTTGTTAGTAATGACAATCGTTTTCGACAGGCGCCTCGAGGAACGGTAACGTAACCGACGGCTAGATGAAAATCGTTCTCAATAGAAGGCGGGCAATGCGTACACCAGTAGTCCTCGTCGCCGGTCAGGGTGACAGCGACCGCGTGTCGGGCGCCCTGATGGACACCCCCGGCACGCTGGTCGTCGGTCACGAATACGACGGACAGGTCGTGCGGCGCTGGGTCAGCATCATGCGCAATGGCGAATTGCACACCAGCGAGTTGCCGCTGGAACTGTCCAATGGCTGTGTCTGCTGCACGACCCGCAACGACCTGTTGATACTGCTGCGCAGGTTGCACCGTCGCGACGACGTAGCCCGCATCGTCGTCCTGCTGGCACCGTGGCTGGAACCCGAACCCATCTGTGTCGCCATCACCGAGGTTCATGTCCACGTCGGGCCCGGCTACGTCGACGGTCCAGCCGCGCGGGACGTCCGCATCGACGCGGTGGTCACCTCGATCGACGCCGACAACTGGCTTCCCCGGGCGGTCGGCAGCGACGAGATCGACGACGGCCGGACCGTCGCCCAAGTCGTCGTGGGCCAGGCAGAGTTCGCCGATCTGTTGGTGTTGAACCATCCCGAATCCACCACACTGGCGGTCCTGCGGCGGCTGGCACCATTGGCCCGGGTCACCGTCGGAACCGACCGGGTGGAGCAGGCGCTGGGCCACCTCGATGCGAACACCCGCCGCGGACGGCAACGCGATCCACACGAACCCCTGCTCAGCGGGCAACCACCGCTGGATCCCGCCGGGGAGGTCACCCTGGTGGAGTTCACCGCGCGGCGGCCATTCCACCCGCAACGCCTGCACGCCGCCATCGACGCACTGCTCGACGGTGTCGTTCGCACCCGGGGCCGGGCGTTCGTGGCCAACCGGCTCGACGACGTCATGGCGATCGAGTCAGCTGGCGGCGGCGTCCTCGTCGAACATGCCGGAACCTGGCTGGCGGCAATGGGTCCCAACGAGTTGGCCTACGCCGACCCCGAGCGACGGGCATTGGCCGCGATGGGTTGGGATGACCGGTTCGGTGACCGGCACATCTCTCTGGCGGTGCTGGTCTGCGGCGCGCAACCGGCCGACATCGACAGCGCCCTGCGCGGCGCTCTGCTGACCGATGACGAACTGTGCCGGCCGGACGACTGGGCGTCTTACCCCGATCCGTTCGGCGAGTGGCATGCCGACCCCTGCGACGACCTGCCCGACGAACTCGACGACGTCACCGCGCGACCCAACCGCCACGGAGAAGAGGACCGATGAAACCAGGTATCCATCCCCCCTACCACCCCGTCGTATTCCAAGACGCCAACACGGGCAAGGCCTTCCTGACCCGATCGACGATCACCAGTTCGCGCACCATCGAGTGGGAAACTGCGGACGGCGTCGCGACGTACCCGCTGATCGTGGTGGACGTGACGTCGGATTCGCACCCCTTTTGGACCGGAACCAACCGAGTGCTCGACTCGGCGGGACAGGTGGAGAAGTTCCGCCGGCGCTACGGGCAACGGTGACCGCGAAACTGCCCGTCACCGTCCTGTCCGGATTTCTCGGGGCAGGAAAGACCACGCTGCTCAACCACATCCTGGCCAACCGGGCGGGACGCCGGGTGGCGGTCATCGTCAACGACATGAGCGAGGTGAACATCGACGCCGCCCTGATCGCCGGCCAGGGGCACCTCGATCGAACCGAGAAGAAACTCGTAGAGCTGACCAACGGGTGCATCTGCTGCACGCTGCGGGAAGACCTCGTCGAGGCGGTAGGTCGGCTGGCCCGCCAGGGCCGCTTCGATCATCTGGTCATCGAATCGACCGGGATCTCCGAGCCGATGCCGGTCGCCGCGACGTTCGGTTGGGAGTTCGACGACGGTTCCAGCCTGGGCGACGTCGCCTCCATCGACACCATGGTGACCCTGGTGGACGCATCCACCTTCCTGCCCGAACTGGCCCGGGGCGACGCGTTGACCGATCGCGACCTGGCGGCCGCCGACGGTGACGCCCGCAGCATCGCCGACCTGCTGGTCGACCAGGTCGAGTTCGCCGACGTGTTGTTGCTCAACAAGACCGACCTGGTCGGTGAGCAGGCCCTGGGCACGGTGGAGACGATGCTGCGGCGGCTCAATCCGAGGGCGAAGCTGCTCCGCACGGTGCGAGGCGAGATCGATCTCGCCGAGGTTCTCGACACCGGTTTGTTCGATCCGCTCGTCGCCGAACAGACGCCCGGCTGGGATGAGGAGATCGCCGAGGGCCACACTCCCGAAACCGAGGAGTACGGAATCAGCAGTCTGACCTTTCGGGCGGACCGTCCGTTCCATCCGCAGCGCCTCGCCGATGTCCTCGACGTGGTGCGAGGTCTGTTGCGCAGCAAGGGTTTCTGCTGGATCGCCAGTCGACCCGACATCGTCGCGATCTGGTCGCAAGCCGGACCGAACCTGGTGTTCGAGCCGGCCCAATACTGGTCGACGACGGAGCTGGAGCGCGGCCAGGAGATCGTGTTCATCGGCCTCCGGCTCGACCGTGCCGAGGTTGAACGGCTGCTCCACTCGGCATTGCTCACCGACACGGAATACGCAGCAGGCGAACACGATTGGCTCGACTACCCAGATCCGCTACCCGCGTGGGAGATCGCCGCACATACGCACTGACCTCGAAGGAGCTCCGATCCTCGACTTCACCCAACACTCACAACCTGCGTCCCGCAGGCCCATCGACGTTGCGGTCGGCGTCCTGGTCGGGCTTCGCCAGTGCACCGAAGGCGAGGCGTTCGCGGAGATCGCGCACTCCGTGCACGCAACCGGCATCGGATTGGGCAGCCTCGCCCGAGCACTCGTCGCGCTGGCCAGCGGCACGGCCGAACCATTCCCACATCACGCAGCCGCCCAAGAGCTGTGGGGCGATCTGGTGGCCCGCCGCCGTCAGCTCACAGCAGCGCCCACTCACCGTCCTGGACCCGGGCGATGAGGTCGTTGCCCTTCGGCTGAAGGACCTAGGCGACGCCCTCTCGGTGCTCTCTAGTCCGCGCTGGCGCAGTCAGCACAGACCCCGAAGATCTCGATAGTGTGGCTGACCTCGGAGAAGCCGTGCTCGCGGGCGACTTCGGCGGCCCACGCCTCGACTTTCGCGCCCTGTACTTCGACCGTCGCGCCGCAGTGTCGGCAGACCAAATGGTGATGGTGTTGCTGCGAGCACCGTCGATAGACCGACTCACCGCTCTCGGTTCGCAGCGTGTCGACCAGACCGGAGGCCGCCATCGACTGCAGTCGTCGATAGACCGTGGTCAGGCCGATGCCCTGACCGCGGCGGCGCAGTTCGTCGTGCAGGTCCTGCGCCGAGCGGAATTCCTCGAGGTTCTCCAGCAGATCCCACACGGCGGCACCCTGCCGGGTCGCGCGCACGCCGGGGACGGTCGGTGGGCGGACATCGGCCGCGGCGTCGTTCACCTGCCCTCCGAAACATGCGTGACCGCAGCGATGACGATGTCTGCGAGGTGCTGGTCGACCAAGCGGTAACGCACTTCACGCCCCACCCGCTCACCGGCCACCACACCCGCTGACTTCAGGATCCGTAGATGTTGGCTGACCAACGGCTGAGGTAGGTCCAAAGCTCCAACCAATTCGTGGACGCACCGCGAGGACTCGCACAGCTGCACGACGATGGCGATCCGTACCGGAGCCGAGAGGGCGCGCAGCAGATCACCGGCGCTCGACAACACGTGCATGGGCGGAGGCACTTGGTGGCCGACGGCATCCACCACCGGGGGATCGGGGATGGCGGTCTTCAATCCTGCTCCCGGGGTTGATGATCGAGCTGCGCCAAAGATCGCAGTCTAAACGGAAATGGTTTTCACTTACGCGCCACTGTTTCATGCACGGTGGCGCATGTCAACGCGACACACGCCATCATGCGGTGTTGACGGGACTGGCGTGGTGCCCGCCACGGTCACGCAGCAGGGTGCGGCGGACGGCGCCGAACGGTCGCGTCCAAACCGCAGCGATAGCCACCTGCCCCACTGCCGCCAACGCGACCATCGGACCGGTCGGCAAGCCCGCGTGATAGCTGATCAGCAATCCGGCGACCCCGGACACCACGCCGGACGCGACGGCAATGACCATCATCGAGTCCAGCGAACGGCCGAGCAGGCGCGCCGTCACCGCAGGCGCAATCACCAACGTCACCGCCATCAGCACGCCGACGGTCACCAAACCGGTGACCATCGTCAGCGACAGGGTCACCAGCAGCGTCGCGTCGATCAGTCCGACCCGCATCCCGACCGTCCGGGCGTGCACCGGGTCGAACGTCGTCGCCAACAGCACCGGCCGCAGCGCAGTGAGTACCAGCACCACCACGACGGCTAGCGCGACGTCGATGACTACGTCAGTTCCATTGACGGTGAGCGGGTTGCCGAACAGGATGTGCGACAGCGCCTTTGGATCGCTCTGCAGCGAGATCCCGACGACGCCGAGGGCGAAGAGCCCCTGGCCGACCACCCCGATCGCGCCGTCCTCGGGCACCCGGGCGCGAACCACCAGCAGCGACACGCACAAGGCCATCGTCACCGCAGCGAACAATCCGCCCACCAGCAGACTGCCACCGACGATCGACGCGCCCGCCACCCCGGCCAGGATGCCGTGACTCATCGCGTCGGTCAAGTAGACCAGCCGTCGCGACAGCGCCCAGATTCCGCACATCGGCGCCGCCACGCACACGGCCAGCGTCGCCAGCAGGGCCCGTTGCATGAACTCGTAGCTGAACGGCTCGATCGCCCACGACCACCAGCCGGTCATGCCGTTGCTGCCCGCAGGGTGAAGATGCGTTCAACACCGGCGGCGTCGAGCACCGCGTCAGTGACGCCGTCGGCAACCACCCTGCCGTCGGCCAGGGCAACCGCCCTGGTGAATGCCGACCGGGCGATGTCGAGTTCGTGCAACGCGCAACAGACCGACGTGCCGCCGTCGACCAACCGCGCCAACAGGGCGACCACCGCGTCGACCGTCGCGAGGTCCAGCCCGGCGAACGGCTCGTCCATGATCATCACGTCGGGCCGTTGAATCAGCGCACGGGCGAGCAAGACCCGTTGTGCCTGACCGCCGGACAGTTCGGCGACCGACCGGCTGGCGAGCTCGCCGAGGCCGACTGCTCCCAGTGCCTCGTCGACCGCCGCTCGGTCGGCGCGGCCGGGTCGGCGCCACCACACGCGGCGCCGACCGGCGGCCACCACGTCACCCACGGCGAAGGGCAGATCCCACCTCGCGGCGGAACGCTGCGGAACATAGGCGATTTCGACGATCGTTCGTCGGTGATGACAACCTTCGGCATGCAGAATGACCTCTCCGCGCGCAGCGGGTTCCAGCCCGCAGATGGCCCGCAACAGCGACGACTTGCCGCTACCATTTCGGCCGACGACCGCGACGGATTCCCCCGCCGCGATGTCGAGGTCGAGCGGGTGGAGCGCACATCGTTGGCCGTAGGTGACGGTGAGTCCGCGGCCGGAGATGACCGGCGCAGGCGCCGATGTCGCCATCGGTGTCGCCAAGGCCTCAGGCCCCGCCGACGACGTGCGCAACGACGGTGGAGTCCGCCCAACCGGCCAGCAGCCGGCCTGCGCGGTCCCACCCGACGGCGGTCGCCGGTGAATCCCGGAACATCAGGTCCACCGCCGCCGCCGGACTACCCGGGACCGCGCGTGGCGGCCGCCAGACAGCCACCCGGCCGTCCGCTCCTGATCCGGCTAACAGGTCGCCGTCGGGGGACCACGCCACGGCCGTCACGACCTGCTGGTGGCCTTCCAATATCCGGGGCGTGCTCCCGCGCGGGCCGGCTGCGGTGAAGTCCCAGACGGTGACGTCCGGCGCACCCCCGGACGCGAGCAGGCTGGAGTCCGGCGAGAATTCCAGCGCGCTGATCTTACTCGGGTAGCCCGCCATGGAGAGTTCTTCCCCGCGGCGCCCCACTCCCCAGACGTGCAGGGTGGCGTCCTGGTTTCCGCTGGCCGCCCAGCGCCGATTCGGGCTGATCGACAGGCTCAGGAGCGACCCGGTGAACGCCATGACGTCCGGGGCCACGGCGGGCGACCTGTCGTGCAGGAAGACCCCACCGTAGGCGGCGGTCGCGACGCGACTCTTGACCCAGGCGACGCCGGTCACCGTGCTGTCGCGGCGGGCCGTCCACCGTTGCGTGCCATCGGGATTGAGCACGACGAGCGTGCGACCCACGCCCGCGGCGAGGCGCGTCCCGTCGACGCTCCACGCCAGCGCGGAGCACCACCCCCCGCGGTGCCCGCCGATGACCTCACCGCTGCCGTCGAGGACGTCGACACCGTCGACCGAGCCCACCGCAAACCGGTCGGCGTGCGGTGACCACGCCACGGCGAGGCCGCCGCGGGACACCGCCGCGATGTGCTCGACGGCACCGTCGGCCGACAGCAGCGTGACCGAACCCTCCGCGCCGACGACGGCGATCCGACCATTGCGGGAGGCAGCCAGTGCCACGACCCCGTCGTCGACCTCGGCCCGCCACGATCCGTGCTGGTCACCAGCGCACTCACCCGGCCGCACCGACCAGGCAGGCGCGGAAGCTGGCCTCCAACTAGTGGTGTGTCCTGGATTTAGCTGACCTTTTCGAGGGCGATGCGCCCGCGGGCGACCTTGGCGAGGATGGATTCTGCGGTCGCTGTCCACACGTAGGGTCGGGGGGCGTCATTGTGTGAGTCGAGGTATTCCTGGATCGAGGCAACGAGGTCAGGGACGGAATGGAATACCCCGCGCCGCAACGCTTTGTCGGTCAGTTCACGAAACCAGCGTTCCACCAGGTTCAACCACGATGAGGACGTCGGGGTGAAATGCAGGTGGAACCGAGGATGGTTGTCCAGCCACTTGATGACGTCTTGATGTTTGTGGGTGGCGTAGTTGTCCACGATCAAGTGGACCGCCAGGTCCTGGGGCACCTCGCGGTCGATGGTCTTGAGGAACGTCAACCACTCCTGGTGGCGGTGCCGCGGCAGGCATTGCCCGATCACCTTGCCGGTCAACACGTCCAGTGCCGCGAACAAGGTTGTGGTGCCGTGACGCTTGTAGTCGTGGGTCATCGTCTCACCGCGCCCCTTGACCATCGGCAGCGACGCCTGAGTGCGGTCCAATGCCTGCACCGAGGACTTCTCGTCGGCGCACAACACGATCGCCTTCTCCGGCGGGTTCATGTACAGCCCGACGACATCGACCAGTTTCTCCTCGAAGCGCGGATCGTTGGACAGCTTGAACGTCTCGACCCGATGCGGCTTGAGCCCGCGCGCGTGCCACACCAGCTGCACCGTCGACTTCGACACCCCGGTCGCTGCCGCCATCGTTCGACAGCTCCAATGGGTCTCACCCGCCGGTCGGTAGTTCAAGGTCAGATCGACGATCTCCTCGATCTTCGATTGCGGGATCGACGGTTTGGGGCCACGCCCCTTACGCACCTGAGCGAACTTCACCAAACCCTGCACGGCGAACTGCTCACGCCAACTCTTCACCGATGCCGGCGACACCGACAATGAGGCAGCGATCGCCGTGTTGGCCATACCGTCAGCGGCCATCAACAGGGCCTTGGCTCGCACCACCTCCCGATGCGCACCCGACTGCGACCGAGCCAACGACTCCAGCACCTCCCGTTGGCCATCCGACACTTCCAACGCAGGCACGGGTCGTCTCATGGAGAAAATCATAACCAATTAACCATCAGTTAATCGCAGGACACACCACTAGGGTGCCGGAGTGACGGGACGGACATCGGTGCTGAGCGAACCGAGTCCGGCCAGCGCCATCCTGACCAGGATGTCGTTGAGCCCGTCGACGCGAACCGCCTGGGGTGGCCACTGCGCGACGGAGTCGATGAGTCCGTGCGTGGCGTGAATTGCGGCGCGTAGAACGTCGGCATCCTGTTGGGGGTGGCATAACTGCAGGCAATCGAACCACCGCTGAATGTAGCGGTTGATCCGGGCCCGCAGCCGGGCCCGGTAAGGACTCGGGATCGAATTCCTCTCCTTCGTCCACACGCCCATCAGCTCACGTTCGTCCAAGACGCGTTGGACATGTCCCCGGACGAGGTGCTCGAGCTCCTCGCGAGGGTCATCGAATTCGCCACCGGTGGACATCAACACCCGGTCGACCGCCTCGTCGAGCAGCGAGAGGAGGATCTCGTCTTTGCCGCTGAAGTACCGGTAAATCGCGGGTCCGGACATCCCGGCGCGCTGGCCGATCAGGTCCACCCCGACGCCGTCGAAGCCCCGCTCGTGGAACAGGTGCATGGCAGTACGCAGGATGTGCTCTGAACGATCGTTGGCACTGGCGACCACTGAGCCAAGGTACCGCAGCGAAAGCCGCTGTGCCACGACTCGAGGAGGGACGCGGCCCAGCCCAGCGCGGAGGATTACGGTAACGATCGTTGCAAGTCCAGCAACTCACGAAGACCACGGACCATCAAGGCTCCAGACTCGACGTCGGCGAGACCGTCTGCCCCGTTCACGGCGTCGAGAGTTTGGAAGTCCACCGTGGCGGCCGCGGCACGACGCACCGTCTCGTAGGACAGGTCGTCGGGCGCCGCACTGGAACCTGGCGGACCGACACGCTTGGCGGTTGCTTGCCAAGCGTGTCGGCTCGCTACGTCAGTTGTGCTGCAATGACTTTGGAACCTCGACCGAGTCGTCGTCCTCGGCGATCTGAGTGGTGAGATTTCGGTGTATGGCTACGGTGAGTGCGGCGACCCAGATCGCGAATCCCGCGAGTGGGATGTAGATGCCGACGATGCCGTTCCAGGCGAACGGGCCGCTCTTGAAGAACAGGACCAGGCCGGCGGGCAAGATCAGCATGGACACCCAGATGCTCAGGTAGCCCATCCAACGCGGGAGGACGGGCGTCGGCCTGCGGTCGATCAGGATGGCCGCGGCGATGGCCACCATCTGTACCCAGGCAGACCAGATGACCGTGACGAAAAGGATCCACCCGAGATCATGCATGGCTTCGGTGACGTCGGCGGCCCGGCTGTCATACCGAAAACTTGCGGCCATCCACACGCCGATCGGTGTGATGAACTCCAGCGACAACACCCCGCAGGAAATCATTTGGGTGTCGCCCAGGGCCTTGGCGCGACGTATGCGTTTCAGTTGGCCGGAGATGGCGACGGCCCACGGCACGAGCAGCGCAGAGGCCGCCATCACGATCACCGCGCCGATCTTGATGCGAACCTCACCATGGGCATAGAGGTCGACGATTTGCTGGGCTGTCGCGGAAGGGTTGGACGGCGGGAAGAATTCCATGACGAAGACGAACGTCACGAACCAGACCGCAACCATCAGTGGACCGGACCAGATCAGCACTCGTTGGACTCGCCACTCCATTGGGGTCTCCTCCGCTATGTTGCTATCAGTAATATGAGCGTTGTCCAAATAACTTTATTGGTCGTCGTCCAATAAACCAAGGGAGCTCCAAAGATGGCTCGTCCCGTACTCAGCAAAGCTCAAGTCGACGCCGAGCGTCGTCGGCTGAGCGCGACCGCCCTGCGGCTATTCCGGGAGCACGGCTACGAATCCGTTACGCTGCGGAAGCTCGCAACCGAGGCCGGAGTCAGCAAGGGCCAGCCGTACAGCTATTTCGCCTCGAAGGAAGAACTCTTCGCCTACCTGCGGGCCGATCTCATTCGACAGTTCTCGGATTGCATCCTGCAGCCGGCTGTCGAGGTGCAGAATCCCCTGGCCCGGATACGAGCGATCCTGTTGAAGTTCGTGGACTTCGTCATCGCGCATCCGGAGGAATATCGTCTGATGTTCTCACTCCGCCAACCGGATCCGCGGAAGTATCCCGACCTCGAGCGAGCCCGTCTCGATCTGATGCAGCCGATGCTGGATGCCTACGAGCAAGCCATTGAGCAGGGGGCGGCCCGCGGCACGCCCGCCGTCCAGGCTCACATCGCCTGGGCACTGGTGCACGGTCTTCTGAGTCTGCACGCGGCCAACCAACTGGTTCGGGGCTGCGACCTGAACTCGCTGGTCGGGCCGGCGATCGACCAGCTCTTCGAGCAGCAGGCGCCGGATTCACGACGACCGGTCGTCTCGAAATCGAGCTAGGGCGTCACACTGCCGACGGTCAACTGCCCATCCACTGCGGCGGGCGCTTCTCGACGAAGGAGCGTGCGCCTTCGGCGGCGTCGTTCGATTCCCGAATCCCATCGACGACGGGGCGTTGCTGCTCGAATCCCTCGGAGTCCGACCAGTTGCGCGCGGCCTTGGCGATCTTCTTGGCGCCCTGCACGGCCAGCGGGGCATTCAGTCCGATCTGCCGGGCCATCGCAAGGGCTGCTCCTGCAGCCGCATCAGGCTCGACGATCAGACTGACGAGTCCGAGCTCGGCCGCCCGGGTTGCGGTGATTGGCTCACCGGTGAGAATCATCTCCATTCCGATGTTGAACGGAATGCGTTGCGGCAGTCGCAGAATCCCGCCGGCTGCGGCCACCAGGCCGCGTTTGACCTCGGGCAGCCCGAAAGCCGCGGTACGCGCCGCCACGATCACGTCACAGGCGAGGGCGATCTCGAAGCCTCCCCCGAGCGCCTTGCCCTCGACGGCGGCGACGATCGGCTTGTTCGGTGGGCACTCGATGATGCCGAACGCTCCCCGGGTCGGCGAGATCGGCCGCTCACGGGTGGCCGAAAACGCCTTGAGATCCATTCCAGCGCAGAAGGTTCCGCCAGAGCCGGTAAGCACGATCGCGCGGACGTCCTGGCGCTCCTCGGCCTGGTCCAGCGCCGCCGCGACGCCAAGTGCGGTAGCCAGGTCGATCGCGTTGCGCACGTGCGGCCGGTCGATGGTGATGATCGCGACGTGATCGGTAACGTCGAATCGCACGGTTTCCGTCATGTGGTCCTGGTTCCTCCGAATTGTCCTGAGCCTGTTCGCCGCAGGCGGTCGACGTTTCGCAAACCGCCGTCAAACCGAGGCAGCGGGCACGGCAGCGGGCATGATCGCGCCGGCGGTCAGCGTGTTCCAGATGAGATCCTCGTCGCCCGAGGCGGCACGGTCACCGAGCAACGCCGACCACTCCCTGGCAGGCAGGTCGGTGTCGCGCCAGGCCCACAATCGCAGCGTGAGTGGGTGCAGCCCGTACTCGGCGGTGATTCCGATGGCTCCGTGCAGCTGGTGAGCGATCCGCGCCGTCTCGTCGGCCGCCGCCGAGCCGGCTATGCGAGCGACCGCGGCAGCCGCCAATCGTTCATCGGCGCTGACACCATCAGTTCGGCGGTACACCGTTGCTGCGCGGTCGAAAGCGGTTCGCGCCAGCAGGACGTGCGTCTTCATCGTCGCCAGATGAGCTGCGACGGCGGGAATCTTGAGCAGGGGTGCACCGAACTGTTCGCGAGTCTGGACGTAGCGCCGAGTCAACTGATACGCACCCTCCAATGCGCCGCACAGTGCCGCCGACCACAGCAGTGCCTGACGGGCACGCACCTGCACGGGATTGACGCGCCCACACAGTGTCAGCGCACCCGGGTCAGACACCGTGACACGGTCGCGTGGCTCGCCTGCGATGTTCTGACCCGACTCGACGACGGCATCGGCGCGCTCGACGACGAGGACATCGCCGTCGTCGTCGATGAAAAGTATCCGAGGAACCACCACGGCATAGGGCACAGCCGACACGACGAGGACACCCGCGTCCGCGGATCGTTGCGACCCGAACGCGACAGTTGCACAATCGGACTCGTAAGCGGTCGACCCGACCTGATTGCACCCGGCCAGCACCGCCTGCGCGACGGACGCTTCGATCAGCGGACTGCTGACGCCGAGTCGCCCGAACTCACACACCAGGGTCAGCAGGTCGTCGAAACTGCCTCCTGAACCGCCAAGTTCCTCATCCACCCCGACGCCGACCAGACCCAGTTCTTGAATCTGGAGCCAACGCTCGGCTTCGGGCAATTCAGCCAGGGACTGCGCGAGGTCGACGAGTTCGTTGGCGTGCTGCGGCACAGCGGTTCCCGCAATGACCGATCCAGGCCGGTTGACCCCGGCGTCTCGGGCGGCTTCCTGGCGCACGATGATGGACAGCAAGACGTCCGCCGCACCGCCGCGGAGACTGAATCCCGGTGACGCGAGCAACGCCTGACCGAACGCCGATTCCGGTCCGCCGGGGCCAAGGACTCGGCGGCCGTACTCCACGACGTCGCGCTCGAATGCGTTTCCGAGGTACTTCAGCGTTGCGGCCCCCTGTACCGGTGCCACTCCGCGATCCAGCTGGGCGGCGACCTCGAAGGCCATCGAGCGTAACGCAGCCAGTCGAGCGACGAACTGTCCCAACTCCTCTTGGCCGTGGCGTTCTCGCACGACATCGCTGTTGGCGAGGATCTCGATGAACAGGGGGTACGTCGACAACACGCGTTCCGGTCCCCCGCGCTCGAACGACAATTGTTCGATGACTTGCCGCCAGCCATTGCCCTCCTCGCCGAGCAGGCGTCCATGCGGCACGAACACGTCGTCGAGGACCAGTTCGTTGAAGTGATGCTCGCCGGCCATGTCCACGATGGGGCTGACGAGGACACCGTCGGAGTTCATGTCCATGATGAATTCACTGAGCCCGTGATGTTTGCGCTCACCAGGCGACGTCCGGGCGAGCACGTAGGCATGGGTTGCGAAGTGCGCGCCGGTGGTCCAGACCTTGTGGCCGCGCAATAGCCATCCTCCGTCGACCGCCGTGGCTACGGTCTTGACCGCGGCGAGGTCGGAACCGGCTTCGGGCTCGCTCATCCCAAGACAGAAGAAGCTCTCGGCGTTGACGATTCCGGGGAGGATCTCACGCCGCAGTTCGGGCGTACCGCATCGCAGTATCGCCGGACCTATCTGGCGATCGGCGATCCAATGAGCTGCGACGGGCGCGCCCGCCCGCAGGAGCTCTTCCGTCACCGCAAGTCGATCGATGTTGGAGAACTCACCGCCGCCGTACTCCTGGGGCCAGGTCATTCCGATCAGTCCCCGCGCTGCGAGTTCCCTGCTGAACTCGACGTCGGGTGAGCGCAGCCACGAATCGCTGCGCGGTTCAAATCGCCCCGCCGCGCGCCACTGACTGGTCACGTCACGGACACTGCTCCGTAGTTCCTGCGCCGAGGCGCGCGCCGAATGGTTCATGGACAACCCCCACGCCTGGTACGAATTACTTGCTGACACGCGCACGCCACCTCGGCGCGCACCGGATGCTACTTTTGAACCTTACCGTCTCATTATAGGTGCGGGCCGCACAGCGGCGCAACCGTCTGTCCGGCCACGACGGCGCGAACGACCGTTCATGCCCTTGGTCGACACCCGGACCCACCGCACGACGTCGGCGCCCACAGCCGTCAGCTTTGAACTGCCACGCGTCAAGTCCGGCGGGCGGCACCGCGAATGCCTCCGTCGCCGGGTCAACGTCGAATGGATTGTCCCCGCCGAGGACGCGTGCACCGGTAAGCGTTGGTGATTGAGTCATCTCAGTCCTTCTTCCCACTGGCCCGGCCTGGTGCCGCTGTGTTCGTCGGCATGTGGCGACATCGGTGTGACGCCGATCATGGCGACACTGGCTCCATAATGTATCACTGAGACGAGTCGTGTCAATAATGTTTCAATAGCCCGGGAACGACGAACGAACCTAGATATGACCGCAGTTCGTCCACGGTATCGAAGAACTCCCGGCGCTCGAGGCAACTGAACTGGATGAACAACAACCACCGCATGATCGACCGATCGTCGATGTCGTCACGGAGCTCGTCACGGTCCCGGCAGTGCTGCAGCACGAGCCCCCAGTATTCGAGCTCGACGGACAGGATGTCGGTTTCCTTGATCAGCAGATCAGCGGTGATCTTGGGGATCTCCTCGATGAGGAGGCGAATGAAGTGGTCGTTCACGGCGGTGGCGTGACCGAGCATCAAGGCGTCGGTGAGCAGATCTGCGGCCGGACCCACGATGGGTCGCTGGGCCAACCGTCGCGCGTGGGTCGATCGGGTTTCAGTGACGACCGCCTGCAACAGCAGTGCGCGTCGACTCGAGAAGTGGCGATAGATGTTTGGTCGTGCAATTCCTGCGTGGTCGGCAATGTCCGACATCCGGGTCTGTCGAACACCTGACATGCGGAAACATTCGATCGCCGAGGCGACGATGCGCTCGCGGCCTGCGAGCGTGCCCGCCGGTGGTGGTTCTGAATCGGCATCGGCGGCAGCGTCTTCGGCGCGGCGAACCGGGACTTCACTTCCGAAGCTGGCCGTTAACTGCTGCTGTAGAGCACCGGGGATGTCGGCGCCGGCGGATAGCAAGGCGACGAGTTCCCGGGCCACTTCTTCGGCCCGGCAGTCCGCGACAGGTGCCCCGGCGGCACGCACCATCTGCATCACCGCTTCGGAGCTGAGTTCACTCTCGGACCGCTCAACCGCTCGCGCGGCGACGTCCTGCGTCAGAAGCCGGAACGAAGCAAGGGTCCTGGCCCGTGGGCCTGCCGGCGACATCCATGATTCGCGCAGTTCCCAACGCCCGCCGGGTCGCTTGATGACGAACGCCACGTCTGCTCCCTTCCGCAGCCCACTCGCACCGCACGATAGTGGTCAATCGCGACACTATCAGTATGGCCCGAGGCCTCACCGAAAGAGTGCCTGCACGTCAGGAGTGCTCGTTGCGGCAGCGACACGGGATACACGGCCAGTCCAGCGACCTAGTGGTGTGTCCTGCGATTAACTGATGGTTAATTGGTTATGATTTTCTCCATGAGACGACCCGTGCCTGCGTTGGAAGTGTCGGATGGCCAACGGGAGGTGCTGGAGTCGTTGGCTCGGTCGCAGTCGGGTGCGCATCGGGAGGTGGTGCGAGCCAAGGCCCTGTTGATGGCCGCTGACGGTATGGCCAACACGGCGATCGCTGCCTCATTGTCGGTGTCGCCGGCATCGGTGAAGAGTTGGCGTGAGCAGTTCGCCGTGCAGGGTTTGGTGAAGTTCGCTCAGGTGCGTAAGGGGCGTGGCCCCAAACCGTCGATCCCGCAATCGAAGATCGAGGAGATCGTCGATCTGACCTTGAACTACCGACCGGCGGGTGAGACCCATTGGAGCTGTCGAACGATGGCGGCAGCGACCGGGGTGTCGAAGTCGACGGTGCAGCTGGTGTGGCACGCGCGCGGGCTCAAGCCGCATCGGGTCGAGACGTTCAAGCTGTCCAACGATCCGCGCTTCGAGGAGAAACTGGTCGATGTCGTCGGGCTGTACATGAACCCGCCGGAGAAGGCGATCGTGTTGTGCGCCGACGAGAAGTCCTCGGTGCAGGCATTGGACCGCACTCAGGCGTCGCTGCCGATGGTCAAGGGGCGCGGTGAGACGATGACCCACGACTACAAGCGTCACGGCACCACAACCTTGTTCGCGGCACTGGACGTGTTGACCGGCAAGGTGATCGGGCAATGCCTGCCGCGGCACCGCCACCAGGAGTGGTTGACGTTCCTCAAGACCATCGACCGCGAGGTGCCCCAGGACCTGGCGGTCCACTTGATCGTGGACAACTACGCCACCCACAAACATCAAGACGTCATCAAGTGGCTGGACAACCATCCTCGGTTCCACCTGCATTTCACCCCGACGTCCTCATCGTGGTTGAACCTGGTGGAACGCTGGTTTCGTGAACTGACCGACAAAGCGTTGCGGCGCGGGGTATTCCATTCCGTCCCTGACCTCGTTGCCTCGATCCAGGAATACCTCGACTCACACAATGACGCCCCCCGACCCTACGTGTGGACAGCGACCGCAGAATCCATCCTCGCCAAGGTCGCCCGCGGGCGCATCGCCCTCGAAAAGGTCAGCTAAATCCAGGACACACCACTAGAAAGATTGTTAGACCATCCGGCGCCGTGGCCACCAGCCTCGCCCAACCGTGCGGGGACGAGGCTGCGCAAGCCCACTTGGCACCGGCCCCAGTCGGTGAACGAATGATTCGTCAGATGCCAAAATATTGCTTTGCGCGCGGCATTTACGCACTTCTTATTGTGAGAACGATCGTTTATAGTCTTCGAGTGGAGGTGGCGCGTGATCCCCCTCGGCGCGCGGGTACGTGGGCTACGAATTGCCAAGCATGAACGACGAGAAGGACAACCCCGATGAACTTCGAACTGAGCGAAGATCAGCGAGTACTGCAGAAGCGGGCTGAAGAGCTCGGCGATTCCTTCCGTGACGAGGTGCGCGCCTGGGATGAGTCCGACGAGGCTCCGTACAACCAGATCTTCGAACGGGTGCGTGAGGCCGATCTGCTTGGTGTCGCCATGCCACGGGAGTACGGCGGGCACGGCGGCGGCGCGATGGAGTACCTGATCGTCGTGGAGGCGTTGTTCCGCCACGCCCAGTCCTGGCTTCCCCCCGAGCCGGTCTTCTGCACCAGTGGTCCGGGGCCCTCGATGTTCCTGCTCGGGAACGACACGGTCAAGGAGAAGTACCTGCACGACATCGTGGCGGGACGACGCGGCTGCAACATCGCGCTCACCGAACCCGACGCGGGCTCTGCGCTGACCCACTTGACCACGACGGCGGTCCGAGACGGAGAGCACCTCATCCTCAACGGCGCCAAGAGTTACGTCACAGGTTCGAACGTCAACGACCTCAACGCGACGTTCGTGCGCTTCGACGCCATCCCGGGTGCCAAGGGGATCGGTGCGGTCGTGGTCGACCGGTCACTGCCGGGGGTCACGATCGAACGCGGCCCGACGTTCATCGGCGATCGCGGAATCGCGCACGGCAACATGATCTTGCAGGACGTCCGTGTTCCGGCCGAAGACATCATCGTCGGCCCCGGCCAGTTCAAGCAGTTGATGACGGCCTTCAATCTCGAACGCCTGCACAACTGCGGGTTTTGGTTGGGTCTCTCGCAGGCAGCCTTCGACGAAGCAGCGGCATACACGCAGAAACGCGAGGCGTTCGGCAAGCCAATTCTCGACTTCCAGGCCGTGTACCACTCGCTGGCCGACATGTGGGTACAGATCGAGGCACTGCGCCTACTGTCCTACCGCGCCGCATCCTGCGCGATCGACGGTCGGTTCCCCCCGCTGGCCGAGGTCACACAGGCAAAACTATTCGGCGCCACCACGGGACCCCAGATCACGCTCAAAGCGCTGGAACTGCATGGCGGTTACGGCGTCACCACCGACTATCCCATCCAGCGCATCCACCGGGACTGTGTCACGAACGTCGTGGCCGGCGGCGCCCCGGCGGTTCTTCGCAACGGCATCGCCGCGGGGCTCTTCCCCGGACATCGTTTTCCGCAGACCTGAGACCGTCCCACCACATCTGAAAGAGATCAATGAGACTCACCGACGAGCAGCTCGCCTTCCGCACCGCAGTCCGCGACTTCGGCAGTCGCGAATGCGGTACCCGCGAGCAGCGACATTCGTGGATCGATCCGGACGAAGAGGACCACTCCAGCGCCCTGTATTCCAAGTTGGCTCAACTGGGTTGGCTGGGTGTGGCGATTCCCGAGGAGTACGGCGGTTCGGACGGCACCTACGTCGAGCAGACCTTGCTGTTCGAGGAGCTCAATCGCGCCATGGTCCCGGTGAAGGCCATCGGCGCCACCACCACCGTGGCGGGCTGCTACAAGCGCTTCGGATCGGAGGCTCAGAAGAAGGACGCGCTGGCTGCGGTGGCCGCCGGTGAGGTGATGGCGATCTCCATCTCCGAACCCGGTGCGGGATCGGATGTCTCGGCAATCTCCTGCGCAGCCAAGAAGGTCAGTGGTGGGTATGTCTTGAACGGCCAGAAGACCTGGTGCTCGTTCGCCCACATCGCCGAACGCATCCTGCTCGTCGCGCGCACCAGTCACGATGAGAAGCCGCATCAAGGCTTGACCATCTTCGAGGTGCCCGGCGACGCGGCGGGCCTCGAGACCCGCCGCATCTCCACGATGGGCGGCCGCGAGGTCAACGACGTCTTCTACACCGACTGTTATGTGCCGGAGGAGAACGTCGTCGGCGCCGTCGGACGCGGCTTCCCTCAGATCATGGCGGGACTGGACGGGGAACGGCTACTCGCCGCAGCCGTGGGTCTGGGAGTCGCTCAGCGGGCACTCGACGACCTGCTCGCCTACGTCAAGCAACGCAAGCAGTTCGGTCATGCCATCGGGTCGTTTCAAGCTCTACGCCACCGAATCGCCGACCTGGCAACCGAACTCGAGTGCGCCCGCCTGATCACCTACGAAGTCGCCGAGCGCCTGCAGGATCCGGCCGGCGATCGCGTCGAGACAACCCGGATGACGTCGATGGCGAAGATCAAGACGACCGAGACCGCCAAGGCCGTGGCGCTCGAGGGCATGCAAATGATGGGCGGCTACGGCTACGCAACCGAGTACGACATGGAGAGCCACGTCCGCTACGCCCTGCTGCTTCCCATCTATGCCGGAGCGAACGAGGTCATGCGCGACATCATCAGCGGATCACTCGGGCTGCGGTGAACTGCCCGGCACGAGGTCCCCGGAGCCGACGGCGGCCAGCAGAGCGTCGGTGAACGGTCCGGCATTCTCGAACATCGGAAAGTGTCCGCTGTCGGGAATCCTCACCTGGCTCGCGACGGGTACGTGGTCCATCAACCACGACGCCGCGCGGGTGGAGAGGATGGGATCTGACTCACCGAGGATCTGCACCAGCGGCACCCCCAGTTCGACAGCGTCGTCGACCTGGTTGGTGTTCAGCACCGTCGCCAAACAGCCACGACCGGCCCAAGAGGGCACCCGCATCGTCAGGCCGAGAAGCCACCGAATGGTGGCCTCCGAGGTACCCTTTCGCATCGTCGAGCGGATCTGCTGTTCGCGTGACGCAACGCGATCCGTCAGCTCTACTGCCAGGACGGCGTCTTGGACGTCGGCGGCGGCGGCCCCGAAGGGCAACCCGGGCTGGCGGGATGCGGCGACCCCGTTCGAGCAGACCAACACCAGTCTTGCGAACAGGTCGGGCCTGGCGATGGCCGAGCGGAAGGCGGTCAACCCACCCAGTGACCACCCCACCAGGGTGACGTGCTCCAGCTCAAGGCCCTCGATGACGCCGATGACGTCGGACGCCAGCCGCTGCACGTCGTATCCGTCGAACGGTTTCGACGAAAGGCCATGTCCCCGAAGGTCGATGGCGATGGCCCGACGTCCGCTCGTCACAAACTCGTAAACCTGGCGATCCCACACCTCGTGCCCCAGCGCCCAGCCGTGCAGAAGAACGACGGGGTCACCCGAACCCAGATCCTGGGCATGAATCGAAACCCCGGGCTCG
This sequence comes from Mycolicibacterium sp. TUM20985, assembly GCF_030295745.1. Lineage (NCBI taxonomy): Bacteria > Bacillati > Actinomycetota > Actinomycetes > Mycobacteriales > Mycobacteriaceae > Mycobacterium > Mycobacterium antarcticum. Next base: position 4,011,460 of record NZ_AP027291.1, read on the forward strand.
ACCTCGATCAGGTGCTCGGTCATGACGTCGTGGCGTTGGTGCGCATGGCACGGTCGGTGACGGTGCGCGGCGGATACACGGGTGCGCGCTTCTCCCGAAACGCCTGGAGTGCTTCGCCGAAGTCGGGTCGCTCCTGCAATCTGGGCTGCAACTCCGCTTCGAACAACAGCTGGTCCGTCAGCTCGGCCTCGGCCCCACGACGCAATGCGTGTTTGATGGCGCCGACACTCGAACTCGTCGACGCCAGCTCCTGTGCCAGGGCCAGGGCGTCGTCCAGGTGGCGGCCGGGCTCCGATAGCCGTGTCACCAGGCCCCACGACAGGGCGTCGCCGACCGGGAGATTGGCTCCGAGCAGCGCGAGCTCGGCAGCCCGAGCAGTGCCCACCAAGCGGGGTAGTAACCATGTCAGTCCTGCATCAGGCGATAAACCGAGCTTGACGAAGGACAGCTGAAAGTAGGCGGTCGGCGACGCTACTCGGAAGTCGCACGCCAAGGCGAGTGAGACGCCCGCCCCGGCGACTACGCCGTCCAGTGCTGCGATGATCGGCAGGTCGGATGTCAGCATCGCGGTGATCAGAGGGTTGTAGTGGTCCTTGAGCAAGGCCTCGGCGCCGATGCGATCTACTTTGATGTCGGCGCCCGCGCTGAACGCGCCGCCATTGCCGGTGAGCACCACTGCCCGAACGGCGGGATCCTGCTCCGCCCGCAGCAACGCGTGGTGTACTGCATCGATCAATTGACCCGTCAGGGCATTTCGCCGTTCCGGCCTGTTCAACCGCAGGACCGCAACACCACCTACGGACTCCTCGACTAGCTCAGGAGCTTCGACCGGGGTACTCACTGCGCCGCCCCCTTGCCGGGGTGCTGCCCTGTAGGCGAAGTCCAAAGCGTCACGAGCCACTCTCCGATCGTTCGCATTGTCCGGTCTCGTCTTTGGTCAATCTACCAGGGGTTCGCCAATTTGAAAACGATCGTTATCGTCTAGATGAGGCGGGCTAGCCGGCCTGCCATGCATTTCGCATCCTGACAAGCTATGCGAGACGAACTCCTTGGCTTCGTTCGATCGCGTTAACGCGAACAGTCGTTTACGTGCCAGGTAAAACAGGTCCGGACCCGACGGCTGTCCATCCGCCAAACTCGGCCGTGACAACCCGCGTGGAAGTCGCCGCCACGGGACGAATGCGCCCGCGCACCAACGCTCTTCGTCAAGCCTTAGGAGCCCTCGCACCGTCGTTACGGCGGGGCTTGAGGCCGTCCTTGTATTGCTGCGGTTTCTCCGGCAGCAGGCCATAGAGAAGCAGGTCGCACGCGGTGTCGATGAGTTCGTCCCGAGTGGGGCGCTCCAGTCCTTCGGGGAGGAACATGGGCTCCAATGCCGTCAGCGAGGTCATCATCCCGGCGATCATTCTGAGCCAGAGCTTGGAGCGTTCCAGTGGGAACCCGCCCCCGTCCTGCCAGCGTTCTACGGACAGCCGTGCAGTGGGTCGTACATCTCGCTCATGAGTTTGGTGGCGTCGCGCATCGCCGGTTCGGCGTCGGGGTCCCCGCTGGCGACGATGAGCGCGAGCAGGCTATTGCGATGTTGGTCGAAGTGGTCGAACATCGCCAGAATCCGTAGCGCGATGATGTTCTTCTGAATCTGCGACGTCCCGCCCATCACACTCTGTGCACGGCTGTACATGTAGGCGGCGAACAACTCCGGGTCCCCCGTGCCGACGGTGGCGAGCACCGCATGCCCCACCGACTGTTCCACCCACGTCATCAGCAGCTTGTCCAATGAGCCCTGGGGCCCGTGCGTCAGGCCGTCGAGCTGCTCGAACAACCGTCGTCGCACGTGTAGGCGCAGCATCTCGGTCTGCACCCAGGTCCAGGACAGTTCGTCCGGCGCCGAGCCATCGACGCGAGTGGCCATCTGCCGCACCAGTTTTCCATATCGCGCAGAGAACCCCAGGGTCGACGGCTCGCGTTCGTGGCTGACCACGGTCATCGCGAGCTTCCACCCGCCCCCCGGCGCGCCGACCATGTTGTCGGCCGACACCCGCGCGCCGTCGAACTCGACCTGGCCGAACTCCTTGGTCACCCCGCTGATCATCTTCAGCGGGCGCTGTTCGATACCGGGCTGATGCATCGGCACGATGAACGCCGAGATGCCCTCGTGCTTCGGCACGTCCCGGTCGGTGCGCGCCAGCAGCAGACACCACTCGGCGACGTCGGAGTAACTCGTCCAGATCTTGTGGCCGTGGATCACGTAGTCGTCACCGTCGCGGGTCGCCTGATGAGGCGGTCGGAGCGGGTTGCGGGACGAAAAGAGGCGCCGAAACCGCTCGATAATCTCAGCGTTCCCGGTGATGCGGAGTGCGCCGTTGGCTTGCACTTCGTCGAGGCATGGTGGTGCGCAGTCACGGGAGCAGGGTGCGTTGATCGGTATGCAGTATGGCGACTAATTTCGGACGCTGATGAGCGCCGCCACGCCATCAAGATCGCCGACCACATCGCGATCAGAGGAACGTCTTGCTGAGCGTCCTCGCGGCGTCGATGACCGCGGGATGGCCGACGTGCAGTCGCTCGGTGTTGACGAGGCGATGACTGGCGGGTTCGCTTGTTGTGCACCAGAGACCGAACACGGTCCAGTGCGGGCGGTGAAAGGACCACCACCGCACCCCGTCCCAGCGGCGGTCGCCGAGGTCGTTCTGCTCGGTGAAGATCTCCAGTGCCCACCCTTGGGTAACCGCGCGGTTGCGGGCGATCACTTGGGTCGGCCGCAGCCCGCGGGCCAGCAATGCGCGAGGGTCGTCGAGATCGAGCAGCCGCACATCGTCGGGCACTTCGAACACACCCAGGGTGCGCGGTGCGTTCGGCAGCGCCGGGAACTCGAACATGTCATCGCCCCACACGGTGATGTCACCGAATACCTCCCCGACCGCGGCCTCCGGGCTTGCCGCGAAGTACCAGGTGTCGTAGTGCCGCGGGTTGTCGAGCCGACCCTTGCCTTGTGGTCGGTGCAGATACTCCGGATGGCCCGCAGTGCCCGCGACCGCGGACGTGTCGAAAGGAAAGACCCGGTAGGCCAACACGATCAGGCGTAGGCGCCCGCGGCGACGGCATCGAGCGCGTCGATCACCTCGGCGGAGCCACGGACCTTGAGGACGTCGAGCGGACGCGCGCCGTCGAGATAGGCGTTGGCGCTTGTCAGCCAGTCGGTTGCCACTCGCGCGGACCACAACATCAGCGCGCGGGTCATCACGTGATCGAGGTCGACTAGGCCGCGGGCCGCGTCTGGGCCCGGCTGCTCAGCCCCGCTGCGCCACCGGGTCGGCTGGCTGCGCGACACCCCCAGCATCCGGGCCAGCTCCGCGCCACCAACGATGCCGGCAAGGAACTCGGTCCGTTCCTTGGCCAGCGGGGTGGCGGATGGTCGCTGCGCGGGCGTCCTCGCACGACGGCGCCCCGATGTCTTGCCGGCCGTGACGGAGGCCTTCGTCACCGCGACCGGCGCCGGACTGGACTTTGCCGTTGAGTGAGCCATAACACCATCGTACCCAACAAACTCGTTGGGCGGCGGCGTCGAACAAATCGGCCCGGCCTCCGGAATTATTCGATGAGCCGCGGCCTCCCAACCATGCTCCCTGAGACGTTTTCGTTATCGGGACCCTCGTCAGGCTTACGGTCGTCACCCGATGGTCGGATCATTGGCTCGACGAGCGCTGATCGAGATCGTTTGAGTTGCCGTGCTGCGCGGCGAAGCCTGGTCGGACCGCGGCGCGCTGCGCTCCGCCGTGGGTTAGCGCATGCTGCTCGAGCCTGCTTCGTCGAGGTGGGCAAGAATCGGGCCATGCGTGAGCCGTGGAATGTCAACATCCACTACGACGCCCAACTCGACGCTTCGGTGTCGGTGGATGCCAGCTCGGTACTCGATGTGGATTGTGGTGATGGGTTCTTGGCCGCACGACTGTCGCGAGGCATTCCGCGTGTCGTCGCCCTCGACATCGACGAGCCGGTTCTCGAGCGGCCAAGATGCGCTTCGCCGACACACGGGTGATCTGGATGCACGGCGATCTGCTGCGGGTTCCACTCGGCAGCTTCGACGCGGTGGTCTCCAATGCACCTTGCATCACCTTCCCGACACCCGCGCCGGACTGCGCCATCTGTGCCGCCGTGTACGCCCAGGCGGGACGCTGGCGATCGTCGCGTTCGCCCGCCCCGGGTGGCGCGACCTCCCATGGGCCCTGGCCGCATTCGTGGCACGTGGCGTCGCGATCGGCGTTCGTGGCAAATGGGAGCACACCGCGCCGACTGTGTGGCCGCCGGCCGTCACCGTTCACGAATTGCGGCAACATGTCCGCGCCGAGTTGCCCGACGCTGACGTGAGGCGTTTGCTGTTGGGGTGGACATTCATCTCATGGCGTGCGCCGACCCCGTAGGCAGAACCCATAGACACCAGCCGAGAGCAAAGCCGCGGCCTCATCGGTCAGAGGACCGGCAATCGGTGCCAGTCCGTCGCAGGGGGTATCCGGCATACGGTAATTTCTCCGTTGGCCAAACGGCCGCGCGCTCCGGCTGCGGGCTACCGCCCGAGTCGGGCCCGCCACAGCATGGCGAAGACGCCTGCGGCGCCGAAGCGCACGACGGCGTTGGCGATGAGCGCTGGACTGGCTGGGGTGTAGGTGAGGTACACGAGTTCCAGCACACCCGTCGTGAGATGAAAAGCGATGAACACCATCACGATCAGGCGCACGGCCGCCCGGTCGGTGAGGCGGACCGCGCCGAAGGACAACAAGGCGATCGCCAGTTCCGTGGCTGCCAGCAGGTAGCAGAGCAAGAAGCCTGCACGGTCGAGGGGAATGTTCACCGTGGATAAAATGGCGCCGGGAGCGACGGCGAGAACCACCGCCGCGGCCAACGTCGCCACACCGTGGATGATGAAGACCGTGCGCAGCGATGCACTGACACGCCATTGGGAATGGACCCGGGGGTCAGTGCTTCTCGGCATGGTCTCGTTGATCCTCTCGGCGCGGCGGGGGGCTATCGCGGTACGGCGGGTTCATGGACGCGTAGGCGGCTCGGCATGCGAAGGTTCCGGCGAACAGGGCGAGCAGGCCCCACCGCGCGAAGCGTTCCAGAAGTGTTGCAAGCAAGTGGGTTTCGGGTAGCGCTCTCGTCGTACCCACAAAACCAACCAAGGTCGCGAGCAACGATGCGAAAGTCGACCACGTTACCAACGGCGAAGCGCGCCAGGCAATCGCGAGTGAAAATGCCACGACGGTCATCAACGCGCCGAGAAAGGTGAGGATCGCGCACTCCCCGACGCCGAGCCCCTGATAGTGCGCACGTGTGAACTGCGTCTAGGCGAACCACCACGGTCGACGCTACGAGCACCGTAAACCCGTCGGTTTTCGTCACGGTTGACCATCCATCGGCTCACCGGCGCAGCTACCCTCGACATCAGAACTCGATGGACGCCAGCGGGGCACCCACGCGCGCACAACGTGCCGGTATGCCTCATACTCGCTGCCGAATTGCTGGATGAGGGTGGGCTCCTCGTACCAGTGCACGAATGACGCCGTCACGAGCCATCCGAGTGCGGCGTAGAGCAGCAGTCCAAGACTACTGAACAGTACTGCCTGACCGACGATCGCGAGTAGGAGCCCGAGGTACATCGGATTGCGGACGAACCGATTGAACCCGTTGACCACGAGATGCTCGGTCGGCGCCACCGGTGCGGGCGTGCCGCCCGCCCTCGCGAACTGCACGAATGCATGCACCGCCGGGACAAGCCCCACGACGATGAGCAGCACGCCCACCACCTGAGCTACCCGCCACGCGACGCTGCTGCCCGATATCTCCCAGCGGGTGATGAACCATGGCAAGAGACCCACGACCGTGCCCGGCGCCACCACGAAGAACACCGCTGTGCCGGCCGCGGCCGTCGATCTGCGCATCGCCTACTGTCCTTCGCCCAGGTCGTCGGGCTGACGTGAGGCAGGCACGGCGACGGCGCGAAGGAAGGCGGTGGTGAACACCGCGCAGGCCTGCTCCAACTCCGCGGCATCTTCAGCTCCGCGGGGAATCACGGACCGCACGAGGATGTGTGCCAACAGGGGGCCAATCAGCTGCTGGAGCAGCAGTGGTACGGAAATGTCGCGGATGCGGCCCGCCCTTACGTGTCCCTCAAGCCATCCGCCAACACTGACCAGTGCACGCGGAAAGTATCGAACGAAGATCCGTGCCGTCGGCCCGCTCGGGTTGCCAAGCAAGTCGGCCAGCATCGCGGTGGCCACACGCGGCTCATCAGTCAGACTCGCAGCGATCGTCCGATAGAAGTCGGCCACGGTCTGCTCCAGATCTGCGGCCGGATCTGTGCACAGGCTCACCAGATCAATTAGTGGGCTGTACTGCTCATAGATCGCGGCGAACAGCCCATCGCGGGTGCCGAAGATCGCATACAGGCTGGGCACCGAGCAGCCCGCAGCCTCGGCGACTGCCTCGAGCGTGACCGTGGCCGGGCCGCGTCCACTCACCAGCCGGGCCCCGGCTTCAACGGCCCGTACCCGCACCGGCCGACCCCCCGGATCGATGCCGGCCGCGCGAACCGCTTCGTCCAACGCCCGTCGCGATCCACCCAGCCGCCGCAACAACGTGCTGCGAGAAACTCCAGCGGCCTGCGCAATGGTGTTCAGCGGGACGTCCGCCACACCCCTGCCGCACTGTTCTGCGGCGCGTATCGCTGCTGCCACGAGCTCCGGCGGCGCACCTAATTCATCAAGAGATGACATGCCACTAAGGTTAGCATATAGTTCGGTTCAGCGACGTCGACATCACCGGCGAGAACGGACGGTGCCATGGCCACCTCGGCTCCGCAAACGCGCAACCCACGCGACCTCCATCGAGCACGGCGGACCGTTTACCTTGCCGCTGGTGTCGCCGCCGTCATCGTTGCGACGGGTTACCCATTCCTCGGGGTGATCGCGATCGCGATCTGCGCCCTGTTTGCGGTCAGCTTCCTGCCATGGCGACTAACCACCTACGGCCGCCCCGCCGATCCGCCGCCCCTAATCGTGCCCTACCTAGTCGCTGTAATCCTCTTCATGATTCATGTCGGCGAGGAGTACCTCACCGACATATGGGATGCCTTCTCCAGGCTCGGCCAACCGATGTCGGAGCGCACGTTCTTCCTCGTCGCAGCCACCATCGCGCCGATCTTCTGGCTACTCGGCCTGATCCTGCTTTACCGACGAACGGAAATCGGCAATTGGATCACGTGGGTATTCGTCGTGGCCATGGCTGTCGTCGAGGCGTCCCACTTCATGTTCCCGTACCTGGACACCGGCCACTTCGGCTACTTTCCCGGCCTGTACACGTGTTTGCTACCGGTGGCCGCCGGCTGGCACCTCGGACTCCGGCTCTACCGCGCCAACGAACCACCGCGCGCAGCACGCGCCAAGCCCGCCTTCCTGTGGCTGCTCAAACACACCCTCAACCGAGCGACGAGCCGGGCGGCGCGCACCGGCCGTAGCCCGTTCTCCCTTGTCCGCCACGTCGGCCGCAAGACCGGCACGGCCTATGAAACCCCGCTCATCGTGGCCCGCGTCCCCGACGGCTTCGTCGCTGAACTCACCTACGGGCCCGATGTCTCCTGGTATCGCAACGTCGTCGCGGCCGGAGGCTGCGAGATCGTCGTGAAGGGCACTGACTATCACATCGCGGGCATCGAGCCCTACCCCGCCGAGGCCGGTATCCGCGCCTTCGGATACCCAGCGGCGTTCATCTTGAAAGTGTTTCGCCGCACCGAGTTCCGGCTCCTGAAAACAGCGACGCGGCCGGCGGAACCGGAGACACCATGAACACCGTTTCTCTCCTGGCCACAGCCTGCTACGTGATCGCGCGCTGTCCTGCTCGCCGCTCGAGCACCCCGTCGGCCTCCATGTCGCGGCCAGCTTCGTCCCATGAATCGCTTCTCAGACTCCAGTGATCGCCGCGGCCATCCGCTAAATCGGTCGCCTCGGCGGCCGTGTCTAGGGTGACGAAGCCAGAGGCCATCACTGCCACTGGGTGCGGGCTACCGCTTCGAACGAGGCGAGCTAAGTCGGCCCTGTAAGGCTTGAGGTGACGTCACGCGCTGCACCGAGTTATTGTCAAGACCTGTGGATGGGGTTGTTTCAGGCGACCTCCGTTTCGGTTGATTCGGCACCGGGTTCGGTCGGTGTGATGTCGATGGGGCGTTCCAGGAGCTTGCCTTTGTGGAACACCGCACCGGCACGGAACAGGGCGACCAGATGCGGTGCGTTCACTGCGCGCCACCGGGCCTGTGCCGCGTCGATCAGTTTGTAGGCCATCGCAATTCCGGCGGCACGGGAACCCGGACCTTTGGTGACCTTGGTCCGCAACCGCACCGTCGCGAACGTCGATTCGATCGGGTTGGTGGTGCGTAGATGAATCCAATGCTCGGCGGGATACCTATAGAACTCCAACAGCACGTCGGCATCGTCGACGATCTTCGCGACAGCCTTGGGGTACTTGGCGCCGTAGTCGACCTCAAAGGCCTTGATCGCCAACTGCGCATGGTCGATGTCCTCGGCGTTGTAGATCTCCTTGATCGCCGACAACGCAGCTGGATGCGCTGACTTCGGCAGCGCAGCAAGCACATTGCCCTGCTTGTGAAACCAGCACCGCTGCTCGCGGGTGGCTGGGAACACCTCCCGGACCGCCTTCCAGAAGCCCAGTGCACCGTCACCGACGGCCAGCACCGGGGCGGTCATCCCGCGGCGACGACACGACCGCAGCAGGTCAGCCCACGACTCGGTGGACTCCCGGTACCCGTCAGCCAGCGCGACGAGCTCCTTGCGGCCATCGGCGCGCACCCCGATCATCACCAGCAAGCAGAGCTTCTCCTGCTCGAGGCGGACCTTGAGGTGGATGCCATCAACCCACACGTAGACGTAATCGGTGCCCGAGAGATTCCGCTCCCCGAAGGCCTTCGCCTCGTCCTGCCATTGGGCGGTCAGCCGGGTGATCGTCGTCGCGGAGAGCCCCGCACTCGACCCCAGGAACTGCTCCAACGCTGGACCGAAGTCACTGGTCGACAACCCGTGCAGGTACAGCAGCGGCAACACCTCGCTCATCTGCGAAGACTTGCGCGCCCAGGCCGGCAGGATCGCCGAGGAGAACCGTTGCCGCTCACCGGTATCGGCGTCGATGCGCTTGTCGTTGACCCGCGGCGCCTTGACCTCGACCGCACCCGCAGCGGTCAGCACGTCCCGTTCGTGGTGATACCCATTTCGCACCACCAGTCGCCTGCCGTCGGCGTCGAGCTGGTCGGCGAACTGCTCCACATACGCGGCGACTTCGGCCTGCAACGCCGCGGCCAACATCTTCCGGGCCCCGTCGCGGACGATCTCATCGAGCAACGACCGCTGGCGGCCGGCCTCGTTGCCGTTGGCCTCCTCGCCATCCTGAACTACGGTGAGCATGGGCGTACCTTCCCAACCAGCGCGCCAACGCCGGTCTTGATCAGAGAACCTTGGAATTCAGATCATCCTCGGGAAGGTGCGCCCACTTTCACGCCGCCCCGCCGAGGGTCATCCACAGGTTTTGATCATTGCTCCGCTGCACCACGTTGGGGAGCCAAGGGCGTTCGATCTTGTCTCACGACAACGGCTCGGTCTGTCACGATGCGCTTCATTCGTCAAGCGTTCCGGATCGCCGACGTTGAGTGCCCCACAGATGCCCAAAGGCCATTCTCCGCGTTTGAGAATATTAGACGGTTTAGTCTACTATTGCATGCATGCCACGGCCGGAACGCCATTCCGTCGACATGATTCTCGATGTCTCACGCGACCTGGTTCTGCGTGAAGGGGCACGAGGTGTCACCGTCGACCGGATAGTTGCCACTAGTGGTGCGCCGAAAGGGTCGGTGTATCACCGGTTCTCGACTGTCGACAACCTGTTGGCGACGATGTGGTTGCGCGCTGTGCGCCGATCTCAGGACGGGTTCCTGCAGGAATTGACCGCCAGTGGCGATCCGGTCGAGGCAGCAGTCGCCGCCGGCCTGGCTATTCACGACTTCGCGTGGCAGGAACCCGCGGATGCTCGGTTACTTGCTGCGTTGCGACGCGAAGACCTTGTCGGTGAGGTGACTGATCCGGCCCTCGCCGTTGCGCTGCGGGAAGTCAACGATCGATTACGAGCCGCGCTCACCGTACTGGCGCAGCAACTCTACGGACGTGCCACCCGCGACACGGTAGAGCGGACGACCTGCGCGGCGGTCGATCTGCCGATGGGGGCGATCCGGCGGCATCTCGTGGGTGGCGCAGCCGTGCCGGGCAATGTCCGGTCCCAATTGACTGCAGCCATCCGGGCCGCGCTGTACGACCGGAATCATCGCCCCGAGCCAAACGTGAAGGGAAAGGAGCCCCGGGATGTCTAACGAAATGGAAGTGGTTCGTCGGCTCTTCGCCGCGGTCGAGCAGCGTGATCTGGAGCGCTTGCTGGCCTGCTATGCCGATGACGTGGAGATCCACGAGGCGGAGGTGTTGCCCTATGGCGGGATCTGGCGCGGTCACGAAGGCGCGTTGGCTCACGCCGCGGGGTTCCTCAGCTCGTGGGCGGCCCTTCAGGGTCCCGCGGAGATTCGCCTTGATGCGCGATTCTGGGGCGATGATGCTGGGACGGTGTGCGTCCTGTTCCGGCACCGTGCCACGGATCCCTCACGCGGTGCGCATTTCGACGCTCCCGAGGTGGGCATCTACCAAGTCCGTGATGGGCAGGTCGTGCGCTCGCAGATGTTCCACGCCGACACCTGCGCGGTAGTCCGATTCCTCCGCGAAGTCGGGCAGGCTCACCAGGACGCGCCGGCGGCCCCGTCGTGATCGGCCGCCGGGAACGTTGGGGCCCCATCAGTGGCCTGCTGTTGTGCTCGGCGTCGCCGGCTTGATCCTTCCTCGCCTGCTCGGGGTCGCCGAAACTCTCACTGGCTTGGCCGCATTGAGTCTAGCCGTTGTCATGCTCGGTGCAATGAGCATGCACGCCAAGCTGGCGATTACCGAGCACCGCAACGCTCTAGTCAATGTGGTCCTACTGCTGCAGCGAGTCTCCGTGGCTGTCGGTCGGATTTGATTTATGCGAGGCGCGACGCGCGTTCCGCGACAACCGGATTCGGCGCGCCGGTGACGCCGCCATGTTCATTCACCGGCGGGCGGCCAGGGCATAAATCTGGGCATCGAGGATGCCGACTCCCCGTTGTCGCTCCGCAGCGCGCGTCGTCTCGCTGGCGAGCAAGCTCACCGACGCCACCGCCTCGTCCCGTCGACGTCTGATCCGAAACCGCGCCATGCGGACTGCCGGAATGATTCCCGTCGTCAGGCTCCGTCTCGCGTGGCAACGGTCCGCCCTTGACCGCCGCTGACCTCCCCCACACCCATCCACGGAGGGAGAGAACCATGAAACTCGTCGAGGGCGGGCCCTCCCCTCGCCGCGCGGACGTCGGCTACCGCGAGATGGTTGCCTTGCTCGAAGGCGCCGCGCGGACGCAGACGACGGCCGGGACCACTGGTTCCTGTTCAACTACTTCCCCTCTGACGAAGCGCACGCGTCGACAGTCGCGGCAACAGACCGTCGGCGGGCGAAACGGCTCTGCCGCAACCCAACCGGTTCTAGTTCCCCAGCATCCCTAGGCATAGGTGCCTTGGTCATCCATGGGACACGTGACATCGCCGCCGGTAAATCGGCGCCGACCTCGCGGGACAGAACGCTAGCGGCTTATCGTGCGCGGGATCGCGATGGCGGCGAGCTTGTCGGGGTTGTTGATGGCGTAGAAGTTGCCGATCTTCCCGTCGATGACATCGACGGTGAACATGGCTTCGAGGTGGTCGCCGCGGTAGATGACCACCGCTGGGGCGCTGTTGCATACGATCGTCTCGAACCGCAGGTCCGGCATGCGCTTCTTTGCCACCCGGAAGAGTGCGATGACGGTGCTCGCTACCCTCTCCGCGCCCACCACCGGCCGGCGGATCCCGGCAGCCTTGCCGCCGCTGTCGGTGGTCCAGGTGGCGCCCGGTGCGAGCATCGACAGCAGTCCATCGATGTCACCGGTGGCGGCTGCAGTCATGAACTCTTCAGTGATCTGTACAGTTCTGGCGGCGTCGACGGGCTCGAACCGCTTGCGACGGGCCTGGACGTGCTTGCGGGCGCGGTGCGCCATCTGGCGCACCGTTGTCACGGATTTGACGACCGCTCCGGCGATTTCGTCGTAGTCGAAGCCGAACACCTCGCAAAGCACGAACACCGCGCGCTGGTCAGGGGTGAGCGTCTCGAGCAGGATGAGCATGGCCATGGACACCGACTCGGCTAGGACGACGTCCGCCGACGGGTCCCGCGCGTCGAGCAGCAGCGGCTCGGGCAGCCAAGGGCCGATGTAGTCTTCGCGACGGCGGGCGCTGGCCCGCAACGCGTTGAGCGCTTGTCGGGTCACCAGTTGCGCCAGGTATGACTTGGTGTCGCGCACGGTCGCGAGTTTCACGTCGGCCCACCGTAGATAGCTGTCCTGCAGCACGTCGGATTCCGTTGCCGAGCCGAGGATTTCGTAGGTGATCGTGAACAGCAGCGGCCGCAGACCGCTCGGCATGCTCGTCGGCGGTACTCACGGCCTCGTGAACAGGTCTTGTTCGAACGGCGGCTGCGTGGGACGCTTGCCGCCTTTGAGCCAGAACGTGGAGCCGGGCTTGCGGGCTTCCCGGCGGATGTCCCGCACCGTGCCCTTGGTGCCCGCCTGCTTGATCGACGCGCCCACACGGCCGCCGACGTAGAAGTTCACCGGCGTGTCGTCCTTGCGAGTGAAGTGAGCTACGGCGGCTCGCCGGCCTAGGCTGACGCACGACCCCACGAACGCCAGGTCCAGCGGGGCGGGCTGGGTGCAAGTGATACGGCTCAGCACGGTGTCGGCGGCGTGGGCGCCCATGGGTAGAGCGGTATAGCAGCTCATTCGCCGTGGCCGGCCCGACGGCGAGGCGGAGTCACCGGCCGCGACGATGCGGTCGTCGTCGACGCTGGTCAGCGTCTCGTCGGTGAGCAGCCTGCCCAAGGCGTCGGTGTGTAGACCGCTGCGGACGGCCAGTTCCGGCACGCCGAATCCGGCGGTCCAGATGGTGATCGTGCTGGGCCGAACCGCACCGTCGGCAAAGACCAACTACGTCATCTACGCCATCGGCAGCACCGGAATGACGCCTGCAGCGGTGCCCGGTGCGGGCGAGTTCGCCTATTCGGTAGCCGAACTGGAGCAGGCGCAGCGACTGCGCGTGGCTGTCGACGAGATGGATCCCGACGCTCCCGTCACCGTTGTCTGGGCTGGACTCACCGGCATCGAGACGGCCTCCGAATTGGCCGAGCAAGGCCGCGTCGTCACGCTGGTCTGCGGCGGACAACTGGCTCCTGCGTTCTCGACACCGGCCCGGCGGTCGGTGGCCAAGTGGCTCGCCAAGAACGGCGTCGTCGTGTTGGAGGCCGACGTGGTCCCAGGTTTAGCCTAGGGTTAGCCCAGGCGCAGTTCGTAGTCCAGCTGGCGGCCCGTGGCCAGCTCAACGGTCCGCGCGGTCGTGGCGATGCGGGTGGCGCTGTCCACCACCAGTCGGACGCCCTCACCGAGGAGCGTGCCGTAGTCCGCGGTGGCCTCGCCGGTGCCGGCCGCAAACTGGTGCAGCCGGAGTCGTTCGACGAACTTCGGGCGCGGGTTGACCAGAGCGATGTCAACGTCGGCGCTTAGTGGTCTGGTTCGTTAGTTCGTCGGGGGTCATGCGGCTTGGGTCGCCCGTTGGTGCTGGTCGAGTCGTTCGAGGTGCCGATTGAGATCGGCTGTGGTGTATTTCCATTTGAACGGAAGGGCAGTCGCGTTGTACCGGTATTCGAAGGCAAGCTGAATCACCCGAGGTTTCGTGCCGCCTCCATGGTGGGCTGTTCCTCGGGGTTGAGGGCAGCGTAGTAGATGGTTTCGAACTCATTGGGTGGGACCAGCCCGATGCTCGAGTGGAGCCTGCTGTTGTTGTACCAGTCGACCCAGGCCGCGGTGGCGAACTCGACGTCGGCGATGGTCTTGTAGGGCCCGGCGTGGAAGATCGTGGTGCGGATGCACTCGGTCTTGTAGAGGCCATTTGCTGATTCGATCAACGCGTTATCGTAGGCATCACCGACCGATCCGATAGATGCTGCGACGTGTTCCAGCGACAGCCGCTCGGTCAGCAGAATGGACGTATATTGCGAACCGGCGTCCGAATGATGAATCAGTTCACCAGCTTTCACTGGATGACCGTCGTGGGCGCGTTGCCATAGCGCCATCCGTAACGGGGTGGTGACCAGGCTGACGTCCTTGCTCGTCGAGGCATGCCAGGCCACGATCCGGCGGGAGAACACGTCGGCGATGAACACCACGTACACCCACCCCGCCCACGTTCGGACGTACGTGAAGTCTTATGCCGACCCGTGGAATATGCCGACAGTCGTTGCGATGGTGCAGCCCAACGGTGGTGCTGAGGTACAAAAGGTCGGCATAGTCGCATAGTCGTGGTCACGCTTCAGGCACTGAATTGTCTGGAGGTGAGGTCCGTGACGAAGAGATCGCCGACGGCCCGGTCGTATCCGGTTCGAGTCCCGCGGGTTCCGGTGGGCCCTTTGGCGCCGATGGTGCTGGGCGAGTGTTCGGGATGGTTGGCCGGGCTGGGCTATTCGCCGGGTTCGGCGGCCGCGGTCGTGAATGTGTTGGAACGACTGAGCTGGTGGATGCAGCTGGTGGGCGTCGAGGTCGACGACATCGATGAGGATCTGCTGGCCCGGTTCCTCGAAGTGGAGGGATCCCGAGATCTTCCGTGCGCCACAGTGAAGCGTTGGATCGGCACCATACGCAGGTTCTTGATGGCCGCCGGCTATCTGAATTCGGCTGGGGTCCAAAGATTCACTCACGCCGGTGAAGTCCGCGGTGGTGGACTGGTGTTCGTGGATGCGGCAGCAGCGCGGACTGACTGAGAAGACCATCGCGGCCCGTTGTCACTACGCGGCCGGCCTTCTGGAGGTGTTGACGGCGGCTGACGGTTCGGTACAGTGGCGGCGCCTGGACGCGTCGATCATCAACGCCTACGTCGCTGAGCGTGGACGCCCCTACGGTGTTGCTGCACGTGCTCACATCGTCGGATCTGTCCGCTGCCTGCTGCGGTGGGCGTTGAGCACCGGCCGCCTCGATCGGGACCTGACCGCCGGGATCCTCAAGGCTGCCGGGACGCGGCGATCGTTGCCGCGGGGCGTGGACACCGATCAGGTCGCGGCCTTGCTGAGTGTGTGCAATCAGGCCACCGCGCTCGGCGCGCGGGACCGGGCACTCGTCACGATCCTGGTGCGCCTTGGCCTACGTGCTGGCGAGGCCGCCCAACTGAGGATCGACGACATCGACTGGGCAAGTGGACGTCTCAGGGTCACCGGCAAGGGTCGCGAGCACCTGTTGCCGCTCCCGGTCGATGTGGGTCAGGCATTGGAGACGTGGTTACGGCTGCGGCCGCCCGCTCTGGACCGGGCCGTGTTCGTGCGGCTGCGGGCACCCCGACAGATGATGACGACCTCGGGCATCTCGGGGGTCATCGCCCGGTTATCGGATCTGGCGGGGATCGACCGGATCTACGCGCACCGGCTGCGGCACACCGCCGCGATGGACGTGTTGGCCGCAGGTGGCTCCTTGACCGAAGCCAAGGAGCTCCCGGGCACGCCTACACGGTCACCACGATGGGCTACGCGAAAGTCGACCTCGCATCGTTGCGCGAGTTGGTCGTCCCGTTCGGGCAGGTGCCGCGATGAGGACACTGCGCGAACGACTCGATGAGTACTTGCAGCTGCGCCGGTCTCTGGGGTTTCAGCTCAACGACCTCGAACGCCAAGTCGGCTTGTTCTGCACCTGGCTCGAAGCTCAAGGCCAGACAACGACGTTCACCATCGATGATGCCGTGACGTGGGCCCGGCTCAACCCCGACGCGCACCCCTCATGGTGGGCGACCCGCCTGTCGTTGGTGCGCCGCTTCGCCGCCTACCTCCACGCCGACGATGTCGATGTCCCCGTCATCCCCAACGGCTTGCTTGCGGCCCGCAAACCCCGAGCCGTTCCCTTCATCTACAGCCAACAAGACATCGATGCGTTGCTTGCCACCTGCGACACCGAGTTCGCCGACGAACGGATCGCCGCGACCCTGCGCACCGTCATCGGTCTGCTTGCCGCTACCGGCCTGCGGATCGGCGAAGCACTGAACCTGCGAGTACCCGACATCGACCAGCACAACGACCTGCTGACGATCAAGGCCGCGAAGTCTGACGAGCGGCGCGTCCCAGTGCACCCCTCGACGACGGCCGCCCTCAGGCAGTACATCGCTCTGCCTGCCCGAATGGCCACCCGCCCCGACCCCCACGGCCCGGTCTTCGTGACCTGCAAGGGAACCGGATACGTCTACGTGTCATTTCAGTCCCTGTTCAAACGAGTCCGGGAGGCTGCCGGGCTCATCCCACGGAGCAGGGCACGCCCCCGTCTGCACGACCTGAGACACACCTTCGCCACCGCGCACATGACCGTGGCCTATGCCCACGGCGGTGACCCCGACCGGGTGCTCTCGCTGCTGGCCACCTGGCTGGGGCAC
This sequence comes from Mycolicibacterium sp. TUM20985, assembly GCF_030295745.1. NCBI lineage: Bacteria > Bacillati > Actinomycetota > Actinomycetes > Mycobacteriales > Mycobacteriaceae > Mycobacterium > Mycobacterium antarcticum. The sequence continues at coordinate 4,028,112 of NZ_AP027291.1, forward strand.
TCCGACGCCGCCCACACCTACTGGTACCTGACCGCGACCGGGGAACTCATGGCCCTGGCCGCAAGCAAACTCGAACCCATCTCCGAAAGTGAAATACAGTGAACGCCTTGGCTATTAGTTTGCAGACCTACTTCACGACCTTCGCCCACACCCAGCGCGACCTGTCGATCAACACCATCGCTTCCTACCGCGACACCTGGCGGATGCTCCTGAAGTACCTGACCGCGACACTCGGGATTCCCGCCGACGCACTCGACTTCGACGCCGTCACCGCCACGCACGTCACCGGGTTTCTCGACCACCTCGAACACGAACGTGGCAACAGCAGCAGAACCCGCAACGCCCGACTCACCGCGATCCGCTCCGTGCTCGGCCGGGCTCTGCCCGACCATCCCGAGCACGCCGCCACCATCACCCAGGTCCTTGCGATCCCACCCAAACGCACAATCAGGCCCGTCATCGAGTTCCTGACCCCCGCAGAGGTCGACGCACTACTGGCCGCACCAGACCCCACCACCTGGACCGGGCGACGCGACCACGCCCTGCTGGCCATGACCGCGCAAACCGGTCTGCGGATCAGCGAGATCTGCTCACTGACCCACGACGACATCCACCTCGGCACCGGCCCTCACATCGCCTGCACCGGCAAAGGACGTCGCCAACGGATCACCCCGCTGACCAGAGCCACCGCCAGCACCATGACGACCTATCTCGCCGAACGGATGACCCGGCCAGGCTCCGCGCTGTTCTGCGGCCCCCACGGACAACCCTTGTCCCGCGACGCACTCGAACATCGCCTCGCCACGCACATCGCGACCGCGACGACCACCTGTCTCAGCCTCACCGCCAAGCACGTCACGATGCACACCCTGCGCCACACCGCGGCGATGAACCTTCTCGCCGCTGGAGTCGACGTCTCCGTAATCGCCTTATGGCTCGGGCACAGCGACACCCACAGCACCGACGCCTACCTCCACGCCGACATGGCCATCAAACAAGCCGCCATCGACCGGACCAGGCCACCCAACGTCAAGCCCGGGATCTACCGCCCCGCGCCCAACATCCTGGCCTGGCTGACATCCCTGTGAATATGCCGACCCCTCAGCCCCGAAAGCCGCGCAGGAGAGCGCCATCGCAAGCACTGTCGGCATATTCCACGGGTCGGCATAAGACTTTTAATGCCGACGTCGGCATTAAAAGTCCCCGACATACTTCGTGTTCACCGCCGCGGAGGTGAAGTCGCGGCTCAGCAGATCGGGCACCTTCTGGTTCGCCGGGTCGGCCACGGTGGTCCTCACCCGTCGCCGACGGCGGTAGCCGGTGATCCCCGCGGTGCGCATCACCCGGGCCACCCGCTTGTGGTTGACCCGCTCCGCCTCGGGGGCACCGTCGTTGAGCTCGGCGGTGATCCGCGGCGCACCGTAGGTGGTGTCGGTGGTGTGCACCGCTCGAATGCGCTGCGCAAGTTTGTCATCGGCCACTATTCGTGCCGTGCGGGTCACGGCGGCGTTGACCCAGGCGTAGAACGACGACCGAGCGACGTCGACGATCTGACATAGCCACTTCACCTCAAAGGTGTCGGAGTGGTCGGCAACGAACTGGAAGCGGCTCACCAGTTCGTCTCCCCGGCGAAATATTTCGCCGCCGCCCTCAGGATGTCGCGTTCGGTGTTCAGCTTCACCGATTCGACTTCCAGTTCGCGGACCCGCGCTCGCAGCCGGATGGCCTCCTGCTCGGGAGTTTCGGCCGGGCCGGGCGGCGCCTCGGTGTGGCCCCGCCTGCGGATCGCGACACCCGCGGTTCTGAGCCAGGCCGACAGGGAGCCGTGCGCGATACCGAGATCGCTGGCGATCTGGGCGACCGTGGCGCCCTCGGTCACGCGATACAGCTCGACTGCATCGCTACGAAACTCTTCGGAGTAATTTTTCCTTGCCATCGCGGTGGATCATCTCGCTTCCCCCGGCTGAAATCCGGGATCAAGCGTGTCCAACACGCGGGGCGAAGGCCCGTCGGTGTATCGCGATCCTCGGGGGCGAACTGGGCGCGTGGGCACAAGGTCTACCGCAGCGGCGTGGTGGTCGGGTTCGTCGCGCCGTTGGATCGGCTGGCGGTCCGTCAGATCAGTTCGCGGTACCTGTCTCAAGACGAGCGCATCGAGATCGCCGATCTGCGTCAGTCCGGGCTGAGCCTGCGGGCGATCGCCAGTCGGCTCGGACGTTCGCCATCGACGATCTCGCGGGAGCTTCGGCGCAACGCTATCGCCGGTCGCGGGTACCGCCCCTTTGATGCGCATCGCCGAGCCACTGCGCGGCGGGAGCGTCACCACCGGCGTCGGGTCGACATCAGCGATCGACTTGGCGCGCTGGTCGCCGAGCTGCTCCTGCAGCGGTGGAGCCCGCAGCAGGTCAGCCGACATCTCCGATCGCGCTTCGCCGACGACCCGACGATGCGGTTGTGTCATGAGAGCATCTATCAGGCTGTGTACCAACCTAATTCACGGTTCCTGTGACCCTCGCGGCTAGCACCGCACCGTCGTTCACCGCGGCGTACCGGTCGTGACCATCGGCGTGCCCACCAGTGTCAGCAGCGTCGGCGACCACGCTTTCAGCAGCCAATGCTCACCATCCACGACCGGCCGTTCCTGTTCGACGACCGATCCGAGGCCGGGCACTGGGAGGGAGGTCTCATCATCGGCAATGACCACAGCTCGGCGATCGGCACACTGGTCGAGCGCCAAACCCGAATGGTGCGACTGGTGCACCTACCGCGCAGTGACTCCGACTCCCTGCATGCGGCCCTGGTGGCCCGCATGCAGGATCTGCCACCGGCACTGTTGCGGTCCATCACCTGGGACCAGGGCACCGAGATGGCCCGCCACCTCACTACCGCCGCCGAGCTCGGAGCACCCGTGTACTTCTGCGACTCCCATTCACCTTGGCAACGCGGCACGAACGAGAACACCAACGGCCTGTTGCGTGACTACTTCCCCAAGGGCGTGACCCTCATCAACCATCCGCCATCGCGTCTCCTGGCGGTCGAACGCGAACTCAACCACCGTCCCCGCATGGTCCTCCAAGACCGTTGCCCCGCCGATCTATTCGTTTATCTTCAAATAGTTCGTGATGTTGCGACGTTGACTAGAACCCACCAAGTCGACACGGGGTTATCTTTCAGGCGTCGCCGACAATCTTCGCCGAGTCGGCGCTTCCGATGAGTCGTTCCTTCAGTCTGGATCGGTCGCCCGAAGACCTGCGCGACGACGCGAACCTGCCGAAGTTTGGCGTTCTGGACTGGGTCAAGCAGGTCGCACGATCGAAGATGCTCCGTCCCGACCTGGGCCCCTACGGGTGGTTCAAGGTCCTCGATGACTACATCGAAAACCGTCGGGAGGAAGCCGACGGGGTGCCCGACTCGGAGCTAGGCCGTTTCTCCGACGACGAGCTGATCCACTACACCGAGCAGCAGATCATCTTCGAGGAGCTGTACAACCGTGACGTCTGCTTCCCCGGATTCTTCATGCTGTGCCGCGACTCGATGGCGGCCCTTGGGCAGATCGTGAATCAGTGGTACACCGGTGACAACGAGCACGCCTTCACCCACCTGGTCACCGGGACCCCGGAGGCCACCTGGACGGTCCGTGAGCACATCGCACTGTGGAGGCTCGCCACTCACATCCGCGAGAACGCCGAGCTGTCATCGGCTTTCGAGACCCGCTCCGGTGGCGAGTTCTTTGACTACGCCGCCAAACTGGAATCCGCCACGGAGTTCACCGCCGGAATCGAGATGTCGGGCCACCGTGGCCACGCCGACCGCGACATCTACTACACCCGCTACGCCGAGGACCCCGCGGTCCTCTATTCTGCGCTCGCCTCGCACCTGAAGTCCGACGACAACCCGCTCGAGCAGGAACGCCGCAACAACGAACTGCGCAACGCCGCCTACGAGGACGTGCTGTCCAACATCGCGCGGCCCGCTCGGATTCCTCAAGGCCGAGGCGTTCAAGATCGTGCACGACTACGTGATGCGGTTCTTGACCTTCCGCGACAACGAACGCTGGCTGATCGACCGCAACACCTTCTCGATAAAGAAGGCACTCCTCGAGCTCAACCGGCGAATGATGGAGCGCGGCCTGTTCGAGACCGAGCGTGACTTCTACTTCCTCACGTGGGAGGAGCTGCTCGAACACCGCAAGGGCGGCAGCAACCCGCGGATGACCCGTTGGAAGATCGAATCCCGGATGCGCAACTTCGATGCATGGGACTACAAGCAGGTCAGCATGCCGAAGTTCCTGCAGCGCAACGCCCCCCGCCAGGTCCTCTCGACCACGGGGGCCGTGGACTCCGAGGGTCGCAAGATCCTGCAGGGGTTCGGCACCAGTGGTGATGACATCACCGCGACCGCGCGGGTGATTCGCAACCTCAAGGAGGTCGGCCGCGTCGACAAGGGCGACATCATGATCACCAACAGCACCGACCCGGGCTGGACGCCGGTGTTCGCCGCGCTGAGCGGGGTGATCGTCGAAACCGGTGGCCTGCTCTCGCACAGTGGCTGCCTGGCCCGCGAGTACGGCTTCCCCGCCGCCCATATCGAGGACTCCGTGAACCAGATCGCGGACGGAGCCACGATCACCCCAACGGTACCGCCGGCGGGGTCCGTATCGAGCACAGCGCGGTCGAGGACAGCGCGGTCGAGGCGCCGCCCGCCCTCGTGGAAGCCGCCGGCTGAGGCCGCCGGCAAGTTGAAGTGCCTGTCCTTGGCACCCTGGGAATGCCAACAGATTCCGAGGGGCCTTACGGGGCAGGCGCTTCGGCGCTTCAAAGACCGATCGAGAACGGCCCCTCACAGTGTCGAACGCGAGACGGTACGCGGTCGTATCGAAGGACCATAGGTGTTTCAAGCGTACGTGCTGCCCTCCGAAGGCGCCGCGGCTAGAGCCGATGCGTTGGCGGTGAACCCTTCGGCTCGAGTGAGATTCGACGTCGATGCGCGGCATGCACCCGCACTTCCGAACTGTGTCGGCGCCACCAAACGCCGTTGGACCTATCAGGGGCGTGCGTGGCTCGTCACGGCGGGCTCAGCCATGTCTGGGTCGGCGTGACGAAGAACCTAAACGGACCGCGCGAGCAATACGTGCCCGCATCCGCCATGGTGGCGCATCTCGTCCCGTTGTATTCAATGTAACTGCGCGGGGGCAGATCCCGCTCCGCCCGCCCCGGAGGGAACTGGACCCCCAACAGCCAGTCGTAACGTGTGACGATGTTTCCGTTGGCCCACCCGATGTTCGTCGTGCCTGGCGGCGCACCGCGGATATCGCCGATACAGCCAAAGCTTCCCCTGTCCCAGATGCCACAATAGAGTCCAAGCGGTGTCGAGAACCAGACGCCACCAGCACTATTGGTGAAGTAGTCGTCGTACTTCACTTTGTCGTAGTAATCGAGGATGAAGTAGGACGACGGGTAGGGGCTCGACGGAGAGCCGCCGTTCGGCTCTGCGTGCACCGTCGGCGGCGTGACGATCATCAGCCCGCTCAGACAGGCGAACACCGCCAACCAGTGGCGAAGCCGTTTGGCGCAGCCTGCAAGTCGCCCGGTCACGGTAGGTTGCCCGGCGATGATTCGTTCTCCGCCGTGTGCGGCACGCTGCCGTAGCAAGTCGCATTTCCTAGATCGAGAATGCTCTCGCAGAGTACGTCGTCTCCTTTCATGATGCGGACCGTCACGAAATGGCCCTGCAGGACCCGCGCAACGGTTGCGGCCGTCCGAAAGTTCGGTCGCCAGTCGGCTCGCAGTTCGGCACCGTCACGCGTCGGGCTCGTCGCATTGACCACCGGTACGGTCAGAGTCCAGGGCAACGGCACGTCCTGCAGCAAGTGCTTACCCGACGTGTCGCGGTATTCGACGCCAGCCAACTCGCCGACCGAGTCGGAGAAGATGTCGTAGGTGACGGTATCCTCTGCGCGCGCCACCGGTGCGTACGCCAAGCCAGTGAGACCGACGATTATCGAGACCGCCGTCGATTGAATTCGCTTCACCTGGCTCCTTCAGCATCGAGAGTGAAAATCGTGAACCTTCGAGGAAACGGGTCGTTTCTAACCAGCCAGCACGACCGTCGTCAGTGTCATGTCCTTCTTCGCGTTGTACAGCACACTTACGCCAAAGTCGGTGTACGAGCAGTCCGGGAGCTTCGTATAGCCCTGGATGATCAGGGCCTTTATCGCATCGCCTTCGTTCTTCGCGGCGCCCGACAGGGTTGTTGCCTTGCTGCTGCCGTAGCCCAGGTCCTTCAGTAGCGGTAACGCATCAGTCTCCGGAACGGCCCGTGACGCGTTATTGAGCCAGCTGTCGGTAGTCTCGTTGATTTCTGTAGCCGCCTGGTCGATGACCGGGTCGGACCGCAGCGGCGCGCATGCCGATCCCCGCGCCGCCGCGACCACTTCCCTCAGGCTGTCGGTGGAATCTGCCACCGCCGATGGCGCCACGGCGACGCTGACGATCGTCAATGAAGCGAGGGCGAAGCACATTTCGAGACGGGTGCGCCTGCTAGGCGGGGTGGGGTCCCGAGTCGTCATCTTTCCTTCCCTTCGCATACGTCTCACTGTTCGCACACATGCGAACGGTGGATGTCACTACCCCAGCGCTTCGCCTTCTGCACCGACGGCCCGGTGAACCAATCCGGTTGATGCGCCAGTATCCCGTTACTGACGTTGGACAACTGCTCCCACAGCTTGAAGAAGGCCTCGCCCTCGTAAATGGGAAAATAGTTGTCGCCGTACGGGTTCTGCGCCTGCGTCAGCGACTGGGCACGAGGGGCCAGAAAGTCGACGGCCTGGGTGATGTTTCCGGAAACGATGTCGACCTGCTGCTGAATATCGTCGCGGCTGTAGTCATAATCTTGCCCGTCGGGACCGATCCGGTTGGTCTGCAGTCTGTCGATCTGGAAACGAAGCGTGGCGTACTGAGCGTTGTACCACTGACACATTTCACGCATCGCCGTGATGTCGGCGTCGGTGACGCTGTTCCTTGTCTGGTCATAGGGAAAGGGGAATTTCGGGGCCCACGCCGACGCGGTGGGCGTGATGACGGGCAAGGGCCTGATCAGCGAACTGTCCGACGGCGGGTCGGGAAGCGGAACCGTACCGTCGGGATCCGCATCAGCCGGTGGTCCCGTCCAGACACCCATCGCAAACAAGATCACCGCACAACCCACGGCGCCCGCGCCACGTCGAATTCTGTCTCTCATCATCACCATTGCCCCGATTCTCCCGAAGCCCGCGGGTGCTATTTCGGTCCCATCGCTGAACCGATTCCGCCGACGTCGGTGATCAGCCAGTTGTTGTTGCTGTCGATCGTCGTGCTGTACGTTGCCGTCGATTGCAGCGCCTCTGGCGCCTGTACCGTCTTGGTTTGAACGCTGACGAAACTGTCCACGACGTAGACCCCGCCGGTGGTCGATCTGACCTTGGCCACCAAGGGTTGCGCGGCCGAACTCCATTCCAGCGGCACCAAGACCTGTTCCATGGAGGTGCCCGCGTCGGAGAGCTTCTTGGTGAGCTCAGGGGTCGTGCCCGCTACGAGTTTGACGTGCCAAGCCTGAAGATCCTTGTAATCCATCGTCGCGGCATTGACCGCATAGTCAAGCGCAATCTTCTCCGCGTGCGCATCGTTGGCCGACTGAGTGGCTTGAGCGTCAAGCTGGTGCCGCGCGTCCACGTACAGCCAACCCAACGCGGCGACCGCCGCGATCAGTGCCACGATCACGGCACCAAGGATCAGATCTCGCAGACTGATGGACATCGACCTTTGTCGGCGGGTCGACTTCACGCCCTCGGGAGAGTCCACGCCATGGGACGAATTCGCCGATGGCTTTATCGGATCCGGCTCGGCGGCAGCGGTGGCGCCGTCGGGCTCGCGTAGCTCCTGCGCTTCGGTCTTGTCGATGGTCATTGTCTAGCCTCTCTTGAAATTCATCTCTGACGGGCGAGCGATCGCCCGTTCGGGTCATGGCGTGACGCGAAGGGTGATCATCCCGTCAGCTGGCGCCTGCTGAAGAAAGTGGTCGAGTATCTGCCCGCTGTCGAAGTTCATCAAAGTTCCGGCGATGGTGTTGAGCTTCGGTTGGAACGCCTCACCCAAAACTTTCAGATCGCCGCCACGTTCGTCCAGGAGGGTCTGAATTCGCGCGACCAAATTGTTGAGATTTATAATTTCCTCCGGATTATCGCTATCGAAGAGAATCGGCAAATGTTTGAAGTAGTCCTGTAGGTTTACACCTATTGCCGTGACACCGGGGGTGAGGCTGGTCAAATTCGGGTTGACCCATTCGGAGTTGCGGATCAGCGTCTGAAAATTGCTCAGGAGTTCGCGGCCCTGGCCGTCCAATCCATTGAGCATGTTGTTCAGCACCGTGCTGGCGCGCGACAAGTTGGGAAGCACGGCGACGGGATCTGGCAATGCGGCGTCGGACTCGCTGATGATGCGTGCGAGGGCGTCGGGGTCCATCTGGTGGAGTACTCGCACGACGCTCGTCGCCAACTCGGAGATCGACGGCGGCTGGACCACCGACTCTGTCGAGATGCGTTGATTGTCCTTGAGCATCGGTCCACCGTCGCTGCGCGGCAGTAACTGGATGTAGGACTCGCCCAGCGCAGACAAATTCTGGAGCTGCACCTCGGTGTCGACGGGAATCTGATAATTCCCCTCGACGTAGAAGTCGATGGATGCCGCCTGGGTGGACGTCGTGGTGTTGATCACCTTGCCGACGGGCGCACCACGCAACAGCACGTTCGAGCCGGCGACGAGGCCGTTCACGTCGGGGACGTCCATGGACAGATTGGTGCGGTCAGAAGGCAGATTGACGCGAAGTCCAAGCGTCCCGAAATAGAACAGGACGACGGCGATGATGGCTGCAAAGGTCAAATACGATATGACGTCGCGCCTTCTTATGGCGTTCATAGCGTAGCACCCAGAATCCGCAGTACTTCTTGGACATTGCCCGATAGCTCCCGACCGTCAGGCCCAATGATCGAGGTGATGTTGATGGCCGGGTACTTGTCGACCGGCAGGATGAAATCGGTGAACAAGTGCCGATACTTCGGTATTGCGGCTTCGCCGGCGACCTTCGACTGTTGCAGCGCACCGACGGAGTCGGCCAGCGAATTCAGGAAGGGAACCAGCCAATATCCGCCAAGCGTGATACTTCCGACGCCGGGGAGGATGGTGGCGACGTAATTCGCGACGGCGACGAAGTGCTCGAAGCCGCGTTGCCCCGTCGGCGAGAAATAGAATTGCAGCTCTGGAATGTGACTGTTCACGACCGCCGCGCTCTTGGAGACGCCGTCGAGCAGTTGGTCAACCGTATCGATGTTCGCCGATAGGGCAGAGAGATCGGTTTCGAGCCGGCCCGTAAGCGTTCGCACCTCGTCACTGGACGGCACTACGCGATTGAGGCGAATGATGGTGTTCTGTGCCCGTTGAATGGATCCGCTGGAGACGAAGTTCGCGAGACTCGCGATGGTGTCTTCCAGCTGTGGCGGGGACGTCGTGTGGGCGACCGGGATGGCCGCCCCCGGTGCCAGTGCGGGAGCGGGCCCCGGCGTAGCGCCTGCCGGCGGCCGCTCGAGCGCGACGTAGATGTCGCCGAGCACCGTCGCCTGCTGCAGCACCGCGTGGATATCGGACGGGACGACGACGCCCCGACGCATGCGCGCAGTGACGTCAACGTCTCGGTCGGTGAGCGCCACCTTCGACACCACTCCGACGGTCACGCCGTCCAGCACCACTTTTGCGCGATTGGGCAAGTTCAGCACGCTGTCGAATTGCATCAGGAGGTCGTATCCGTCGTCATACGACGGGCCCGGCTGCGGTAACGCGTCCACGCTGATCGATGCGCAGGATGAGACCGCGAGGAGTGTGGCCGTAGCGACCGCGCCGGCGACCAGCCGGGATCGGAGTGTCATTTATTGGCCGCCTGAGTCAGAACGTATTGGAGTAATGCCACGTCTATCGCGTATGGCGTTCCCTTGACGTTCGCGCAACTCCCCGGCATTGACGCGTTCATGACGTTGCATTGAAGGACGCCGTCGGGTGTGCGGAGACGGTACAGCGGCGGCCGGTAGTGAAGCGTGAAGTCGTGGTTGTTGGCAAGATTCGCCAGCCCGTTGATCACGCGAGGCGTGACGTTCAATAGGCTCGCGTAAAAGGGAGCGCGTGGGGTCGCCTTCCTAATGACCACTGATAGCGCATCAAGCAACTGCTGAATTTGGGGACCGAGTTCCTGTTCAATTCCCGAGGCAGCCGCGATGACGGGGATGAGCCCTTCGAAAGCGTCCGACGACCCCTTCAACGTTGCGGCTACCTCCTGCGCAACGGAATTCGCGCCATCGTCGAACACACCCTTCAGCGTCGGCTGGACGTCGACCAGCGTGGTCGTCAACTGATTGAGGTTGCGGGTGATGGAGCCCAGGTCACCGATGGCCCGATCGGGAGAGTCCAGCACTGACGACGTGGTGGTTAGCAGCTTGTTGGCGTTTGACCCCTGATTGCGCAGCGCCTCGTCGAAACCACGGACGAGGTCACCGATGTTTTGCGATCCCGCCGGGTTGATCGAGTTGATGAAGTTGGTCGATGATCCGATCACTTCGGACAAGCTCTTCGGGGTCAGTGACCGGCCGAGCGGTATGCAGCCTCCCGGCGGCAGGTGTTGGTCTGCGTCGTAATTGCCCACAAGTTCCAATGCTCGGTCGGCGAGGATCGAGGTCGACCGCGTGACCGCTTTCGCGTCCGCTGGGATCGGTCGCCCGCCGTCGATGCTGAAGTCCACGCGGACGGACTGCGCCGACGGCGTGATGGCCGTGACCTTGCCGATGGGGTAGCCCAAGTGGGTTATTGGGTTGTCCACGTACAGTCCGACACTGTCGGGCATCATCGCGCAATAGTCGACGGCCTGCGCTTTGGTGGACGCCGTGCAGGAGGAGCAGCTGGCTATGACCACCATGGCCACGAACGCCGGCAACGCTCGCCGGAACCAGTATGAACGCGGCGCTGTCATCAGCACGCGCTCCCTGGAATTGGCACGCACAGGTCGGTCGCGAGCAGGCCCGGTTCCGCGTTCTGTGCATTGAGGACTCGGTCGAACAAATTCTGCGTCCGTTTGAGGGCACGTATGGTCAACCCGTTGCGCTCCACGAACAACCGACCCCTATACAGGAAGTCGCGCACCCGTTCGATGAATTCGAGCCTGTGACCCACGTAGAAATCGCCAAGGGGTTTGAGAGCGAGGGCGACATCGCCAAGACCCTGGATCGTTTGGGACAAGCCCTTGTCATAGATCACCAATGTCTGGGTCAGGATCGAAATTTTCCTCACCAGTTGCTCGAATTTATCGCGATAGTTCGCCAGCGATCTAATGTACTCGTCCGACAAGTTGAGGATCTTCGTCACTTGGCCCCGCTGCCTTTCGACCGTCGACATCAGAGCGTTGCCGGCGTTGATGGTGGTCGCCACGACTTGAACATTCGTACCCGTCAAGCCCTGCGAAATTTGGTTCAGCGATTCGTTGACCGGCGTCGTATTCACATTCTGCGTGATCTTCGTGGTGTCGGTCAGGGTGCGGATGAGGCTGTACGGCATCGTCACGCGTGAAAGCGGAATGGTCTCCCCGCCCAGTGGGGCGTTGCCTATCGAAGCAAGATTGACGTAGTACCCGCCGACGACGGTGAGCATTCGAACGTCTACCTGCGACTGATCGCCAACGAATGCAGTGTCGTCAATACGCGCCTTGACCAGTACCTGATTCGACTCCAGTGACAGATCCGTCACCGTCCCCACCTTGAAGCCAGCCATCCGCACCTCGTCTCCGGCACGGAGCGAAGCCGCGTCGTCGGTGTAGAAGGACACGAACTGGCCTTTACCCGGGGGGTTGTAGAAGATATAGGTCAATACCAGCGCGACGACAGTCGCCAACACCGTCGCCGCGACACCCCAGGCGAGCGGGCTGCGCAGCACCGCCTTCGACTTCAGCGATTGCACAGCACCACCCGTTGACCGTTCAGCAACACGTCCATTGTCTCCGGCAGTTGAAAGTTGCCGCGCGAACACGGCTCGAGCGCGGTTCCGTCGGCACTCGGTGGTGGGATGTTCTCGTTGATCACGGGCACCAACTTGAATGCGTCGAAGAAATTGTCGAGATTGCTGGATGCTCGGTCCAGAGCCTCGTCGACGTTGATTCCATTCCTGAAGCCGGCGCTGTGCAGCAGGCGTGTGACGGGATCAAAGAAGTCCTTGCTGTAGAGAAGATCTTTGCGAAACTCATCCAAAATACTGTTGGCGGCGTCTATCGGCTGGTTTGCCAGATCGATGATGTGAATGAACTTCTCGGACGTGCCGCCGATGGCGTCGGCGAGCCCCGAGAGGTTGCTGATCAACGTCGCCACCACTTGCTGACGATCCGACACGAACTCGGTGAGCCTGCGAATACTGTCTAGAAGCGGCGCCAATCCGCTTCCGTCACCGGTCAAGAACGATGCCGCATTGGCGGTGAACGTGTTTATCTCGTCTGGGCTCAAGGTGGCGAGCACGGGCTGGAGACCATTGAAGAGTACCGTCACGTCGAAGGAGGGCTGGGTCATCGTCGTGGGTATCTGCGTCACCAGATCATCGGCGCGATATCTCTCGGCGGGGTTCGTGACATCCATGTAGCGGACACCGGTCAGGGCCTGAAACTTGATGGCGAGCCTCGTCACCCCCACGACGCCGTACTGCTTGTCCAGGGTGAACTTGACCTGCGCGACATTCTGTCCATTGACCCTGGCGAGGTCGACGGATTCGATCTTTCCCACCCGAACTCCCCGGACGCGCACATCGCCGTCGGGATGAAGCCCGGACGCGTCCGTGTACTGGGCAGTGTAGGTCCGCGTATCGACCGCCACGGGGTTGATGAGGGTGTTCGACAGCAAGATGAAGAGCACGACCGAGACTGCGAGCGCGATGGCGATCCGCCAGCTGGAGGAGGTGAGCTTCATGGCGTGCCTTCTATTACGATCCCGACCGGCGCCGCCACGCCGGGAAGACCGTCCAATAGGATTCGTACCGAAATTGCATGCTGATCGCCATTGCCGGCATAAAGGTTTTCGAACCGCGAACGCAATTCCGAGAGTTTTTCAGCCACGTCCTGCGGTCGCAGCAATACGGGCCCCGTGTCCGAAATTGCTTTGATACCGGAGATCAAGGGCGTCAGATCATCCACGTGGCTGCTGACGAGTTTACCCACAGATGCAAAGAGACCTGTCTGCACCGCATCCAAGGTGCCCACGTAATGGTCCTTGAAGTAATCCTCGGGTACTTCGCCCAAGCTTGGGGTCTTCACATTTGTCATGTACGGGAATTCCAGCTTCGGGCCACTGGACGCAGCTGGTTCAACGGCTTGTCCGGGGTAATAGCTGTAATCCTGGATTCGCCTGCCGGCGACGATCGCCGCGTCGGCGAATGGCGGTACTGCTGCGACCGCTGACGACAGCTTGGTCACCAGTTCTTCCGTGGGGTCCGTTTGCACGGCTTCGACCGCTCTCGATATCGTCACCGCAGTTTCGAACAGCGGGTTGAGTCCGTCGGTGTAGCGGGTCACGCGATCGATGACTTGGATGAGCTGTGGCGTCAGGGAGGCCTGGGAGACATTTCCCAATTGGGTTAGCAGTTCCGAGAGGGTGAAGTTTCCCGTCGGGACCAGCGTGATGTCGCTCCCGTCCCGAAGTGGTTGGCCGCCCGAATTCGGGATCACGTTGATGCCGGGGACGCCAAAGTAGTTGATTGGCCGGAAATCAATGTTCATGGTGTTGGTGAGACCCTGGGTGGGCTGAGTCTGCAGCTCGGTGTCGAGCTGCACGCCACCGCCAGCGGTATTGGTGACGTGGGTGACCTGACCGACCTTGACGCCATGCAGTACGACCACTGTCCCCGCTTCCACGCCTTGTCCGACGTATGGGGTCGTGATCGCGATGGAGAACAGTCCTTCGGGTCGCCCACCGAATGGGTTCCAGACGATGAGTGAAACGACCAGGGCGCCGCACAGCAGCACGGCAGCGCCGATGGCCATCAACACCCGCTGCTGATGTTGCGCCGATCCTCTTAGCATGAAATGCCCACTATCCCTTGAATATGAATTCGGGCCGGAGGCCCCATAGCAACACAGTCGTCGTGAAATCCAAGACGACGATCGTCACCAGGCTCGCGCGCACGGCGCGACCAGAAGCCATGCCGACACCGACTGGGCCACCCGAGGCGAAGTATCCGTAGTAGCAATGGATCAGCGTTACTGCGATGCAGTAGATGCTCAACTTGATCGTTGAGTAGAGGAGGTCGATCGGGTTCATGAATTGGACGAAGTAGTGGGTGTAGGTGCCGCCGTGTTCGCCGCTGAAGAGGACGACCACCGTTTCGATCGTGTAGAAGACCCCCATGATGGTCAGCAGGTAGCCGGGGATGACACACGTGAGCGCGCCGATCAACCGAGTGCCCACGACGAAGGGTATAGGCCGCAACCCAATTGCCTCGACCGCGTCGATCTCCTCCGATATGCGCATCGCCCCGATCTCGGCGGTCATCCGCGTGCCCGCCTGCGACATGAACGCGATCCCGGCGACGATGGGTCCAAGGATGCGAACGGCACCGATTCCGCCGATGATGCCGGCCAGTGACCCAAAACCCAGGATGTTCAGTGTCGCGAGCGCCTCGATGCCCAACGAGGCGCCGGTTGCGATTCCGAGGAGCAGCAGGACACTGATCGTGCCGCCGTCGACGATGAGCGAGCCTCTGCCCCAAGCCATGTTGATCGTGGCCGCCAAGGTCTGTCGGCTGTACTTGCGGATCGTCAGTGGCAAGTAGAAGAACACCTGCCCAATGAACAAGGTCCACTGCCCGAACCCGGTGAGCATCCCTTGAACCGATCCCACGACAGTCGAACCTGCGCGTCCAAGAACCGAGGGTGCCGACATCACGCGACCGCCGTCGGGAAGAACATCGTCGATATCTGAGTGATGACCAGGTTCGCGAAGAGGATGAGCACGACGTTGATGACGACGGCCGCATTCACGGCATCGGCAACACCTCGCGGACCGCCCTTCGCTTCCATGCCTCGCATCGACGAGATGACCGCAACGATTGCGGCGAAGACGAGGCCCTTCGCGAACGCGAAGTACACGTCGGTCATCTTCGCGAACGTCCCGAAGGAACCCCAGAAGCTCCCCGGCGCCACACCACTGACCGTGACCGACAGCAGGAACGCCGACGCCGTGCCGGACACGATGATGACTAAGGTGAGGATCGGGGCGATCAGTAGCAGCGCCAAGAACCGAGGCACCACCAGACGCCGTACCGGATCTACGCCGAGCACCCGCATGGCGTCGAGTTCCTCGCGGATGGCACGTGCCCCGAAGTCCGACGCGATGGCTGAGGCCGCGGCGCCACCCATCAGCAACCCTGCGGTGACGGGCGCGCCCTGCCGTAGGACGCCCACTCCACTCGCTGCGCCGAGTAGCGCCGTCGCACCCACTTGAGCCACCAATCCCGAAACCACGACCGTGACGATCCCGCCGATCGGTATTGCCATCAGAACTGCCGGCGTCGCGGTCACCTTCAGCAGTGCCCAAGCCTGCCAAAGGAATTCGCTGACCGGCAGCCGCAAGGTAAAGGTGTCGATGACGGCATAGCGAAACACGGAGACGGCAAGATGTATCGCGCGGCCCGTGGTACTCGCCGCCCGGACCGGAACGGCACCGAACAGGGATACCCTCCGGCCAAATGTCTTTCGCATCGTAGACGTCCGCGGTTGCTTGTGGCCGCCGGGCCGACTGGACACCGTAGGGAGGCTTGCGGTTCCTACCATCGGGCGACCATAGATGCGACTGGAAGTGACGGCGTGCGTGATGGCGACAGATGGGACGCTGCCATTCCGAACGAAGCCCCCTCGACCATCCCCGGGATCACCTCGGCCGAGCCGGACAGCAACGTCATACTTATCGCGCTGGCGACGACGAGCACCGTTACCACGAGACCGATCTGGGTGACCGACGTCGTCGCTGCACCGGTGTCGGAGACGCTGGCGGCACCTGAGTCGAACAGCGGGCCCATGAGGGTGGACACCGTCAGCATGGTTGCCAGGAGGATCGTCGCCCACCCGGCGAACCACATCTGGAGTAGACGATCCCGCCGCGTGAACGACGGTTTGAACGTCACCACGAGGTCATGCGCCGATATGGCGAAGAAATCGCCGACCCCGCGAAGAGGTCTCGCACTAGAGCTGAACGACGGCATCACGCGTCGCGCTCCTGTCCGTGTTCGATTCGCATGGAATAGCCAACTCCTTAGTGGCTTGTGACAGCTCGCGCTGACCCACCTCGTTTGTGATTCAAGACACAGCCGTCTGCGACACGACGGTACACCATTTTTTGAGGACAGCACAAGCCGTTTCTGGACGTCCTGGATACTTAGTTATCCCTCTTGACATGCACTGTTGATAAAGAGATCGGGAATCTTAGAAATACCAGGTCAGGAGTCCACATCGCAGACCGTGTCGGCGAATCTGTCCAATCGATGCTCGATCAACCGTCGCGGTCGGGCGCTGAGTTTGTGAGCTGGATCATGCCCCGCGACCCGTTGGGGTGACCTCACCCCATTTGCGCCCGCTCCGCCACCGACGGCGCCGCGCCGGGGTTAGGCAAAGCTAGCGAACATCCGCGCCACACCGCGGTAGGAGCGTCGCTGGCAGTCGACCATGAGGAGGGAAGTAGTGAGAGACCGTTCACGCCACTGGCACCGGAAGGTTCTGACGACAGTCTGCGAGGTACCTGGCTGCGCCACTGACGCGGCCCCACGACGGTCATGGCCCTGGAAAGGGTGCCCGCCGACCCGCTGACCAATCTCGTCGACGCGCGCGCATGTCGGAGATCGAGGCAATCCCGGGCCGATTGGACTTCGGCCACCCGGCGCCACCGTCGGGAACCCGATTCACGCCACGGTCGCTCCGATGGTCCGTCGAGTCATACGAGGGCAACCTTCTCTTAATGCCAGTGAACAAACCGTCTCACTGCCGTTGCCCGCGGATCTAGTGGACCGGCGCAGGCGCCGATAGAACCTTGGCCCCCAGAGCTGCTACCTCGCGTCGAAAATCGTCCTCGCGACCGGACACGAGGACGTCGTCCGGCACCAACCAGGCGCTGGCACTGATTTCAACTGCCGAGTGCAGACCGACCGCCACGACGGAGGCGTGCGGTAGGGAGTAGTCGGGCCGGTGGGTCCTCACGCTCCTGAGAATCTCGGCGACCAGAAACTCGTTGGTGATGCGCCGACGTGCCTCGACAGCCATTCCGAGGTTTCCGTTGTAGGTAAACCAGACCGTAGCGGCATGCCGACGCTGACCCAACCAGTCAAGCAGGCGCACGGGTAGGTCGGCAGGAGATGCAGCTTCATCGGCCAGTAGGGAAGTCACGTACCCGGAAAGGGCGTCGGCGAACGCGGACAGCCCATCGAGGAGGATGTCCTCCTTGGTCGCGTAGTGGTAGTACACGGCCGCGGCCGTCATTTGGGCTTCAGCCGCGATGTCGGCCACGGTGATCGAAGCAGGCTCACAATCTGTATACAGACGCAATGCCGCCTCCACGACTGACTGCTTGCGTGACGGTCGGTGTGCGCTGCGCTTTACTGGCACCAATCTATAGTAACTACAGACGAACAGACGATGGGTGAGGTGCGAAACGTTGATCGCGATCGCCGAATCCGAAGATGGTTTCCACAGGGCTGCGCATCGTCCGTCGCGACGGGATGACATCATCGCCGCTGCGGTGTCCGTCTTCGCCGAACGTGGGTTCGTCGAGACCAGCGTCAATGACATCGCCGATGCGGCAAAGGTTTCGGCCTCGAGCGTCTACTACCACTTCCCCACCAAGGCCCACGTCTTCGACGCGGCCACTGCCGTGGTGTACGAGAGCTTGGACGCGGCAGTCGCAGCCGCGTCGGCCGTCAGCGGCGTTGATCGGGGATCCGCAGAAGGACTGTTCGTCATCATTCACGGCGCCTATCAGTGGGTGACCGACCATCCGGACGCGTCCAAGATCCTCTACAGCCACCTACCTGGTGCAACCCCAGAAAGCGCCCGCCTGCGTGACCAGCACGAAGCCCGACACGTCGCAGGAGCAAGTCGCTTTCTCGAGCATGCCGCTGCCTCGAGTCCCGTCGCAGCCGTGGGTAGTCCCGCCGCTCAGTTGGCCGCCCGGACCCTCGTCCGCGCGATGTTGACGATGATGCCCCTTCGTCTGGAAGGCGGCATGTTCGCCAAACGCTCATCCAAGGCGATCGAGGCGTCGCTCGAAGCCTTGGGCATTCACATCATCTTCTCAAGCGGCGAAGTCGCTGCGGGCGAGACATAGCCGACGAGTTGCCGCAGGGCCCGGGTATCCGTTATTGGAGGACTTCCCCAGCTCGTGTATCCAACTCGACCTGTTTATAGCTGCTGATCGGTTGATAGAGCATCTGCCCTCCACGGCCGGTCTGGGAAGCAAGCACCGTGGCGGCTTCGTCATCAGCCGTTCCTTTGAGGTGAGCCCGTCGTAGTGGTCCAGTTGTTGTGCGACTCTGTTGCCCGAGTGTTCGGGCAGGAAGAATCGACGACGACATGGCATCGAACAAGCGCCGGCGGCATACGCCGGATCAGATCATTCGCAAGCTCGCCGAGGGCCACAAGCTCCTCGCCGGCGGTCAGGCACTCGACGAGGTGTGCCGGCATCTGGAGATCGCTGAGTCGACGTGGCATCGCTGGCTTGCCCAGTACGGCGGCATGAAGGCGAACGAGGCCAAACGGCTCAAAGAACTCGAGTCGGAGAACTCCCGGTTGAAGAAGCTGGTCGCCAACCAGGCCCTCGACATTGACATGCTCAAGGACCTTTCGGCGGGAAACTTCTAACCCCGAACCGCAAGCGCCGCGCCGTCCAGGTGCTGCGCGACCGGTTCGGGGTATCCGAACGCCGAGCGTGCACGGTGGTGGGCATCCACCGCTCCACGATGCGCCTGACGCCACCGCCGATCACCGAGGAGGAGGCCGAGTTACGTGCCTGGCTGCGCCGGTTTTCCACCGACCGGCCTCGCTGGGGGTGGCGGCGCGCAGCCAAGATGGCCCGCCGAGCTGGCTGGCAGGTCAACAACAAGAGAATCCGTCGTCTGTGGCGTGAGGAGGGTCTGCGGGTCCCGCAACGCCGCAAGAAGAAGCGTCTGACCGGTATCGGTGTCGCCGTGGGCGCGATGTCACCGATCCGTCCGAATGTGATCTGGGCGATGGACTTTCAGTTCGATACCACCGCCGATGGCCGCACCATGAAGATGTTGAACGTGATCGACGAGTTCACCCGCGAAGCGCTCGCGATCGAAGTCGACCGCTCCATCGACGCCGACGGTGTCGTCGAGGTCTTGGATCGCCTGGTCCTCGCCCACGGGGCGCCCTACTACGTGCGCTTCGACAACGGTCCCGAGTTCGTGGCGCACGCGGTCAGTGATTGGTGCCGATTCAACGGTGCCGGTTCGCTTTTCATCGATCCCGGTTCGCCGTGGCAGAACGCCTGGATCGAATCGTTCAACGGTCGGCTACGTGATGAACTGCTCAACTCGTGGCGCTTCTACTCGCTGCTGGAGGCTCGCGTGATCATCGAAGATTGGCGCTGCGACTACAACGCCAACAGGCCGCACTCCGCCCACGGCGAACGCACTCCAGCCGAGTTCGCTCTACAGTGGACCACGACCCACCAACCCCAAGTCGCATAGCGACTGGACCACCAAACGGGTCCCCCTCACCTTTCGTCGCCATTTGCGCTCAGTTCTCGAAGTGCTCGAAGGTTGTTACGCGCCTTGATATGTCCGGCGCTTGCTGCGGCGTGCCACCATCGCCCCGCTTCGGCTAGCGAATCGCCATCGCCGTGCTGGAATAGCAGGACAGCAAGGCCGTGTTGGGCGCTGACGTGGTCCACCTCGGCCGCACTTCGCCACCACCGCTCGGCGCCTGGCATGTCGCCACGCGCGTAAAGCAATGCGCCAAGGTTGTACTGCGCTTCGCAGTGCCCCGCTCCTGCCGCCCTCTGCCACCAGCACTCGACCTCCGATATCGACGACGAATCGGATTGAAGTTGAAGGACGTGTCCGAGGTCGTGCTGCGCGTCGGGGTGACCGCTTTCGGCTGCCCGACGCAACCACATCTCGGATTCAACATCACCGCGTCGAGCCAAGAGTGCGCAAAGGTCGTACTGAGCGGCTGCATTTCCGGCGAATGCCGCCTGACGCCAACAGTCTTCGGCTTCATCGGGTGCACGATCGAGGAGAAGCACCCCCAGGTTGTGTAGAGCCGTCGAATTTCCCGCTCCTCCCGAACGGCGCCACCATTGCTCGGCCCCAGAAATGTCGCCCCGCAGATCGAGTAGCACTCCGAGGTTGTATTGCGCGCCCGCGTGTCCGTTCTCGGCCGCTTGGCACCACCGCCACTCCGCCTCGGCCACCGACCGCGCATCAGCACGCTCGTACAACACGATACCGAGGTTGTACTGCGCGCCCGCATGTCCGAAATTGGCGGCTTCGCGCCAGCAGACCTCGGCTTGGAGCACCGAATCCTCGCCACCAAGTGCGTAATGCGCGACGCCCACTTCGTATTGAGCGTCGGCTTGGTCGGTCGTGGCCGCGCCGCGGGCCTGCGGCTTCATGGCACCAGCCCACAGAGGCGACGCCCTGGCAGTTCTTCGGTCAGGTTGCGTCGAACGTGACCGAACGCCGCTTCGCGGAGAGCTTTACAACCCCGCTCAGGGCAACCGTGGGCTGCGTGGCGCGCATCCGACGATGCCATTCCGCCTACTGTGGGCACTTCGACGTTCCTGTCCTGTTGGCGACAGGCGACTGGGAGGCACCCGGTCGACAGCCAACCGCGGACGGCCAAGTCCTTGCCGTGGCGACCACGCCGGCCCAGGCAGTCCACCGGGCCGGCGCGTCGAGCTCAGGCCCGGTTGCTGAAACCGGCGTCCACCGTGAAGGTGCTGCCCGTGATGAACTTCCCGGCATCAGAGATCAGATGCATGATCGAGTTCGTGACGTCCTCCGGCTCGAGCAGCCCGTTGGGGACCGGCAGCGGGTTCTGCAGGATCCCGGCCACCTCGGGATACTCCTGGACGAACCGTGCAAACGCTTCATTGGCAACCATCGGCGAGTTCACCCCGGTGGGGTGCACTGTGTTCACCCGGATGTTTTCCGGCGCAAGGCAATTAGCCCATCCCCGCATTAGGCCCACCACGCCGTGCTTGGCTGCGATGTATCCCTGGATCCCCGGCGATCCGTCCGAAAGACCACCCGTCAGGCCGGCGGTCGAACTGGTGATCACGATGGAGCCGCCGCGACCGCCAGCCTTCACGTGCGGAAGCGCCGCCTCCACGGTGTTGAACACGCCGTTGAGCATGATGTCGATGCCGGCGAACCAGGCCTCACGCCGCAGCCGGTGTTTACCGGTGATGGCCATGACCCCGGCGTTCGCCAGCACGATGTCGAGGCGGCCCAACTCGGCGACGCCGTTGTCGACGACCCGCCTGACCGCGTCGTAATCGCGCACGTCGGCGACCTCGAGAATTGCCTTGCGGCCGAACTTCTCGATCAGCGATGCCGTTTCCTCAAGATCGTCCGGCGTGGCCAGCGGATACTCCACCGCGTTATCGTTGGCGCAGATGTCGAAACCGATGATGTCGGCGCCCTCTTCGGCCAGCCGAACCGCGTGTGAGCGTCCCTGCCCGCGAGCAACCCCCGAGATGAAGGCGACCTTGTTATCGGCGAGTCCCATGACTATGTCCTAACTCCGCTCGTGTGCTGACGGTCCGCCTACGGTGCGATTCAGATTCGGCATGACCGAGGGCAATCTTTTTTAAGTTTATCCATCTCATAATTACCCGAGTCACTAGCCCGTGTCAACGTGCACATTGTTCACGGCTAGGCTCAGCCGGCACCCGCCGGAACGATCGTTCACATCGCAGTCGTATGCTTGCATTCAGCTTGACATCAAGATCGGAGGACCATGGCGCTCTACGGCGAAGCCGTCCCAACCCGCTGGTGGGATCCGGAGGTCGGAGACGACATCGACTGGGTTGGCTGGGCGAACGCGCTTCCGTACTGTCGTGAGCTCGGCCTGGTGTGCTTAGCGCTCGAGGCCCATTCGGCGGTGTCCATCATGGACTGCTCGACCCTAACGCCCAATCCCAACGGCGCCGTCAACGGCGGCACCGTTGCCGCCGCGGCCGATCAGGTCATGGGGGCGATCACGCGTCGCCAGAACGTCGACGGACTGCCCGCGACGGGGTCGCTGCAGTTCCAGTTCCATCTACCGGCCATGGCCCCCATCACCTTCCGGGCCACGACGCTCGGCGGCCGCCGGACCAAGTTCATCGAGGTGGTGGTCGAGGACCACAACCGAGACCGCTGCGCCACCAGCCAGGGCACCATGATCGTCGGGGGCTCGTCGCGCGGCCCCAAGACCGAATGACCGAGCACCACGGCTGGCGGCTTCTTGCCGCGAGCTTAGTGAGACGCTATGGTTCTAAAATCAGCGGTCCTCCCGCAGACCTCAAACACGTTAGGTTCGACATGCAGCGATCGACGTCCGGCCTCATCGCCGACTTCGTGCTGGGACACCGTAGCCATCGCCTCGGCAGCTCCCACGAAGTAGACAGTCAGAGGGTCACAGGAAATGACTCGTAGCGCAGTTATCGTCGACGCCATCCGTTCGCCGATGGCAAAGGGCAAGGCGTCCAAGGACGGCCGGCCAGGAGGCGCCCTGAGCGGTGTGCACCCGGTCGACTTGCTCGGCCAGGTTCTCCGCCACCTGTTCGAGCGCAACGACATCGACCCGGCATTGGTCGACGACGTCATCACCGGTTGCGTCAGCCAGGTCGGTGAACAGGCCGGACCCATCGGTAGGTGGGCGTGGCTCGCCGCGGGTTTGCCGGAGACGGTGCCATCGGTGGCCATCAACCGTGCGTGCGGATCCAGCCAGCAGGCCGCCGACTTCGCGGCACAGGCGGTCATCTCGGGGGCATGCGACATCGTGGTGGCCTCCGGCGTCGAGTCGATGAGCCGCATTCCGATGCTCACCTCCCGGATCAACATGGACCCCTATGGACCGTCGGTGCTCGAGCGCTACGCGCCCGGACTGGTATCACAAGGAGTCTCTGCCGAGTTGGTGGCGTCCCGCTGGAAGCTCGACCGGGAAGCGATCGACGAGTTCTCCGCCCAGTCGCACACCAATGCCGCGGCCGCCGACTTCAGTGGCGAGATCGTGCCCATCAGCACGCCGGATGGCACGCTGTCCACCGACGAGACCATCCGACCGTCGACCACCGCCGAGGGCCTGGCGGCCCTAAAGCCGTCCTTCTACTCACCCGAGATGGACGAGCGCTTCCCCGAGATCGGCGATTGGCACATCACGCCGGGAAACTCGTCACAGCTGGCAGACGGCGCGACGGCGGTGCTGATCATGGGCGATGACACCGCACATGCACTCGGCCTGACCCCTCGGGCCCGCTTTCACGCCTTCGGCCTCGCCGGTGACGACCCAATCGCGATGCTCACCGGTCCACTGCCCGCCACCGAGAAGCTGCTGACGCGGTCCGGCCTGTCGATCGACGACATCGACCACTACGAGATCAACGAGGCGTTCGCTCCGGTGCCCATGGCGTGGGCGCAACACTTCGGCGCCGACCCAGCCCGGCTCAACCCCCGCGGCGGCGCGATCGCGCTCGGCCACCCGCTCGGCGCATCCGGGGCACGGCTGCTCACCACCATGCTCAACTCGCTGGAGGCCACCGGTGGCCGGTACGGCCTGCAGTCCATGTGCGAAGCGGGCGGAATGGCCAACGCCACCGTCATCGAACGCCTCTAACGACTGCGACGACGAAAGGATCTGAAGCACATGCAGATTGATGGAATCAGTGCGGTCGTCACTGGTGGCGCATCCGGCCTGGGCCGGGCGACCGTCGAACGCCTGGTATCCAAAGGCGCCGCCCATGTGGTGATCGCCGACCTGCTGACCTCGGATGGCGAGACCATCGCCAAGGAACTCGGAGACGCGGTGCAGTTCGTGGCCGCGGACGTCCGCAGCGGTGACGACATGACAGCGGTGATGAATGCCGCCGCGGACCGCGGGCCGCTTCGTGCAGTGGTGCACTGCGCAGGCCGTGGCGGTCCAGTCAGGCTGGTCAACCGGGACGGCACCCCCGGCTCACTAGAGACCTACAGCGAGATAGTCCAACTCAACCTCGTTGGTTCGTTCAACGTACTCCGGCTGGCCGCCGCCCAGATGGCGAAGAACGAGCCGCTCGACGGCGACCGCGGCGTAGCGATCCTGACCGCGTCCGTCGCCGCCTTCGAAGGTCAGATTGGCCAGATTCCCTACGCCTCGTCCAAGGCCGGCATCGTCGGGATGACCATCGTGGCGGCCAGGGACTTGGCTTCAAAGGCAATCCGCGTGTGCACGATTGCTCCCGGAACGTTCGAAACACCACTGCTGGCAAGGCTTTCTGATGAGGTGCGGCAGTCGCTGGCCGCATCGGTGCCTCATCCCAGTCGCCTGGGCCAGCCCGACGAATACGCCCGACTCGCGTTAAGCATCATCGACAACCCGATGCTCAACGGTGAGACGATCCGCCTCGACGGCGCGATTCGAATGGCTCCGCGATGAACGGGGTGGGGTGACTTGCTGACCGCGCCGAAGGCACTGGCTTCAGTGGGCACGTCGTTGTTCGACGAAGACCACGAAGCGTTCCGCAAAAGCGTCCGAGCCTTCGTCACCGCCGAAGTTTCATCGCACCTTGATGATTGGCGACGTGATGGCACCATCCCGCGCGCCGTGATCACCGCCGCCGGCGAGGCGGGTTTCCTGGGCATCACGGTGCCCGAAGAGTTTGGCGGCGGTGGGACCGCAGACGTGGGATTCCTGGCGGTGCTCGTCGAAGAGACAATTGCGGCCGGTGCCACCGGCCTCGCGCTGATATTCGCACTTCACGCAGGTGTGGTCATCCCGTTCCTGATCAATCACGGCACCGACGCCGACCGAGCCCGCTGGGCGCCGGGTCTCGCCAGTGGCGAGCTAGTCGGCCTGCCCGCGGGGCGGGGGTCCATCGCGGCCGATCCCGCCGTTTTGACAGGTGTCGTACCAGGCGTTCCCGGCGGTCGATTGGCGGATCTGCTCCTCCTCCCCCACGGCGACCCGGAGCCCAAGGCGGTACTCCTGGCCGTCGACTCTTACGGCGTCACAGTTGAACCCGTGCTGGGGAGCCTGGCGGCATCCGACGCGGCGATAGCAGATGTGGTGTGCACCGGTGCGCGACTCAGCGATGGCGCGGTGGTGGGGCCGGAAGGTGCCGCCACGGCGCAGCGTGATCTCGACCTCTGGTTCGGTGTCCTGGCGCTGGCCGCGGCCCGTGCCGCGATGGCACTGACCATCGACTACGTTTCGACCCGAAAGGTGTTCGGACGCAGTCTCGCTGAGTTCCAGAACACCCGCTTTCGGCTGGCCGAATTGTCGGCTGATCTGAAATCGATCACCGCCCTCGCCGACGCCTGCCTGCGCTCGCGCAGTCTTGGAACGCTGGACGCTGACGACGCGGCGGCATTACGTCTGCGCGGCGAAGCATTGAACCATCAGGCCGCGGACCAGGGCCTGCAATTGCACGGCGGTTACGGTTACATGCGTGAGTATCCCATCTCGTTGGCGTTCGCCGACGCGCGTTTCCTCGGGCTGGCCGCACAGGCCCATTCCGACCCGCGCCGTACGATCGCCGCGGGAATTGGCCTGTAGCCCTGGCCCGTTGAGGCTGACGTCCGCTCGGTGACGTCTAGATCGGGGGCGTCTGCAAGGCCAGGAGACTTGCCAGGCCCATCTGCACGAGTAGCTCCTCGGCCTGTTTGGCGCGCCTGCCGGTCGGTGGCCGCAACGCCTCGGACATCAGCAGCAGTTGCACGCCACGAGTGGCGGTCACGATCTCGTCCGTCGATCGCTCCGGATAGCAACGTTGCAGGCAGCTGACCCAGCGTTCGGTGATGCGGCGGAGACGACGATCGTGTTCGCGGCGGTACCGCTGAGCGAGAGATCGCTGCTCGCGCAACCAGATCGCGACCAGCCGCTCATGGCTCTTCGCCAGGCTCGCAAACGATCTCATGAGCTTCTCGAGTTCGACCTCGGGGTCGTCGTCGGGTTCGCCGATGCGGACCAGCAGCGTATCGAGCACCTTGTCGAAGAGCGCGGCGAGAATCGCGTCCTTGCTGTTGAAGTGCCGGTAGAGTGCCGAGCCGCTCGACCCGGCAACCTTCCCGATCTCGTCGACGCCGACGCCGTCGAAACTGCGCTCGAAGAACAGCTTCTCTGCCGAGGCCAGTATCTCTTCGTCGCGTGTCACGGCAGCAGTTTACGCAGAGCGCTCACCAGCCGTTGGCGCTCCCCGAACTTCTCACGCGGTGCTCACAAGCCCATGTCCTGGCCGATGATCACCTTCATGATCTCGCTCGACCCCCCGTAAATGCGACTCACCCGCCCATCGAGATAGGCATTCCCTATCCGCGAGTCACTGCGCAACGCGGTGCCGGGATCCCACAACGTGAGGCAGCGGTCTACCACCCGGCCCTGCAACTCGGTGCAGTACAGCTTGGCGACGGCGGCATCGCTACCGCTGAGACGGTCAGAAACATGGCGGTGCAGTGCGCCGTCGATCAGCGCTTGGCCCGCGGCCACCTCGGCGGCGCACTGCGCCAGCGTGAACTTGGCGTCCTGCCCGAGTTCGGTGCCCCGCAACTCCTCCACGGTCCACGCCAGCGTCGCGGCGGCCGCGGCCTGGGAGTTGAGCGCGATCGACAACCGCTCCTGCGCCAGATTCGAGGTCAGGTACGCAAAACCCTGGTTCTCCTCGCCAAGCAGGTTCTCGGCCGGGACCACCATGTCGGTGAAGGACATCTCAGCTAAGTCCTGCGCCCGCAGACCGAGCTTGTCGAGTTTGCGACCACGGTCGAACCCAGGTGTTGACGTGTCGACCAGCAACAGGCTGATCCCCCGCCGACCGGCCTCGGGGTCGGTCTTCACCGCCAGGATGACGAGATCGGCCGTAGCCCCGTTGGAGATGAACGTCTTGGCACCGTTGACCACGTAGTGGTCGCCAGACCTGTAGGCACGCGTCGACATCGCCTTCAGGTCGGAGCCGGCACCCGGCTCCGAGAGCGCCAGCGCCACCACCACCTCACCCGCCGTCATCCGCGGCAGCCACTCCGCGCATTGTTCCGTCGAGCCGTAGTGCAGTAGATACGGCAGGCAGATGTCCGTCTGTACCCGCAACCCGCCGACGGCTAGGCCGAGTGCCTGGATCTCCTCGGTGACCACCGCGCTATGTCGATAGTCAGAATCGACGAAGCCGCCATACTGTTCGGGCACACCGATGCCGAGGATGCCGAGCCCGGCCGCCCCCTTCCAGAACCGCCGCGCGGGTTTACCGTCGCGCACCCACCCCGGATAGTCTCCGACGACCCCGTCGGTCAAGAACTGTCGGACGACAGCCCGGAATTCGTCCTGCTGCTCGGTGAAGACGGTCCTCGTCCTCTTGGTCGCCACTACCGGAAGTCCATCCAGTGCCCGTGCGGTGTCCAGCCGAACGCGAACGGCAGCTCGATCCGGCAGATGGGCCCGGTGGTGATGTCGTAGGTGTCGAAGATCAGGTACTCGCTTCGCTTCTCGGCGTACCAGGACACCGGGACGATGACGTAGCCGTCGCCTTCCGGAGAGTCCTTGTGCCGCGGCGCGAAGCTGCACTCGAGAACCGCGGCGGGTTCTCCTGCGCGGATCTGATACACCTGTTCGGAAAGCGTGTCCATGTTGGTGGTCACCAGGCTGTTCATCGACATACCGTTGCGCTTGACGACACCGCCGACCTGGCAACCCCACGAATAGCCTTTACCGTAGAACCTTTCGTCGACCTTCGGCAGCTCACTCGGCCGGTCCGAGAGCTGTTCGGTCTTGGTCGCTCCGGTGGCCAGGTCCACAGTCCAGCGGCCGAGGGTGCTCGAGGCGATCGAGAAGAACAGCGCGACGTCGTCGCCCTCTTTGAAGTCCTGCTCGAACGGGAACGGCGGCCGATCGAAGATCGGTGCGTCAAGGATCAGCTTGCCGTCTTTCACATTTGCCGACATCGTGTGCATCACGTACTGCGCAGGCAGGTCGGTTTTGATCCAGCGAATCTCACCCTCCATGTCATCGCGCGGAATCAGCGCGATGATGATCGGCAGCTCGGGGTCCCAGGCCCAGACGTTCTTCCCCTTCGAGATCGCTGCCTTGTCGATGAGGAACGGCTGAAATGGCATGACCATCCACTCGGGAGTCAGCCAGATGTCATGGGCCACAGTGTTGTATGGCGCGTCCCAGAGGTCGCGGCTGTCGACGCGGCCATCAGGGTGCACGGTGTGCAGGGTGACGTACGGCGCCACGTCCCGGTAGGTCCAGCCGTAGAGCGTGCCGGTGTCGTGATCCCATTTGGGGTGAGCCGAGAACGCGCAATCGCCGAATGCCACCTGCTCGTGGATGCCCGCTGAGAGCGACGGCGACCAGTCCACGATGCCCGTGGTCTCCAGGGTGATCGGATCCAAGGCTATTGGTGCTCCGCCTTGTTCGCCAGACACCACCATCTGGCCATTGAACGGAAACACGTTGATGTTGTTGACGCCCTGCGGCGTATGCCGGTTGTACGCATCTCGCTCGACGTCGCCATAGGCGAAGTCGCGCCAGTCGTGGAACGCGCCATCACTCCATGAGAACATGCCGCGCTGGTGCTTCTCCTCGAGCTTGTACTTCGGAGTGCGGACCCAGCGGTTGCGGAAATCGGCCCGGCCGTTGTCGAACGTGATGCCCTGCACCATGCCGTCCATGCTCAGCAGTGGGTTCGTGCCCTGCCTCGTTGGTCGCTTCCACGTCGGCCCGACCCGGTAGTAGCCGCCGGCAAGGTCTTTGGGGATTTCACCCTCGCTAACGATGCATTCTTCGACGGTGGCCTCAAATCGCATCGGCGCGAACGGGCCGCGAAGAGCTGTCTCCTGCGGCAGCGGGTATCCCATGTTCCCTCCTCGGGGTTCGAGCGGCAGCGGTGACAGTCGCTGTGGACGCCAAGATAGCAGTTGACGCACACATTTGTAAACGATCGTTATCGCCATCGTCGCGGCCAGCTTGCGTTCCTCGAGCGGCCGGTTCATCGGCGCTTGGGAAGCGTCGGGCGTCGTGACCTGCAGCTTCACACGCCATTAAGCGCAGTGACCAATTGACCTCCGCTGACCACGAGCCAATATTCGAAACGAATCTGCTCTTACATGAACGGGTCGCATTCTGTGCGAATGATCGTTCTCTCGAGCGTAGGCGACCTAGCAGACCGCACCGTGCCGCCAGACTGCGACCAGACAAGGAACCCCACCATGCAGCCCCCACTCAACGAGGACCAGCGTGACTTTGGTGTCGCCGTGCGCGAATTCTGTGTTCGGGAATGCGGCACCCGGGAACGGCGGCGCGCGCTGACAAATCACGACGCCGAGCAACATCACCGAGGCACGTACGAGAAACATGCAGCTCTGGGCTATCTCGGCGTTGCGATACCAGAGGAGTACGGCGGCATTGGCGGTGGGCTGACCGAGCAGGTCGTGCTGTTCGAAGAACTCTGGTACGGGCTGGCTCCGGTACACGGGGCGGGCCCATCACATACTGCGGCGGGAATCTACAAGCGATTCGCCTCGGAGGAGCAGAAGCAGCGGTCCCTCGCCGCCATCTGCGCGGGCCACGTGATGTCGATCAGCATCTCCGAACCCGGTGCGGGCTCAGACGCGGCAGCCATTGGTTGCAAGGCCGAGAAGGTCGAGGGCGGGTGGCGCATCTGCGGACAGAAGACCTGGTGCTCGGACGCCCAGTTCGCCAGCGCCATCCTGGTGGTGGTCCGGACATCGCGAGGTGTCAAGCCGCACGACGGCCTCACCATGCTGGAAGTGCCCGCCGATGCCGATGGCCTGCAGATCCGTCCGATCTCGACGATGGGCGGATCCGAGGTCAACGATCTGTTCCTCACCGACGTCTTCGTACCGGAATCGTCGCTAGTGGGGTCCGAAGCGGCGCGTGGAAACAGCTGATGGCCGGCCTCAACGGCGAGCGATTGGTGTGCGCCGCCCAGGGCCTCGGGATGGCGCAGCGCGCATTCGACGACCTGCTGGCCTACGTTCGCGAGCGCGAGCAGTTCGGCACACCGATCGGTTCGTTCCAGGCTCTGCGGCACCGTATCGCCGACTTGGCGATCGAGATCGAATCGGCACGGACGCTGACCTACGCGACGGTCCACACCATCGAAAACCAGATCGGGACGCCCGACGAGTGGGTGCGAGCCACGTCGATGTCGAAGGTCAAGGTCACTGAAACAGCGAAAAGAGTTGCGCTGGAGGGTGTGCAGATGATGGGCGGTTACGGGTACAGCACCGAGTTCGACATGGAGCGGCACCTTAGGCTGAGCATCGCAGGGGCCTTCGCCCCGCGTGTTGGACACGCTTGATCCCGGATTTCAGCCGGGGGAAGCGAGATGATCCACCGCGATGGCAAGGAAAAATTACTCCGAAGAGTTTCGTAGCGATGCAGTCGAGCTGTATCGCGTGACCGAGGGCGCCACGGTCGCCCAGATCGCCAGCGATCTCGGTATCGCGCACGGCTCCCTGTCGGCCTGGCTCAGAACCGCGGGTGTCGCGATCCGCAGGCGGGGCCACACCGAGGCGCCGCCCGGCCCGGCCGAAACTCCCGAGCAGGAGGCCATCCGGCTGCGAGCGCGGGTCCGCGAACTGGAAGTCGAATCGGTGAAGCTGAACACCGAACGCGACATCCTGAGGGCGGCGGCGAAATATTTCGCCGGGGAGACGAACTGGTGAGCCGCTTCCAGTTCGTTGCCGACCACTCCGACACCTTTGAGGTGAAGTGGCTATGTCAGATCGTCGACGTCGCTCGGTCGTCGTTCTACGCCTGGGTCAACGCCGCCGTGACCCGCACGGCACGAATAGTGGCCGATGACAAACTTGCGCAGCGCATTCGAGCGGTGCACACCACCGACACCACCTACGGTGCGCCGCGGATCACCGCCGAGCTCAACGACGGTGCCCCCGAGGCGGAGCGGGTCAACCACAAGCGGGTGGCCCGGGTGATGCGCACCGCGGGGATCACCGGCTACCGCCGTCGGCGACGGGTGAGGACCACCGTGGCCGACCCGGCGAACCAGAAGGTGCCCGATCTGCTGAGCCGCGACTTCACCTCCGCGGCGGTGAACACGAAGTATGTCGGGGACATCACATACTTGCCGCTGGCCGCCGGCGGCAACTTGTATCTGGCGACGGTGATCGACTGCTGTTCGCGTCGGGTCGCGGGGTGGGCGATCGCCGATCACATGCGCACCGAGCTGGTTGAGGACGCGTTGAAGGCCGCCGATAGTCTACGGAGTGGTGTGATCGGGTCCATCTTTCACTCGGATCACGGAAGTCAGTACACGTCAACGGATTTCGCCAAGCTCTGCCGCGATCTGGGTGTCGTCCAGTCGATGGGGTCGGTGGGAACGAGCGCGGACAATGCGCTTGCCGAATCGTTCAACGCCGCCCTCAAACGCGAAATCCTCCAAGACGACAGCTGCTGGGATGACGCCGCCACGTGCCGCCGCGAAGTCTTCCGATGGCTGGTCCGCTACAACACGAAACGACGGCACTCCTACTGCCGCTACGTCAGCCCCGCCGCCTACGAAAGGACCCGCACACCCGCTACGCTGCCCGAAGCCGCATAACCACAAATCCCGTGTCCACCATCCGGGGTCAAGGCCCCACCAACCATCTACGCCGGCACCAACGAGATACAGCGCGACATCATCTCCGCCACGTTCGGTCTTCGGTCAGAACAGCGCTGACGCAACGCGCACTCGCGGACCTTGACAGGCGGCGCACGAGCAATTCTAATTGAGACAGCTAGACTCATAATCAATCGGGAGAAAACGGACGGGGTCTCTCCAAAACCCGAGGACCGTCCAGCCAAGGGCATACATTGAAATTCGGGACCGGATCCCGGTGCCCATCAGCCCCGCCGTTCGCCTGCTCAAGCAATCGCATACCGATAGGACTCGACATGACCACCACCAAACCCGTCATCAGCGTGTTCGACTCAGAGACATATGCCAATGGCGATCCGACCACTTTCGGCCTCCCGCTTGATCAGTACTCCTACCTTCGCGACGAAGAGCCCTGCTATGAGCACGAATTCAACGACCCGATGCTCATCGACCGGGCGTGGGTGGTCAGCCGCAACGAGGACATCTGGACCGTCGACAAGGATCAGGAGTTGTATTCGGCGGCGGGTGGCCCCGTCAACATGTGGCGGGTGGCGCCGATCTCGGGGAAGCCGGAATTGGGCGGCAAGCCCGCCATGCTGGTGATGGACGGCGAGAAGCACCGCGGCCAGCGGGCCGTGATGGTGAAGGGCCTCGGCCCGACGATGGTCAAGAAGCTCGAGGAGAAGTTCCGCGAGTATGCGGTCAACATCGTCGACGCGGCACTGGAGAAGGGCACCTTCAACTTCGTCGAGGACATCGGCCACGCCATGCCGATGGAGGCGCTCGGTGACGTTCTCGGCGTGCCCAAGGGTGACCGCGCTCAGTTCTTCAAGTGGGTCGACACCTTCGCCGCGCCGTTCGACACCCGCATCACGCCGTCATTCGAGTACGTCTTCACCGCCATCATGAGCCTGCTGAACTACGCGACCGAACTGGGCGAACAGAAGCGGCTGGAACCGGGCGACGACGTCATCACCAAGCTGGTACAGGCCGGCGTCGACGTCATCTCGGCCGACGAACTTCAGGGCAATGTGGCACTGCTGGCCAGTGGTGCCGCCGAAAGCACGAGGACCGCACTGTCACATGGCATCTGGGAGCTGATGCGCCGCCCGGACCAGATGGCCTGGATGCGCGAACGTGCCGATGACATTCCGGCCACCGCCATTGCGGAGATCGTCCGGATCGCCTCGCCGTTCACGCATCTGGTGCGCACGGCGACGGCAGACCACGAGCTGCATGGCAAGGAGATCAAGAAGGGCGACACAGTCCTCATGCTCTTCGCTGCCGGAAACTTCGACGAGCGAGTGTTCGACGACCCGAACGACTTCGATCTGTCCCGCGAGAAGAACCCGCACGTCAGTTTTGGTCGCGGACCGCACCAGTGCCTTGGCAAGCACGTAGCCTCACTGGAGATGAAGATCCTCTTCGAGGAGCTTCTTCAGCGCACCAAGGACATCAAACCGGCGGGGGACATCAGCTACCTGCGCGATGCGTATTCGCGTGGGGTGTACAAGCTGCCGGTCACCATCACACCGGCCTGACCGCCGGACGAGAGAGGCGGTAAGTCATGAAGGTCGTCGTTGCACTCGATCAGTGTGAGCTGCACGGGGATTGCGTGCTGGCAGCCCCAGATGTCTTCGACATCGGTGACGATGACGACGTGGTGTCGGTAATCAATGAGCATCCGGGCGAGGAACTGCGCGCCAAGGTCGAAGAGGCAGCTCGCAACTGTCCAGTCGCGGCCATCCGGCTGGAGGGCTGACGCACGTGGAGTCGATCGTGGTGGTGGGTGCCGGTCTCGCTGGCTTCCGTGCCGCGCAGTCGCTCCGCAAGAATGGATACTCGGGTGCGCTGACGATCATCGGGGATGAAGTGCACCGGCCATATGATCGGCCGCCACTGTCCAAACAGCTTCTATCCGGGGTCTATTCGCGGGAGCAGTGCATGTTGCCCGGCGAGGTCAGCGATGTGACCTGGCGGCTCGGCCAACCGGCAGCAGCTCTCGACCGCGACCGGCAAGTGGTCACCCTGGCCGACGGTACCGATGTCGCGTACGACGGTCTGGTCATCGCCACCGGGCGTCGGGCCCGGCCGTGGCCGGGCGCTAGGCCAGCGGCCGGAGTCATGGTGCTGCGCAGCTTCGACGATGTCGAGCGTTTTCAGGGGGCGGTCGCCGACCACTCCAAGGTGGTCATCATCGGTGCGGGGTTCATCGGTTGTGAGGTGGCCGCCACGCTGCGCCAGCGCCAGGTGGACGTCACGATCGTCGACGTCTGCGACTACCCGATGCCAGCGGTCGGTCCCGAGGTCGGACAACGTGCCATCGAGTTGCATGTCTCTCACGGCGTCAAGTTTCGGCTCGGTCAGGGGGTCGCGTCGATCGACGGCGGCGACCGGGTCGAGGGTGTGACGCTGGCCGATGGTGAACGTCTTGGCGCCGATGTGGTGCTCGTGGCCATCGGGACGGTGGCGAACTCGGAGTGGCTGGCCGGAAGCGGTATGGCCCTCGACGGGGGTGCAGTCGTGTGCGACGCCTACTGCAACGTGCTGGATATGACGGGTCACCCCATCGCCGGCATCGCGGCCGCGGGCGATGGCGCGGCGTGGCCGCACAGGCATGGCGCCTCGCCGGTCTGCATTGAACACTGGTCCAACGCCAGGGACACGGCCGACTGCGCGGCAGCCAATCTCATTGCCCCGGAAGGCGAACGCAAGCCCCTGGTTTCGGTGCCGGCGTTCTGGTCCGACCAGTACGACGTCAAGATCAAATCAGCCGGGTATCTCAGGGCGGCCGATCGGTTCGCCGTGGTATCCGAAGATTGGGACGACACCAAGAAGCCCAAGCTGTTGGTCGAAGCATTGCGCGGCGACGAGGTCGTCGGTGCAATTGCCGTGAACATGAACAAGGCGATCCTCGGATACCAGCGCTCACTGGCCGTAGTGCCCGCGGTGTGACCTTGTATTGAGACAAGTATTCTCATATCCTCTGGGAACCGACATTCGAGGCGAGGACACGCACTGTGACCACCACCGAGGGCCAGACGACCGACACCGCCGCCAAAGCTGAAAAGGCGCTGGTGGAGGTCCGCAACCCGGCCGACGGCTCCGTCGTCGGAACCGTGCCCGACCAGTCCGCGGACGAGGTGCGCCTGCTTGCTGACGAGCTGCGTGCAGCCCAGCCTGCTTGGGAGGCGCTGGGACCCAAGGCCAGGGCACGCCATCTGCGCCAGTGGCTCGACTGGATCGTCGACAATCAGCATCACATCTTCGGGCTGGTTCACCGCGAGGCCGGAAAGTCCTGGGGCGATGCGCAGATCGAGTTGTTGGTCTGCATGGAGGTTATCAACTACTACACCAAGCACGGTGCAGACTTCCTGGCCGACGAAACCCGCACACCGCATGGCCCGGCCTCGCTGACCAAGGCGATGCGGATCAAGTACCGGCCATATCAGCTCGTCGGCGTCATCACGCCCTGGAATTACCCGTTGGGAATGCCCTTCATGGACGTTCCCGGTGCGCTGATGGCCGGGGCAGCCGTGTTGAGCAAGCCGTCGGAGGAGACTCCGCTCGCGTGGGCGGAATGCGTCCGGGGCTGGAACGAGGAGATCGGTGCGCCAAAGGTTCTCGGCTGCGCTACCGGACGCGGCGGCACCGGCAGCGCCGTCGTCGACGCGGTGGACATGGTCCAGTTCACCGGGTCAACCGCCACCGGCCGGCGCATCGGTGTCCGCTGCGCGGAGCGACTCATCCCGGCCAGCCTCGAACTCGGCGGCAAGGACGCCATGATCGTGCTGTCCGACGCGCCGTTGGAGCGGACGATCCGTGGCGCGATCTGGGGCGGACTGTTCAACTCGGGCCAGTCATGCATCGCCGTGGAGCGGGTGTACGTCGAAGAGCCGGTCTACGACGAGTTCGTGTCCGGTCTCGTCGAGGCAGTCAACAAGGTGCGTCAAGGCCATGACCCGCAGGGCAGCTTCTCGACCGAGGTCGGTGCCATGGCAACCCAGAGCCAGCTGGAATTGGTCGAGCGGCAGGTGGCCGATGCGGTCGCCAAGGGTGCCAGGGTGTTGACGGGCGGCAAGCGTGCGGACAAGGGTCTCTTCTACCCTCCGACGATTCTGGTTGAGGTCGACCACACGATGAGCTGCATGCGGGACGAGACGTTCGGCCCCCTGCTGCCGATCATGAAGGTCGGCGACGAGAACGAGGCCGTAACTCTGGCCAACGACAGCCATTACGGACTTGGCGCCAGTGTGTGGACGTTGTCGAAGGAGCGCGCCGAGCGCGTCGGCGCCCGCCTGGAAACCGGCGCAGTCAACGTCAACAACGCGATGACCAACGTCTTCCAATTCCCGTTGCCGATGGGCGGCTGGAAGGAGTCCGGTCTCGGGCACCGGTTCGGGGGCCCGAACGGCATCCGAAAGTACTGTCGCCAGCAGGCATTCGTCAACGAGCGGGTAAACCTCAGCAACGAGACGCACTGGTATCCGTACTCGCCGATGAAGAGCAGGTTCACCGCGACGGTGCTTCGCCTAATCGAACTGCACGACTGGCGCCGCCGCCTCGGGCTCAAGCCTCGATAGCCCCCCAACCCCAGCAGCCGAGCCGAGGGAATCCGCGAGGGCGGTCCCCTGGGCTCGGCTTGGTTTCAGCGGGTTATTCCGGTGAAGGCGTTGATGATCTGGGTGTAGCAGTCCTCGGATTCTTCGGCGGTGAAGGGCGGCACGTAGGAGGTGTGCAGTGCCAGGTGTGGCAGCTCCTGGTAAATGTCGAGCTTTTGCCGGCATTCCTCGGGTGTCCCGGTGATCGAGAACAGTTCGACGAGTTCTTCGGGGGTGTCCTCGAAGGCCGCCAGCCCCTTGGTCATCATCGCTGCCCGAAGGTCATTGACCAGGTCCTGAACGCCTTCGAGTTCGGCGACCACATCCGAGACCGGGTGAGCGATGTAGAAGCCGACGTGCTTCTTGGCCCGGGCCATGGCGACGTCGCGGTCGGGGTGCACGCAGCAGATGACTTCACATGCGATGTCCAGGGAGCCTACGTCGCGACCGGTCGAGGTGGCACCGGCAGTGATGTTCGGCATCACGATCTGCTCGAAGTACTTGGGCGTGTAGAGGTACCCGATCCAGCCGTCGGCCTTGGCGCCGACGGTGGTGAGCAGTTTGGGTCGCATTCCGGCGAGCAGGATCGGGATCCGTGCGCGCACCATGTCGCGCAGGCCCCATGGATTGATCGGTGGGGCGCTGAAGGTGTAGTGCTCGCCGTGGTAGGGCTTGACGTCCTCGCCGGCGAGGTATTCCCACGACAACCGCAGCACGTCGATGTATTCGCTGATCCGGCCGATCGGCTTGACGAAGTCCGAGGAGTGGAACGCCTCGAGAAACTCTGGAACGCCGGTGCCCAGGCCCAGTGTCATTCGGCCGCTGCACAACTCGTCGACGTCGGCGGCGGCGTTGGCCGCCTCGAACGGTGAGCGGGTGAACCCGGCTGCCAAGCCGGTGCACAACTGGGTCCGGGTGGTGCTCAGCGCCGAGGTGGCCAACATCGCGAACGGGTTTCGGTACAACTCACAGGTCCACACCGAGTCGAAACCCGCGTCATCGGCCCATTGGGCGTACTGCGGGATGCGGGCCAACGGCGCCGTCCTGCTGGGCATCGTGATACCGAGTTTCATACCGTCAACCCCTCCATCGTCTGAGCCCGCAACGCAGGCATCACCATGCACGCGAACCGCTGATGATTCTCCATGACCACGTCATCAGTCAGATTCCCGAAGGCGGAGACGATGATCAGCCCGCCAGCGTCGGTGCGACGGAGGATCTCGAGGGTCTGCTCGGCCACCTCGTCGGGCGTTCCCCGGGGTTGCAGCTCGGCCATGAACTGCGCGAACCGGTCAAGCCCGTGCTTGGCGATGGTCCGTTCGATGTTGGCGTAGTACTCATAGCCGTGCACCAATGCCATTGCGGGATCGGCGAATCCGTAGTGTCCGATGGTCGATCGGTAGTAGTTGACCACCTGCTCGAACATCGCCGCGGCCTCACCAGGATCCTCGTGGCACGAGTTGAACAACACGACCATCGGCTTCGGCGGATCTTCGCCCTGATAGCGGCGGTAGTGCTCGGCGTAGCGCTCGAGGTCGCCAAGGGTCTGATCCCATGGCTTCTGCAGGAACAGCAAGATTCCGGCCCCGAGACGTGCCATGACTTCGGCGGACTCAGGCGAGATCGAGGACGCGAAGGTCCGACCGCGCGGCGGGGCCAGCGGCGCCGGACGCAATTGCACACCTCGAATCCGTCCGGTCTCGAACGCGTCGAGCAGTTCAGCAGCATGCGTATCGAACAGCCGCCGCGACTGCCCCATCTCCACGCCGAAACCGTCGAATTCCAGGTTGGCCAACCCCCTTCCCATGCCTAGGATCAACCGCCCACCGGAGAGGTGATCGAGCACGCAGGCATGCTCGGCGAGCCGGACCGGGTCGTGCCAGGGCAGCACCGACACCATGGTGCCGAGCCGTACTCGCTCGGTGCGGGCCGCCACCCAGGTGAGGAACTGCAGCGGGTCGGTGGACATGGAGTAGCCCGTGAAGTGGTGTTCGACGGCCCAGATCGAGTCGAAGCCCAGGCCCTCTGCGCGGTCGGCGAGCGCCATCTCGGTGCGCCACACGTCGTGATCGGGGCGGCCGTCGAGATTCTGGAAGAAGTGCCCCTGACCGATGTGCATCACCAGCTGCCGCCTGAACGTTCGTGCACGACGATGTTCAAAGACCAGCGTGGGCAACAACTCTGTCGCTTCCCCAGCTTGTGACCGATCGTTTCCATATTTTCTATACTACGGGGCTCAATATTTGTACAGTCAGGAAATGGCCGATTTCGGGAGCACTCTGGGTTCGATCCCGCAAGCAACTGGAGCGTGTTCCTGCTCTGCGCGATCTTCACGTTCGCCGTGGTCTCGGCCCTCTGGGCCACGGCCTGGCCCAAGGCAACCACTCGATGATGGACGGCTGGTACGGGTTCGCGTTCGTGGCCCCCTCGCTGATCGCCTACCTAATCGTGGGCGCCCAGTCGGTGACGGCAGCGCTGCTGCTGTTCATGGTGATGCTGCATGGCGGTCGACTGGGTTTCTACCTAGCGGCCCGCTGGCGCCGCTACGTACCGACCTACGGCGGCGACCCGCGCTATCTCGGCTTCGTGAAAGAACTGTCCCCCGGTTACTGGTGGAAGAGCTTCTTCAAGGTGATGGAACCGCAGGCCGTCGTCATCGTGCTGATCGGCTGCCCTGCGGTGTTCGGCATCCTGACCAGCCGCGGGGGCCGGCGGCGCCATCGGCGTGCTGACCTTCATCGGGCTGGTGGTGTTCGCCATCGGCTTC
This sequence comes from Mycolicibacterium sp. TUM20985, assembly GCF_030295745.1. Classification (NCBI taxonomy): domain Bacteria; kingdom Bacillati; phylum Actinomycetota; class Actinomycetes; order Mycobacteriales; family Mycobacteriaceae; genus Mycobacterium; species Mycobacterium antarcticum. Next base: position 4,067,389 of record NZ_AP027291.1, read on the forward strand.
TACTTCGAGACGGCCGCGGACGCGCAAGTGCAGTCGTTCCTGGCACTGGACCAACGTCCGCGCTATCTCAACACCGGCGTTTGGAAATTCACCCGCCATCCCAACTACTTCGGCAACGCGCTGGTCTGGTGGGCGATCTGGCTCGTCGCGGTGGCCGGTAACCCCGACTGCTGGTGGACGGTGGCGGGGCCGGTGGTCAATACGATCATGTTGACCTCGGTCCTCGGCTCGGCGTTCCAGGACAACTACATGGGCTCGCGCCTCGAGTACCAGGAACTGATGGTCTGCACCCGACGCTTCCTGCCGATTCCCCTCTCGAACGAGGCGATCGTCCGAAACCAGACTCGGCTCGCCGAGCAGCGAGCACGGGAGACGAAAGAGAATGTCTGACACCTTTGACGCCATCATCGTCGGTGCCGGGCACCACGGCCTGACCTGTGCCGCCTACCTAGCCCGCGCCGGAAAGCGCGTCGTCGTGCTCGACCGCGAACCATGGTTCGGCGGTATGACCTACTCTCGCGAAACCGTCACCGAAGCGCCGGGGTTCCTGATGAACCCCTGCGCGGTGGATTTGTTGTTCACCAACCTCAAACCCTCCACCATTTCCGAGCTGCAGCTGGAATCCTTTGGTCTGCAACAGATCAGCCCCTACCCCTGGGGTGCCTACCTCGGCGCCGAGGGTCAATCCATCGGACTGTGGCGCTCCCTGGGCCGAACCGTCGAAGAGATCTCCCGCTACTCCAAGAAGGACGCCGCGAAGTTCGCCCAGCTATGCCAGATGTGGTGCGACTTCTGGTTCGTCGCCGCCCCTTATCTGATGGACCATCCCACCCGGCCACGCGCCAAGACCGTCGCCGAGCTCGGCTGGCGGGTGCTGCGCAAGCGCAAGAACATGGCACCGGTGGTACGCATGTTGATGGCCTCACCACACGAAGTCATCGAGAGCATGTTCGAGTCCGAGGAAGTCAAGTGACTGCTCGCGGTCTACGCCTCCGGATCCGAAGCCCCGCTTCGCGAACCCGGCTCCGGCGCAGTCCTGGGAGTGATCATGCTGCACATCGGCTGGGGCATCAAACGCCCCATCGGCGGCATGAGGGAGTTCACCAACGCATTGGTAAAGTGCCTACGGTTCCACGGGGGCGAGGCCCGCACCGACGCCACGGTCGAGGAGATCCTCATCCGCGACGGCAGCGCCACCGGAGTTCGGCTCACCACTGGCGAAATCCTGCACGCATCCCAGGTAATCGGTGCGGTCGACCCCGTCTCCCTGATGACCACACTCGTCGACTCCGCTCACGTCACCGACGAGGTCGCCGCCGAAGTCCGCAACATCCGGGTCAACGGCTGGGGCATCAACAACACCAAGATCGACGTCGCGCTATCCGAACGTCCAAAACTGTTGTGCGACCGACCCGAACTGTGGGGCAGCTACATGCTGGTGGCCGACGACAAATCGTATGTCGACCGCGCACTCGACGGCGCGATGCGCGGAGTCATCCCCCCGGAAACACCGATGTGGGCCATGATGCCCTCGGCCAGCGACCGCTCACAGGTCCCACCCGGCAGCCCAGGCGACACCATGTACCTGTTCTGCTCAGCAGTCCCCCAGACCTTCGCCGACGGCAGCGACTGGGAAGACCATCGCGCAGAATTCGGGAACCGGGCGGTACAGAAGTTCGACCAACTCGCACCCGGATTCGCCGACAACGTCATCGGCACATGGGTCAAGAGTCCGAACGAACTACGCCACCTGACCCACAAGGGCAGCTATGTCGTCGTCGACATGTCCCTCAACCAGATGGGCCCCAACCGGCCGTCGCCATCGCTGGCCGGCTACAAGACGCCCATCAACGGGCTCTGGCACACCGGCGCCGGCGCCCACCCCATGGGTGGCGTCCACGGCTGGGCCGGCCGAACCACCGCACGTACCGTACTCAAGAAACTCTGAGCCTTAACGACGTCGCATCGGGAAGTGGGATCAGGCGGAGTCGGCAAAGTCGTTCCCGATGGATGTCACGCTGCCGATGACCATGTCTGCCAACAAGTTCGCCAAGTCGGAAAGCTTGTGAGCAGAAGCGGGCCAATTGCCGACCGAATTGAGCATGTGCATGCTGGCGAAGGTCGCCGTCGTAGACTCCTGGATCGTCAAACCGGGAAACGCCGTCAGAATGCAGCGGGTCCACCGTTCGAAGTACGGACGTTCACGACGCTCGTGCCGCCGCCGAAATGTTGGAGGTAGGGAACGGTTGTCACGGATCAGGATGCTGGCCAGCTCGCGGTGCTCGATCGCAAACCGGGCGTGTTCGACTGCGAGGAAGCGCAGTTCGTCGATAGGTTCGTCGAACGTCGCCGAGCCCACACGTGTGATCAGAGCGTCCGAGGCCTCGTCGAACAACGTCGCGAGAATCTCGTCCTTACTGCTGAAGTGGCGATAGATCGCCGGTCCCGTGACTCCCGCCCGCTGGCCGATCTGGTCTACGCTCACCGAGCCAAACCCGAACTCGTGAAAGAGTTCCTGGTGAGGGGGACCCGTTTGGTGGTCCAGTCGCTATGCGACTTGGGGTTGGTGGGTCGTGGTCCACTGTAGAGCGAACTCGGCTGGAGTGCGTTCGCCGTGGGCGGAGTGCGGCCTGTTGGCGTTGTAGTCGCAGCGCCAATCTTCGATGATCACGCGAGCCTCCAGCAGCGAGTAGAAGCGCCACGAGTTGAGCAGTTCATCACGTAGCCGACCGTTGAACGATTCGATCCAGGCGTTCTGCCACGGCGAACCGGGATCGATGAAAAGCGAACCGGCACCGTTGAATCGGCACCAATCACTGACCGCGTGCGCCACGAACTCGGGACCGTTGTCGAAGCGCACGTAGTAGGGCGCCCCGTGGGCGAGGACCAGGCGATCCAAGACCTCGACGACACCGTCGGCGTCGATGGAGCGGTCGACTTCGATCGCGAGCGCTTCGCGGGTGAACTCGTCGATCACGTTCAACATCTTCATGGTGCGGCCATCGGCGGTGGTATCGAACTGAAAGTCCATCGCCCAGATCACATTCGGACGGATCGGTGACATCGCGCCCACGGCGACACCGATACCGGTCAGACGCTTCTTCTTGCGGCGTTGCGGGACCCGCAGACCCTCCTCACGCCACAGACGACGGATTCTCTTGTTGTTGACCTGCCAGCCAGCTCGGCGGGCCATCTTGGCTGCGCGCCGCCACCCCCAGCGAGGCCGGTCGGTGGAAAACCGGCGCAGCCAGGCACGTAACTCGGCCTCCTCCTCGGTGATCGGCGGTGGCGTCAGGCGCATCGTGGAGCGGTGGATGCCCACCACCGTGCACGCTCGGCGTTCGGATACCCCGAACCGGTCGCGCAGCACCTGGACGGCGCGGCGCTTGCGGTTCGGGGTTAGAAGTTTCCCGCCGAAAGGTCCTTGAGCATGTCAATGTCGAGGGCCTGGTTGGCGACCAGCTTCTTCAACCGGGAGTTCTCCGACTCGAGTTCTTTGAGCCGTTTGGCCTCGTTCGCCTTCATGCCGCCGTACTGGGCAAGCCAGCGATGCCACGTCGACTCAGCGATCTCCAGATGCCGGCACACCTCGTCGAGTGCCTGACCGCCGGCGAGGAGCTTGTGGCCCTCGGCGAGCTTGCGAATGATCTGATCCGGCGTATGCCGCCGGCGCTTGTTCGATGCCATGTCGTCGTCGATTCTTCCTGCCCGAACACTCGGGCAACAGAGTCGCACAACAACTGGACCACTACGACGGGCTCACCTCACTGGGCTGAATCCAAGATGAGACGCTCCCGATCCATCACGTGAGGATACCCGCCTACATGTCGTCCATCGCGCGTTGGCGGCCCCGCGACGAGATGGGAATCAGTCCGAGCGAGAGCTCAGCAGTGGATCATTCCTAACGGAGCAGCATGTTGCGGCACTGGGCGGAGACGCTAGAAACTGTCCAGCGAGTTCACGTCGTCCATTGTGGTCGCGATGCGGCGCACGAACTCCTCCGTAATGTCTCGGGGCTGCATCTCCGGCATGTCGGGTGCAGGGCTCAAGGTCACCGTCCACCAAGTCAGCGCGGTCAATAGTTGTTGACGGTAGTGCGTCCAGGCCTAGTCGAAACCAACTTTCGTCCGCCCGCCGCGTGCAGGTGGTCCAGGTAGTAGCGGACCAGATCCTGCTCCCAAGCCCTTCGGTCCTCCACCGTCAGCGGTCGCGATGGTGTAGGCCACGTCGCGTCCCCAATGACCACGCGATGCACATTGCCAGTCACTCAGTCCCATGTCGCCGGTCTCGACGATGTACCAGTTCTTCAGGTGGACATCGCCGTGAGGGGGACCCGTTTGGTGGTCCAGTCGCTATGCGACTTGGGGTTGGTGGGTCGTGGTCCACTGTAGAGCGAACTCGGCTGGAGTGCGTTCGCCGTGGGCGGAGTGCGGCCTGTTGGCGTTGTAGTCGCAGCGCCAATCTTCGATGATCACGCGAGCCTCCAGCAGCGAGTAGAAGCGCCACGAGTTGAGCAGTTCATCACGTAGCCGACCGTTGAACGATTCGATCCAGGCGTTCTGCCACGGCGAACCGGGATCGATGAAAAGCGAACCGGCACCGTTGAATCGGCACCAATCACTGACCGCGTGCGCCACGAACTCGGGACCGTTGTCGAAGCGCACGTAGTAGGGCGCCCCGTGGGCGAGGACCAGGCGATCCAAGACCTCGACGACACCGTCGGCGTCGATGGAGCGGTCGACTTCGATCGCGAGCGCTTCGCGGGTGAACTCGTCGATCACGTTCAACATCTTCATGGTGCGGCCATCGGCGGTGGTATCGAACTGAAAGTCCATCGCCCAGATCACATTCGGACGGATCGGTGACATCGCGCCCACGGCGACACCGATACCGGTCAGACGCTTCTTCTTGCGGCGTTGCGGGACCCGCAGACCCTCCTCACGCCACAGACGACGGATTCTCTTGTTGTTGACCTGCCAGCCAGCTCGGCGGGCCATCTTGGCTGCGCGCCGCCACCCCCAGCGAGGCCGGTCGGTGGAAAACCGGCGCAGCCAGGCACGTAACTCGGCCTCCTCCTCGGTGATCGGCGGTGGCGTCAGGCGCATCGTGGAGCGGTGGATGCCCACCACCGTGCACGCTCGGCGTTCGGATACCCCGAACCGGTCGCGCAGCACCTGGACGGCGCGGCGCTTGCGGTTCGGGGTTAGAAGTTTCCCGCCGAAAGGTCCTTGAGCATGTCAATGTCGAGGGCCTGGTTGGCGACCAGCTTCTTCAACCGGGAGTTCTCCGACTCGAGTTCTTTGAGCCGTTTGGCCTCGTTCGCCTTCATGCCGCCGTACTGGGCAAGCCAGCGATGCCACGTCGACTCAGCGATCTCCAGATGCCGGCACACCTCGTCGAGTGCCTGACCGCCGGCGAGGAGCTTGTGGCCCTCGGCGAGCTTGCGAATGATCTGATCCGGCGTATGCCGCCGGCGCTTGTTCGATGCCATGTCGTCGTCGATTCTTCCTGCCCGAACACTCGGGCAACAGAGTCGCACAACAACTGGACCACTACGACGGGCTCACCTCAGCCGTGCGCCAGCGTCGGGGGCAGGGTCTGGTGGCGCTCGACAGAAGCCAGTGTCGCGGGCCAAATGTCTGCCTTGCGCCGATAGAGGGCCGGTGGCACTAGGTGCTCTGCGTCCAGAAAGCTTTGCTCGGAACCTTCCTTCACTCGAATGCCATCGTGTTGGCGAAATACTCAGGCCAGGTGGTGAACTGAGCGAGGTGTTCCCTGATCGCCGGGCTTGCATAGCACTTGCCATGCACTTCGGCAAGCACCGCCATCTGGCTCTCGGCGAGCTGCCGAGTCATCTGCGTCTCGTGCGAGCAGAACTCGATTTCGCCTGCAGACAGATCGCCAAGAACGATCATCGAGTTGAAGGTTTGTGGATCGAGGCGGGCAAAGTAGTTCTGCGGTGCCTCGAGGTTCAGCAGCGGTCGGACGCTGTTGTAAAAGGCGGCCTCGGTGTGCGCAGCACCCGACAGGCCGAGCATGATGCGGTTGGACAGACCGTGGCTGGCTTTACAGAAGAGCGCGGTCGGCAAGCCGGCGACCTGCCCAGCGGTGTTGTATTCGACACTGATCTTGCGGCGGTTCGAAGACCCATCATCCGGCGCATCCAGCCGATGCCCGACGACTTCGGCACCTGGAATCGAGTCGCACAGTACGTCGGTCAACCAGTCATCTGTGATGGCGTCATAGGACACCGGTAGTTCCGAGCGCCGAGAGACCTTTGCCGGCCCGTTCAGCTGATCCGATTCATAGGCCGCCGCGATGCGCTCCAATGTGTTTAGTTCAGTCATGCCACCTTCTCCTTGCCATGAATCGCATCACCTGTCCACGGGAGGGCCGACAGTTCGAGTCAACGCGCGACAGTTTCCCTGAATAAAGAGACTACTGCACCAAAAATTCGGAGGCTAGAGGCTACCGGTGTCGCAACGTGCCCGACAACAGTACGTGGGGCTTGTGCAAGAGGATGTTTGGCAGCATTCCGTCGAATGTGGCGAACTGCTCGACCACCCCAGCCACCGCGCCGCTGAGATCCATGACATCAGGAGATGTACGACTCGATCAGCACGGTGAGCGACGCCCTCGACTCGGCGTCGTCAGTCAACGGGCTCGCGATGGCGGCGACGGCCGCGGTGCGAAGCGGCAGACCGTCGCGTACCAGTCTGGCGGTGGCGATCAGCGCGCGCGTCGACGCGACCTCCCGCAGGCCGGCGTCATCTAGGCGTCGGATGGCCTGACCCAGCCGGACGATGTCGTCGACGACTTCGCCGTCGAGCCCTGACTCCTGAACCAGGATCGTTCGTTCCAGGGCGGCGGGCGGGAAGTCCAGATCGATTCCGATCAAACGTTGCCGGGTAGACATCTTGAGGTCCTTGAGAACGCTCTGATACCCAGGGTTGTAGGACACGACTAGCTGAAACCCCGGTGCAGCGTGAAGTCGCAGGCCGCCAAGACGTTCGATGTTCAGCTCACGGCGATGGTCCGCTAGCGAGTGGACCGCGACGATCGCATCCTGTCGTGCTTCGACGATCTCGTCGAGATAACAGATCCCGCCCTCGCGAACCGCGCGGGTGAGTGGACCGTCCACCCACTCGGTGTTCGCGTCCTGCAACACGAAACGACCGAGCAGATCCGATGCGGTCATGTCCTCGTGACAGCACACGGTGAACAGCGGCACCCCGAGTGTCTTCGCCATGTGCTCGACCAGACGGGTCTTACCGCACCCCGTCGGTCCCTTCAGCATCACCGGAAGGCCGGACCGCCATGCGGCCGTGAAGATGCCGATCTCATCACCCACTGGCAGGTACTCGCCGGATTCCATTGCCGTTGCCTTCATCTCTTCGGTCACCGTTTCCATTCCGCTCTCACCGCTTGTCACACATAGGAATTGGACTTCCGACCCTTGGCCATCCAGTTCTGAATCTCGGCGCGGTTCCCCGCTGTGGCCAGGTCCCGTCTGCGCCCGTTGCTTCGAGTCATCTTCAGTGCGTCGAGCAGGAGAGGGCGCAGATGTCTGCGCGCGTCGTCGCTGTCGGCGATCACCCGGAACGGTACGTCCGACCAGATTTCCTCGTGGACCTCCGGTTCCGTCGACGACCTGATCGCCAGGCCGACGACGCCGATGCCCGCCAGCACCGCCTCCTGGATGGCCTGCCGGGTGTCAGCGCGCGCGTAGGTGTTCTCGTACCCGTCGTCGTAAGGCAGCCCGTCCCCGATGAGGACCAGAACCATGTTCTTGGCGAGCGCCTGTGATTGAAGGAGGTGGGTGCCGTGACGGAGCGCAGCGCCCAAACGAGTGAAGCCGGTCGGCGTGACCGCACGCAGGCGCCGTTTGGCCGCGTTGTCGAAGGCGTCGCCGAAACCCTTGATCCGCAAGAAGCGCACGAAATCCTTTCCGCGCGAATAGAATCCGTAGGCGGCCACGCGATCGCCCAGGTCATTCAAGCTCGCAGTGAGTTCGCCGGCGAGCTGCCTTTCCCGCTCGAAAATGGGTTGCCCGTCTGATTCCTCGTTCGTCGAACCGGTCGAGTCGAGTAGAACGAGTACGGACAGATCCCGCTTGGTCGACAGTGTCTGTTCATAGACCCGCGGCTCGGGGTTGTCCCCGAACCGGCGGCTTGTCACGTAGTCGACCAGTGCGGAGACGTCCAAGGAATCGCCGTCGGGCTGTCGGCGATGACGTTCGTGCTCGACCCCGACACGCGCCAGTGGCCCGCGCAGCCGCCCGGCACCGATGGCGACCTCCGGGGCGGCCGGCGAGTCAGGTTGCGGTGGGTCATATTCTGTTACGGCGCACCAATCCTGGCGGTAGGCGTTCTTGCCGCAGTCCCACTCCGGATACTTGACTCCGACGACCGGTGCGCCCTCGAACAACGCCCGTATCGCCTGCCGCACCTTGGTGCGTTTGGCCTTCGATCCGACGGGAGCGACCCGCTGGCCACCGACGGTGAGCTCGATGCCGCCGTCTCCCTCCTTGTCTTCCGAGCGGCCCATCCCGAGGATCTTCTTGATGGCGTCGGACAGCGGACTCGACAACGGGCTCGAGAACATCTCCATGATCTTCGAGCGCTCCGAGTCCGCCTCATCTTCTTCGGACAGTTCATCGTCTTGCTCGTCGGCAAGTACCTCGGAGTCGAGATCGGCGTCGGTGGGTTCCTCGCCTGCGCTGAACCCGCCGGCCCGCAGCAGCCGAATCAGCTTGAGGGTGCCCACCCACGTCGGCAGCGGAGGAACCGTCGCACCGCCAATTGCCCGCTTGAGCGATTCGTCACCGTTGCGCGTAAGCGGCCGATCGGACACGCTGCGGACCCGCCTCACGGTGGCCGGCGGCAGTACGTTGTTGGGGTCCAACGCAATACGGATGACTTCTAGCGACAGGAAGCGTTCAGCCACATTCCGGCGGTACCGGGAGAGCCGCAACAACCGGTCCTTCGACAGTGAGTCGGCAGCCAGCAGCGCCGCGTGCACCGCGACCGCGTCGCGCATGTCGTCGGCGCGCGCGTCCCGGTCGACGTAGATCGCATTACCGTCGGTATAGGCAGGTCCGCCGTCGACCCCCACCACCGGGAGCCGCCGCGACGTGATGGCCGAGGCCAAGATCGTGAACCGACTTGGCGACGCCTGCGGCGGATCAATGTCGCGTTCCATCGTCTCATTAGAACCGGCCGTGCAAACCGCCGAGTGGGCGGCCAGTCCGGACGGCCTCTCGGCCGGTGGCCGATCGATTCGCAACATCAACGAATCCCGCCGATTGACAGTCGATTCGCCGCGCCGACACTGCGGTTCGGCGCGATCATCGGTCGTGTCGTGGCGGCAGGAGATGCCGTGTCGTGGACATCCCGGCCTGCGCCACCCTTCGCGCCGCCCGTTGACGTCGGGTGGATCTTCGTTTGACCGTCACGCCTGCCTCGGCGGATTGGTCCCGGGGGCGACCATTCTCCGGATCCAAGGTGAAGTCAATCAACAGGGCGCCGAGGCGCACCGGCGTCTCGACCATCGGGCAGTGTCCGACCCGAGCCATCGACACCAGCCGTGCGTCCGGAATCCTCGACGTCAGCGACAGGGCCGACGACATCGGCAGAATCCGGTCGCGCGCGCCCCAAACCACCAGCGTCGGGCAGCGCACGTGCTCTGGTGTTGCCCGGTTCACCGCTGCCCCAGCCGATTCCACCGCGGCAATGAACCCGTGGGCCGCCATCCGCGGGATGATCTGCATGGCGAGCGGGCCGCTCAACGTACGCGGATCGTGGACGGCGACCGCGAACATCGCCGCCCGCAAGCCGGAATTTCGGGCGACGGCGACGGGCACCCACGGCTGGGAAAACGTCGTGGCGAAGGCTCGGAAGGCCGCTAGGAGCGCGCGTAGACGGTGTGGCCCGATGGCGGCGCCACCTGCGTCGACGAGAGCTAGCGCCGACACCCGATCGGGTCGGTCACACGCGGCCTGCAGTGCGACCAGCCCGCCCATCGAGTGCCCGACGAGAGTGGCCCGGGCCAGGCCCAGATGATCGAGGAGTTCGATGACGGTCGCGACGTGCTCAGCGAAGACGTCGGGGCCGCCCTGGACAGGCTCGGACTCGCCGAACCCGGGCAGGTCGATCGCGATGACCCGAGCCTGCTCCGCCATCGCCGGCAAGACGCGCAACCACCACTGCCAGCAGCCACCCAAGCCATGGACCAGCACGGTTGCCGGACCACTGCCAATATCGACGAACCGGACGCGTCGCCCGCGCACCATGGCGTCGCGGGTGTACGTCGACCAGTCCAGGGCTCTCCATTCGTGATCGGATGGCACTGGACGGGCTTCCCCATCTGTCTTGCCTGACATGCTTTATGTACCTGCTCCCGGGATCTGGCCAGGGCGGCGTTCGCGAGCATCTCCCAGTCCTTCTGAGATGGCTGCGCAGCTGGTTGACTCTTCGTCCCCAACACGGGACCTTGATTTGTGAGCCTGCGCGTTCCATAATATCAGCGCGGCTGCTCCCGGTCAATCTCCTGCTGACGAAAGCACTTTGCGACCTCGAGTTGCACGGCTTGAGCGTCAGGCCACGCCCGCACAGGGACGGAACATGGAAACTAAACGCAGCGACATTGCAATGACCCATTTGCCCACTCAATCCGAGTCGCAGGTAGCAAAACGCGCGGCGTCGTTTCACGAGCGGGTACTCGACGCGGTGCGGTGTGGCAGGTTGCCACGCACGAAACATGATCGTGAACAAAGATTTTCGGAGCCAGCGCGGCGTGATTCGGCCCGATATGAGCAGTGACGAGTTGCGGGCAGACCTGCAACGCTGGGGACGCGAGCCGGCATTGTCGGAGCTCGACGCCTTGATGTGGCGGACCGACCGACACCCGTCGGGCGCGTGGTCGGGTGTGGTGGTTCAGCTTCTGGACAGGGTGCCGGACTGGGAGCGCCTCCGCGCCGCGCACGAATGGTTCGTCCAAATCGTCCCGCGGTTTGCGCAACGGGTAGTCGACCCCGCCCTACCCGTCGGGCCGCCCATGTGGGAGGACGACCCCTGCTTCGACCTTGACTTTCATCTACGCCGCGTGTCGCTTCCCACCCCGGGCACCCACCGTCAGCTCATGGAGCTGGCGCAGACCATCGCCCTCACCCCACTGGACCGTTCTCGACCGCCATGGGAAGGGCACTTGGTGGAGGGACTTGCCAACGGCGGTGCGGCCTATGTCATGCACGCGCATCACGTCTTCATGGATGGGCTTGCTCTGGCGCAGCTGCATGAACGGGTTCTCAACGTCACTCGCGAGCACCAGCCGAGCAAACTCATCCCTCCGCACACGCCAACGCATCGGGGGCCGATGGGGGTGGCGGCGCTCCAGATATCGAAGCAAATCGCCGGTACCCCAGGGGCATTGCGGGAGGGTGGTCGCATGGTCACCCGGGCCGCGCGCGACCTCCGAGCAACCGGCAGCTATATGGCGTCGTTGGCACGTGTTGCGGCTCCCCCGCCGGCAAATCCGTCGCAAATCCTGCGGGGCGGCTCACAGCGGAAGTGGCGTTTCGAGACGTTGGAATGCGAATTCGGCGATCTGCGCCGTGCATCGAAGTCGGCTGGGGGGTCGCTGAACGATGCCTTCGTGTGCGCATTGCTCGGCGGTCTCCGGCGCTACTGTGCGGCGCAGGGTGAAGAGCTCGAGGACGTTCCCATCTCCATGCCGGTCGCGATGCGAACGGCTGACCAGGCCACGGGCGGCAACCAGTTCGCCGCGGCCTACCTTCTCGTGCCATCCGGAATCGCAGATCCCCGAGAACGCATCCGCGCGATGCACAAGCGGGTGGACCGGATCCGTTCGGAACCCGCCCTCAATTTCCTGGGGGTCATCACCCCGATTCTGAATCGCACACCTTCCCGGCTGGCGGCTGCGATCCTCGGATCGGTTGGTGGCGCGGTGCTGACCACCAGCTCATGGCCGGGGATCAGTGAGGACCGGTACATGGCCGGCGCGAGGTTCGATCGCATGTTCGTGTTCGCGCCGTTGCCGGGCACGGTCCTCACCGCGGCAATGTGCACCCACCGCGGTGTGTGCTGCATCGCGATGAATGCCGACGGCGACGTGTTCGAGGATTTGGATCTGCTCTGGAAATCGATGCAAGAGGGGCTCGACGAAATCCTTGCACTCGGCTGAGTGGTCCGTTTCTGATCTTCCGATCACTTCTGATTTATGAATCGCTACTCTTGTTAGGATCCCTTGAATGACAGAACACGGCAGAACGGCCGTCATCGGAGCCGGCATCGCCGGTCTCAGCGCAGCTCGCAGGATTGCCCAGGCCGGCGGCAGGCCGGTCGTGTTCGAAGCAGCGGACTATGCCGGCGGCCGGATCAAGACGGTGCGCCGGGGAGACTTCACCTTCGACACGGGTGCGTTCATCTACCTGGGCAGCTATGAAGAGTCCACCCAGACGATGCGCGAGGTCGGGCTCGGTCCGCAGATGCACAAGTTCGACGCCTTCGGTGCGATGCCACGCAATGGCACGCTCAACTACTTCGACCTAACCAAGCCGCTCAAGCTGCTGGGCACCCCGTACCTGTCGACCAGGAGCAGGCTCAAGCTGGCGAAGTTGATGCTGTTGTTGCGCAAGCACTGGAAAGACCTGAACTATGTCGACGCCGCCGGGATCGCCGCCGTCGACAACGATACCGTGTCCAGCTACTGCCAGCGCGAGCTCAACCAGGAGATCCTCGATTACGTTGCGGCCGTTGTCATCCGCGGTCCGTGGCTCAGCGACCCGTCGTACGCCTCGGTCGGCCAACTTCTCTGGACGCTGAAGAACTTCTTCAAGCCGTACTTCTACGGCCTGGACGACGGAATGGACGCATTGCCCAGGGCCATCGCCGCCGGCCTCGACGACGTCCGGCTGGCCACCCCGGTCTCGAACGTGACCGACGCCGGTGACCGGGTGGAGGTCACCTTCACCGAGAACGGCACGGAGCGCACCGAGCAGTTCGACAATGCCGTACTCACCACCACCACCGATGTGGCGCTGCGCATCTATCCGCAGCTGGCCGGTTTCGCGCGTGAGTACTACGAGAACACCGAGTACATCTGCAGCGTCAACTGCCATATCGCGCTGTCGCAGCGGCCGTCGAATCCAGCCACCTACATCATGTGCTCCCCCACGGAGCAACCCGATCTGTGTGGCGTGATCGTCGACCATCTCAAGGCCAACAACCGCTGCCCGGACGACAAGGGCATGTTCACCACGTTCTGCCGGCACGAATGGTGCCTGGACAACCTCGACACTCCTGACGAGAAGGTGATCGAGGCCGTGCTCGGCTTCGTCAAGCCCTACTACGGCGACCTCACCTCACAGGTCGAGGACTACGAGATTGGTCGCTGGCGCAACGTCGTGCCGATCATGAAGCAGGGCCGTTTCAAAGCCGTCGACCGCTTCATGCGCAATACCGACCCGTCCGCACGTGTCCAGCTGGCCGGCGACCTCGGCCCGATACCCGGTGTCAACGGAGCACTGGTCTCCGGCGTGGCCGCCGGTGACCGGATCCTCGGCGAACGCGCCATGGTCTCCATGCGATGAGCAGCGTTGCTCCGGTAATCGGGGCGCGGCGCGTATCGGACACTCAGCGCCCAGTACCCCCGGTGAAAAGGTGGGCGGCGCTTCGTGCGGCGATCCTCGCGTTCCAAGCGTTCGTGCTGATCCGCTGATCACCGGCCCCTACTTCACCCGCGTCGACCCAGGGCCCAACCCGCTGCCGGGCTAAATGAAAACCGCCTTGACGTTCTGGCAGGGTCGTCCTCCCAATCGCGCGCCTGGTGCTTGCGTACTGGTTCGTCGTCCGACCAACGCGACGTGAGCGTCGGGTGGGGCTCGATGGTCTAACTGACCACCGCGTTTCTGAATCTGTCGTTCCACGATCCGCTCAGCCAACATATGTCGGCCACTGGTACGGCAATAGCGCCCAGCAGGTCAACATGGGCTCATGGGTGCAGAGCCTGCCGGGCGTTTGGCGCCGGGCACGCCCATCATCAGGTCGCCTACCCCCCTGTTGATCGGTCCGAACGCCTACGTCGTGCTGTTCGTGCTCGCCACGTTCATGGGTGCGGCGATTACGCGCCGCGCGAAAGCGCGGTGGCCCGGCATCAGTCGTATGGATCGCTGCCCGAAGTCGGCTATGCCGCACCTTCGTAACGACAAGCAGAACGGCGGCGCCGGGGTGGGTGACTTGGAGACGAAGTATCCGGCGCAGTTTTCGTCCCGCTGCAGTTAGTCGGCGCTAGGTGCTTCGGCCTTCTCGTCAGCCGCAGCCCGGCGCACCGACTGCGGGGCGTGCTCCGGATGCCACCCCGCCATCCCCAACAGCATCTCCGCGCACGTCAGATCCGCGCCATGAGGCAGCCGACCGTCGACGATGCCGCGGATCACCTCGAACGTGCCTGCGAAACACATCGTCAGCGTGGTCTCGATGTCGTCGATCACAAGCGCGCCTCCGGCCACGCCGCGCTCCAACAACGACGCGGCCTGTGGCCTGATGATGCGCTCGAACCGCGCCTCGGCCTGCTCGACGTTCACCAGCAGCCGGGCTAGGTCGGGTCGTCATAGGCGATGCGCACGATCCCGCTGGCCGAGGCGACCAGCGCCTCACCAGGATCGGCGAAGGCCCCGATTGCGCGATCGCCTCGGCGACCCCAAAGATCGCCTCGGCCACCACCGCCTCCGGCCTCGGTCTTGAACTGGTTGTAGAACGTACCGAACGCGACGTCAGCGCGGTCAGTCACATCGCTGACCCGAAGAGCGTCGAGTCCACGCTCGGCAATGAGCTGCCGTGCCGCGGCGATCACGCTGCGCGGGTGCGCTTGCCTGCACGCACTGCGAGACACCACAGTGGTCGCGTCCATCGCCGTGAACCAAGCGTATAGAGGATCGTCGTTCAGTCCGTGTTCGTCCGCAGCGGGTCTCCAACGCCTCCGACGGACCGGGCCTCTCTGAGACGCTGGAGTTCGATCGCCTGGTCGGCGACGATGCGCCGCAGCGCCTTGTTCTCTGCGTCCAATTCTTTTGGTCGTTCGTCCGCGGCGGCCACGTCGATGATCGGACCGGCCAGGCCATTGGCGACGAACGACCTCACCGCCTCGGCGGTAGCCGCGCTGTCTGCAGGCCCCAGCACGCCGGGACTCTCCCGATAAGTCGCGTCGAGCGTCAGAAGGAAGACGATTCCAATCACCGCCCTGGACAGGAATGCGGCGCTCAACCCGGTACTCGGAAGGCCGTTGAGGGAGGCCGCCAGTTTGGCCTCGTACCGGTCCAACAACGGCATGATCTTGTCGTTGTAGAACCGGCGACCGTCCTCGGAATCGCTGAACAACGCAACCCCCAGAAGTGGCAGCACCTCGGTCATCGTTGCCAGAAACGACTCGTAGAACTTCTGACTTCCCGGTCCGTCGCGATCAAGCAGGCGGTCGGCACCATCGACGATGCCTTCGACGAACGCGGTCACCGGTTCAACCACCGCGACCTCGAATAATTCCTGCTTGGACGCGAAGTGGCGGTAGAGCATGCTCTCGGCGATTCCGGCGGCGTCGGCGATGTTCGACGTCCTCGCGCCCCCCAGCCCATTAGCGGCGAACACCGTCTGTGCTGCGGCGATGATCTCCTCGCGGCGTTGGGCCCCAGTGAGCCGTGCGCGCCTGGCGCGGGGTGGTGCTCCGGCAGCCCGCTCTATCGTCAAGCCATCACCTCTACTGTCCCCTGCACCTTAATCCGTCTCCGCCAGGCGTCGGTAGTGTGAATATCCACTTACCTATTGTCAGCAAACGCTCACTTTGAGTAGGGTTCATCACAACTCGTTCGAGGGAGTTGAGCATATGGCGCAGGCGTTTCGGCAATCGGTGGAGAGTCCACCGCGGGTGGAGATGTCGGGGCGAGCGCTGAGCGCTGATGCGCGTCGACCCTCCCCGGTGCCTGTGGTCATGGTCTGGGCGACGGTGGGCGCGGCGTTGCTGAGCTTCGAGGTGTTCGTGCTGCTGCGCTGGATCCTCGGCGCGAACTTCGCGCCCACGAGTCCGGGAACGGCTCAGATCAGCGGTGGGCAGCAGGCCCTGTTCCTTGTGCTGCAAATCGTGCTGCCGATCGCGGCGGTGGCGGGGATCTGGTTCTGGGTAATCAGGCCCTGGCGGCGGGAGGGCCGGCTCACCACGGACGGAATGCTCGCGTTGTCGGGGGCGATGATCTTCTTCTGGGACATGTGCATGAACTTCACCTCGGTGACGCTGCTATACAACTCCGGAATGGTGAACTTCGGGGCGTGGGCCACCGGGTCGTGGCCGGGGTGGATCAGTCCGCACGCAAACCGCTTGCCCGAGCCGATCTTCGTGACGATGCCCGGGTACACCGCGCTGGTCTTCTCCCAGGTGATGCTGATTCTGTTCGTGATGCGCAAGATCAAGGCGAAGCGACCCATGCTCTCACCGCTGGCGGTATGGCCGATCCTGTTCCTCGGCCTCACCCTGATCGACACGATAATCGAATCTGCCTTGTTGCGGATGGGCATATACGCCTACCCCGGTGGCATCCGCTGGCTCACCCTGTATTCCGGTGAGACCTATCAGCTGCCGATGACCGAGCCGGTTTTTTTCGCTGGGTTCGCCCTCGGGGCTATCGCGGCGTTGAGCTACTTCCGTGATGACCGCGGCCAGACCGTCGTCGAACGCGGCATCGACACCCTGCGGGCCGGGCCGACCAAGCGTCAATGGATCAAGTTCCTGGCTATCTTTGGCGCGGTGCACGCGGCATTCGCCATCTTCTACTTCATCCCAAACCAGTTCGTCGCGTTGCACTCCGGGGAATTCCCCAGCGGCTACCCGTCGAACATGATCAACGGTATGTGCGCCTACCCAGGCCAGTCCCACGCCACCGCCACCGCCACTGGTGAAACACTCAACCCCTGCGCAGGCCCCGGCGTCCCCATCCCGCGGCCGTAGCGGGCTGGCCGGCGAGCGAGTTAAAGCATGTCGATAAGCACACGCAGACCCGTTGACCGCCCCGCGGCCGTGGAGGCGAACTCCGCGAAACTGTGGGTTCTCAACGGGGCGCTGTGGCTCGGACTAATGGTTTATGTGTGGACCGCCTGGGTGGTCAGCGGCGACTTCAAGACCAATACGCGAGGTCGCGGGCAGGAACCGGGCTGGTATATCACCCTGATCCATACCTGGGAAATCTTCGCCGTAGTCGTTTCGTTGTTGATCCTGTGGTGGTTCGTAGTCCGCCAGATCATCAAGACGGGCAGGCTGACGTTCGACGGCCTGTTCTTCCTAGCCTGTGCCACCCTGTGCTTTCAGGAGCCGTGGATCAACTGGAACAGCGTCCAATTCCTCTATAGCACAACGTCAATCAACTTTGGTAGCTGGACCAGTCACATACCCGGCTGGTCAAGTCCCAACAGCGAATTGGTGCCTCTGTCGCTATGGGCACTTTCCGCTTACTTCTGGCTCGTCGGCGTACCGGCTTATGTGGGTTCGCGTTTCATGGGTTGGCTACGTCGTCGCGACTCGTCGATCTCTGCGCTGCGCATCGTGATCTACGCTTATCTTGCATTCTGCGTCTTTGACCTGATCCTGGAGAGCTTCGTCACCAGAACGCAGTTGTTCAACTACGGCAGTGTGGTTCCAGAGCTGAGCCTATGGGCCGGCACCGATCATCAGTTCCCGATCTATGAAACCATCAGTTGGGCCGGCACTTACACCGCCCTGGCCTCCCTACACTTTTTCCGTGACGACCACGGGCGGACGCTGCCCGAACGGGGCTTGGACGCGCTCAACTTGGGTTCCGGACGGCTCAGGACGTTCGCTCGCTTTCTGGCCATCATGGGCGCCTGCCAGATCGCGATGCTCGTCACCTACAACATCCCATACACCTACTGGGGCATGCACGCCGTCATGGCCCCACCGTACCTCGAGCGCGAGTGGCGCACCGCCGGGGTGTGTGGCCCCGAAACCGCGTTCAACTGTCCGGACGGCCACTCACCCGTGGCGACGATCCACAGCCCGACCAATCGGACCGGACCACGTCCATAACCTCAGCCGGCCGCGCGAGGCCGGGGATCGCAAGGGAGAAACAGTGAACGAGTCAGTGATTCGGAAGACCAATCTCTTTGGTGCCTGGTGCGGTATCGCCTACATCGTGATGCTCCTCGTGGGCTGGTGGGTCATCGGGGGGTTCTTCCCGCTGCACAAGCCGTCGGCCAGTGCCGAGGATATCCAAGCGTTCTTCTCCCACGATGTGGTCACTATCCGCCTCGGCATGGTGATCGTGATGTGGAGCGCTGCGGTCTTCATACCGTTCACCTCGACGATCGCCGACTTCGTCGCCCGGTTCGAGGGCCGCAACGGGCCGTTGACCAGGACGATGACGATGGCCGGCTATGCCAACGCAATGTTGACCTTTTATCCGCCGCTATGGTGGATCGTCTCCACCTGGCGAGTCGACGAGCGCTCGGCGGACACCACGCGTTTGCTCAACGACATCGGCTGGCTGCAGTTCATCGGCGGAATTCCGATGATGATGCCAATGTTCGCCGTGCTGGCGGTCGTGGCGTTCAATGACAAGAGCGGAAAACCGAACTTCCCGCGTTGGTTTGGCTACCAGAGCATCATGACGTTCATGCTCTTTCTGCCCGATCAGCTGCTGTTCTTCTTCAAGACCGGACCCTTCGCCTGGAACGGTGTGCTTGGATTCTGGGTGCCGCTGGCGGTCTTCTGCGGCTGGTTCATCAGCATCTTCGTGCTAATGCGCCGCGCATTGGTCGCCGAGGGGCGCATTAGCGGCAGCGAACACGCTGTTCTACCCGTCGGCTGACGACGGCACCCCCGGGGAGACGTGTGCCTCAGGAGCTCAATTCCCCCGCCTTCGACGATATGGTCACGACGTGGTAGTCGCCGGGCGCGAAGCCCCGCAACCGATCCCAGTAGTCGATGTAGGTCCACGGGCTGCTGACCACAACCCGGCCGGCATCATTGCGGTAATAGGTCGTCATGCCTTTGTGTGACCAGATGCTCCGTGACAGAGCATCGTCGAGCTCTTCGTTGTACCGGAGGAATACCTCGCGGTGGACCTCGATGGCGGGGATCTTTCTGACCAGCAGGTGCTGGATCGCCTCCATGATGTAGCGCACCTGGAACTCGATGGCGTGGATCGCACTGCCACCGTGGCCGGCATTGGTGTTGGGGCCGTTGACGATGAAGAAATTGGGAAAGTCCGGCACGGTGATGCCGAGGTAGGCCTTGGCATCGTCGACACCCCACTGCTCCCGCAGCGTCACGCCGGACGACCCGACGATCTCCATCGGCCAGAGGAATTGCAGCACCTTGAACCCAGTCGCGAGCGCGATCACGTCGGCGGGAACCTCGACGCCGGACCCAGTGACGACGGCATTGCCGCTGATGTGGTCCACCGCCTCGGTGGCGAGTGTGACGTCGTCGCGCAACAGTGTTTCGTACCACTTGTTGTCGAGCAGCGGACGCTTGCCGTATGGCGGGTACTCGGGCAAGCATGCCTCTATCAGATCGGTGCGATCACCCAGTTGCGTGTTGATGTACTTGGTGAGGAAGACCCGATGGCGGTCGTTGGTCTCGTTGATCGAGCGCTCGGGATGCGGCCACTCCGGGTCGATCTGCAACGACGAGTGCAGCCGGTCGCTGAAGTTCCAGAACGCTCGCAGCCGGTACCACTCGATGTAGAAGGGCACTTCCCGCATCACCAGGCGAAGGGATTCCGTGACGTCGCGGTGGTAATTCGGGTGCGGTAGGGCCCATTGCTTGGACCGCTGGAAGACCGTCACGTGTTGGGCGGCATCGGCGATGGTCGGCACCAACTGCATTGAACTGGCACCGGTTCCGATCACAGCGACACGCTTGCCCGTGACGTCGACGGAAGTGTCCCACGCCGCGGTGTGCATCACCGGCCCCGGAAACTCATCGAGGCCGGAAATTGGTGGAACCGACGGCCGGTTCACCATGCCAACTGCGCTGACGAGAACGTTGGCGACCAAGGTCTGAGGAATACCGTCGGAATCACGAATCTCGATGTGCCACTTGCCTTCGGCGTTGGCATAGGCAGCGCGCACGACGTCGGTGCCGAACCTTACGTAGCGCCTGATCTGAGAGTCGCTCGCAAGGCGGTTGATGTACTGATGTATTTCGTCGCGCTTGGCGAAGTAGCGGGTGATGTCTGGGTTCGGGGCGAACGAGAACGTATAGAGATGCCCTGGGGTATCAACTCCGCACCCCGGATAGACATTCTCCACCCAGGTGCCACCTAGATCGTGATCCTTCTCCAACACAATGAAGTTGATTCCGGCCGCAGCCAACTTCATCGCCATACACAGACCCGAGAGCCCTCCACCGATCACCACGACACGGAAGTCCTCGGGCACGATCTCAGCCGGAATGTCGACGTCGCGGGAGATGAAACCCATTTCCTCGGAGAGCAACTCACCGTACGCGGGCGGCACCTCTTCGACGAGGGCACAACTGAGCAATTCCGCGACCTGCTCTGGCGACGGCGTCACGGGATCGAGCCTGCCGTCGCGGAAGGCGATCACCGCCTCAAGCGCGGCAGTGCGCACCTCTGCCTGCAGATCCGCAGGCAGACCACCGGAGTCGTTGTCGTCCAGCGGGCGACCCCGACTTGGCCGGAACGGTTCGCTGATCCATTTCACATCCCCCGTGAGATGACGCAATACGAGCAGGAGCGTGGGGATGTTCGCACTCTCGAGAGCGTCGCGTAGGCGTATCGGCCAGCCGGCTGTCGCATCCGGGGCCAGCGATTCAGTGTTCGTCATGTCACCGTTCTCTCGACTGCGGGCCGGGGCCTAGAGCGTGCTGCAGATCCGCGGCGTTCGTTCGTGCCGGGGTGCTCACATTTTGATCTTAGCAGTCTCAATATAGGTTAGACAGCCGAAAGCGCGCAATGTTCCACGGGATTCGGATTGCTTTCGTGGTCGTACTCAGCGCACGGGGTCATTGAGGCATGGCAGCCGTCGCGACGGCTGCCATGCCTGGTTCGGTGTCCCCGATGAGCCCTAGCGCTTCCGTTTTCCAGCCGGCCCCTGGCGGGCTGTCGCGCTCTTCCCCACGGGCCCACTCTCCGGCTGCTGCTCCAGATGCAGCAGGCGGACAACCGAAGCCGCGATCTGCGGGGCAGTTATCGATTCAGCCGGTCGGTACCAGCGTGAGACCCAGAGAATCATGCCGAGGATCAGTCGCGTGGTGACCACTGGATCGTCCTCGTGGAGGTAGCCGTCCTTCATGCAGGCGACGACGACCTTGCGCCACATTTCCTCGAACTCGCGGCTCCAGACGTGCCAACGATTGATGACGTCCCGTGGCAGGTTGCCACCGCCGAAGAACACCGGCATGTACGCCCGCATCTCCACGGCGGCCTCGCATTGCAGCTGAATGATTTCGATCAGCTGTTGTCTGGAGTCATCGATCGCGGCAATGGCCGCCCTCACCTTGTCGGTGATCTCCCTGGTACTGCGCTCGTACAGAATCCCGAGCAGGTCCTCCTTGGTCGGCACGGTGCGATAAAGCGTGGCCCGGGATACCGAAAGCTTTTCTGCCGTATCGACGATCGAGACGGCGTCGGAGCCGCCTTCGGCGAAGAGCTCCGCCACCGCATCGGCGACCGCGTCATGACCAATCGTCAGTCGCGGCCGTCCTCGCGGGCGGGGCGGCGTATTTTCGTCAGTCGCCAACAGGCTCGCCTCTCGAAGAATCGCATGCCCCACGGCTGTCGCTCAGCATGAACGTCTCGGACGGTGACGCTTCATGCGTTCGTATCGCACATCTGAGACGCATCCGATCAGAATACCCGGTCATCAGGCGGCGTCCACGCAAGCTAGGTAAACCTTCTGTCAGCCAAACGAGTACATGACAATCAATAGGGCGAGCAGTACCACGCAGTAGCCCTCGAAGACGCCGCGCAAACCTACCGGTGCATCGCGAAGTTCCATGAAGTACAAACCAACGAGGCGGATCTTGAAGACGGCGACGACCAATATGACGATGCTCGCGGGCAGGTGGTTGCCACCCCCAAAGCCATGCGAGATGCCCATCGACCAGGACACCACCGTCAACACGCTCAGGACCGCCCAAACCAGGGTGGCATTGGTGCGCACCACAGTGTTCATCGTTCACCTCACCAGGAACAGCAATGGAAAGATGACGATCCACAGCAGGTCGACCATGTGCCAGAAGCAGCAGCCACCCTCGAAGAACGCGATGTGCGTGTTGGTCGGCGTGGGCTTGCGGGCGAGGCGCGACAACGCCAACAGGACACCTAGGCCCACCATGACGTGGGCCAGGTGCAGTCCGGTCAGCACGAAGTAGTACATGAAGAATTCGTTTGTGGCCGGCGTGATCCCGGCGGACAACTTCGCGTGGTACTCGATGACCTTGATCACGACGAAGCATGAACCGACGGCCGCGCCGGACAACGTCAGGCGATAGGTCAGGTGACGAGATCTTTCACTGCGCATCGCAATCGTGGCGAATACGATCAGCAGCGAACTGGACAGCAGCACGAGTGTATTGATTGCCCCGAGATTGCGATTGAGCCTGTCCTGCGACTCCGCGAACAGCCCGGGTTGGGCACCACGGGCATGCAGATAGACCGTGAACAGGACCGTGAACACCAGCATGTCCCCGAAGAGCAGCACCCAGACCCCAGGTTCTCCCGGGACATGACGTCGGCGGGGCGCTCGTAGCCCTTCACCGTCGCCCCGACGGTAGACACCAATCACTTCGGTCATCGGTCGCCGGCCCCTGTTGGATTAGGTCGGTAGGTGGGACACCTGCCTCTTTGAGACGCGTCGTCTCACAGTAACCGTTGGCCAACCGACCGGTCAACGGTGACAGCAGAACCAAAGGGCCCAAAACGCTGTTTTGATATAGCACGTCCCGTAATATCGGACCCGCGGCATTCCGCGGTGCATCCTGGTGGCCGTACTGGAGGTTGTGGCATGGCCAAGCGCGTTCAATTGGCTTGCGTGTGGGCGGGTCCGGCGTTCGTCTGCCTGTACGTCATCGCCTTTGTCGGCATCGCCCGGTTCGTACCACGCCCCTCTCCGTCCTGGAGCGCAGAACGCATCGTTCACCCAGGAGTCGGCCGACGTTGGCGTCGCCACCACTCAAGAGTCATCGCACCGGACGATCCATGCGACCTAGTTGGCGCGGACCGGAATGTGATCCTTCGGATGCGAATTGATCTGCGGGATGACCTGATTGGAGGTCTCCATCATCGAAGAGGTAATCAAGCCGGATGCGCGACACGTCCGTCGATCAACCTCTTGATTCGTGGGAAGACGCTGGCTTTGCCAACAGTTCTCCCATCTGCGTTGCTTCCCCGCAGGGCCGGGAGGTAGGTTCCTCGAGGTGGAAACGATCGTTCATGAAGGGGACAGATGGCCGAGCTAACGGACATCAGCACAGTGGAGAATCCGGCATGCGCTCTGGGCGATCTGCTGCGTCGGCGCGCCTTGGAGGCGCCGGACCGGCCTTTCTGCTACGTGGCCGGAAGCGGTTACACCTTTGCAGAACTCGACCGGCGGACCGATGAGATCGCCACCGGACTCGCTGCGCACGGCGTGAAGCGTGGCGACCGGGTAGCGCTCGTGATGCCGAACCGGATCGAATTCCTCGAGGCCTACTTTGGAGTGGCCAAACTCGGAGCGATTAACGTCCCGCTCAACGCTTTCCTCAAGGGCGACTTCCTCCGTCACCAACTCGCGGACTCTGAGGCGTCCGTCCTGATCGCCGACGGCCCGGGGTGCGCTGCGGTCGAACCTCTGCTTGCCGAGCTGCCGGCGATGCGACTGATCGCATACCTCGACCCAGAATTACCTTCGATCACCGGGGTCGGCAATGTCTTACCGTTCGAGGCCGTCGCCGAGCCGGGCGGTGTTCCACCAGCGGTCGACCTCACGACCGACGACACGATGTCCATCCTGTATACCTCCGGTACCACCGGATATCCGAAGGGATGCGTTCTACCGCACGGGTTTTACCTCCGCGTGGGGACGTTGTCCATCCAGGCCCTCGGGCTAGAGGCCGACGACACACTGTTCACCGCGCTGCCAATGTTCCATCTCAGCGGCGGCGTCTGGATGATCGCGTCGGCGCTAATCCGGGGCATTCCTGCGCACTTCGAACCGCAGTTCAGCGCGCGGACGTTCTTGACCAATGCGGCGAAAGCTCACGCCACCGTGGCCCTCGGGGTCGGAGCGATGTGTCACGCGTTGATGGCTACCCCGCCAGGCGCCGCCGACCACGCCCACGGTATCCGTCTGATGATGGTCGCGCCGCTGAACACCACTGTCCAGACGCAGTTCAAAGCGCGCTTCGGTATCGAGCCATGGGTTGAGGTGTACGGACAAACTGAATGCATGCCGTTGTCGTTCAACCCGGCTGCTGACGAAGGGGACCCCTCAGGATGCGGTTTTGCCGCACCTGATGTGGAGGTCGCCTTGCTCGGCGACGATCTCAAACTAGTCGCCCAGGGCGAGGTCGGCGAAATCTGTGTCAGGCCGAAGCAGAAGTACGCCATGTTCGACCAGTACTGGCAGAATCCCGAGGCCACCCTGAAGGCGTTCCGCGGACTCTGGTATCACACCGGGGATTCGGGGCGACGTCTGCCGAGTGGCCAGTTGCAGTTCGTCGACCGCAAGGCAGATGTGTTGCGCCGTAAGGGCGAGAATGTGTCCAGCTTGGAGTTGGAGGGCGCCATACGGGGCCTCCCGAAGGTCGCGGAAGTCGCCGTGATCGCGGTCCCGTCCGAAATCGGGGAGGACGAGATCAAGGCCTGCCTAGTGGTTCAACCGGGCGAAACCCTCTCTCCAGGCGAGCTGTTCGATGAGTTGCGTACCGCAGTCCCCTACTTCGCAATGCCGAGGTACGTCGAGGTCATGGACGCACTTCCGGTCAACGCGATGAACCGAGTCCTCAAACACCTCCTGAAGACGCGGTCCAACGGCGACGGCGTATGGGACTTCGCCAACTTGGGGCTGACCGTGAAGGCCGACCAACGCCGTTGAGCGTGGTTCACGGCATCTTCCGCCCGTACCGCTCGACGGCCCGGGATCCACCGACCTAGCACCGCGATCGAGGTTGCGGCCGATGAACACCAGCCGGTTGGTGCGTCGTTCGTCGGCACCCCAGGGGCGCCCGTCGGTCCCGTCGAACAGCATGTGCACACCCTGGAAGACGTGCTGGCGGGTCTGGCCGTCGATGGCGAGAATACCCTTGCTGCGGAAGATGTCGACTCCCCGGGTGCTCAACAACTCACCCAACCACGCGTTGAGCTTTTCGACGTCGAGGTCGCCGTCGATCTGAAAGCCGACCGACGTCACGGTCAGGTCGTGCTGGTGATCGGTGTCGGTCAGGAACGCCGGGTCGTCGCTGAGGACGCGCTGCAGGTCGAAGGCGCCGACGTCGAGGATCCGGTCCAGGTCGATCTTGGCGTTCTGCGCGTGGATGATCTCGGCGCCGTGGTTGATGCCGCGCAACCGACGTTCCACGGTCTCGAGATGCGCTGGGGTCACCAGATCGGTCTTGTTGAGGATCATTCGGTCGGCGAAGGCAACCTGTTCCACGGATTCGTTCTCGACGCCCTCGGGCTTGACTTCGTCGAGGTGGTCGAGCACGTGGGCGGCGTCGACGACGGTGATGATGGCGTCCAGCCGCAACTGATCGCGGATTTCGTCGTCGACGAAGAACGTCTGCGCGACGGGCGCCGGGTCGGCCAGTCCGGTGGTCTCGATGAGGATGTGGTCGAACCGGTCCCGGCGTCGCATCAAGGCTCCCAGGATGCGGATCAGATCACCACGCACGGTGCAACAGATGCAGCCGTTGTTCATCTCGAAGATCTCTTCTTCGGAATCGAGCACCAACGCGTCGTCGATCCCGATCTCGCCGAACTCGTTCTCGATCACCGCGATTCGCTTGCCGTGATACTCGGTGAGGATGCGGTTCAGCAGGGTGGTCTTGCCCGAACCCAGGAAACCGGTCAGGACGGTGACCGGCACACGGTCCTCAGTCGGCGTGGTCATGGTGATGCCCTTCGGGATAGTCGGTCAGGTGTTCTCCGAGTTCGGCCGACGAGACGTCGGCGGTCGATCTGGCGAACTTCCAGGTGCGTCGGGCGGTGCCCAGGACCGCGACCACCGTCTCCACCGGCGGGCAGCCAGGTTCGACGCAGGCCAACTGCTGCACCACCACGGTCGCCTCCGCGTCCAGTCGTAGCACCTCTGCGACAACGGCTTTCAGCGTTCGGACGTGGCCGGGGTCCGGTCGGGGTGCGGTCGACGCCGAGGATGCGCCACCGAGGTTCACGAACCCGCGCATCCCAAGCCCTTCTCGATTCGCTCCAGGTTGCCCGTCATGACCGACACGTAGTCCTGGTCCGGGCCGAGCGACCCCCGGGGGTCGAACTCGAGTGCGGACAGCAGACTGATCTGGGCGCCGATCTCATCCGCGACCGTCTTGGACAGGTCATTGGGTAGGGCATCCTCGAAGAACACCGTCTTGACGTTCCCCGCCTTGGCCACCTCGGCGATGGATTGCAGAGTCTTGGGATCGGGCTCCGCGTCCGGTGACAGGCTGGCGACGATCGGTACCTGCTTCAGGCCGTACTCGTCGGCCAGATAGCCGAACGCGGCGTGGCTGGTGACCAACTCGGTCGACTGGCACCCCACCAGACCGCGCCGGTAACTGGTGTCGAGGCCCTGCAGCTGCGTCTTGACAGCTGGCAGGTTCTCGGCCACCCGGTCGGCCAACGCCGGGGCGGCGGTGGTGATCGCCGTGGCGGCCGCATCGGCCATGGCCTGCATCTGGACCGGTGACAACCAGATGTGCGGATCCTTGTTGCCGGCCAGGGCTTCCTTGCCGAGGTCGCCCGCCGCCAACAGCGTCAGGCCCGGCGCGGTGAGCAGGTCTTCGGTCGTCACGGACGGATCGAGTTCGCCGATGGCGCGTTGGACGTCGGGCTGAAAGTCAGCGCCCAGATAGAGCACCACGTTGGCTTGGCCAAGCTCCTTCTGTCCGTTCGCATCCAACGCGAGATCGTGCGGTTCGGTACCTTCCGGGGTCAGCGAGACCACCTCCGCGTCGTCGCCGACGAGCGCGGAAGCCAGCCACTGGATGGGGTAGAAGTTCGTCACCACGACCGGGCGACCCGCACTGGGAGTCTGACCTTTGTCGCTTGCCAGGGTGATGGGACCACCTGATTGCCAGGAGGATGGGACCACCGTGGCGCGTTATTGAGGATGCTCGGCGGGGTGGTCTGGGTCAAGCTGGCCGGGCCGGGCGCGTTGGCGGTAGGACGGTCCTTCGATGACCAGGGTGTGGGCCGCCGCGGTCAGTCGGTCGATGGCTGATTGAGCCAATAGCGTGTCGGCGGTCATGGTCAGCCATTCGGCGGGTTCCCGGTTGGAGGTCACGATGGTGGTCTTGGTGCGGTGACGTTCGACGACGATTTCGTAGAAGTCGCTGGTTTCGGTGGCATCGAGCGAGCGCAGCGCGAAGTCGTCGATGATGAGGACGTCAATCGCGGCCAGGCGGCGGATCTCGGTGTCGACGGTGTGGTCGAGTCGGGCTGCGCGTAGCCGGGTGAACAGTTTGTCGGCGCGACCGAATATGACGGTGTGCCGTCGGCGAATAGCCATGTGCCCCAACGCTGTTGCCAAATGCGTCTTGCCTACTCCGACGGGCCCGAGGACGATCGCGGACTGGCCGGCGTCGAGGAACCGCAGCGAGGTCAGATCCCCGAGCAGGGTGCGGTCATAGCGGAGGTCCTCTTGTGCGGTCCAGGTGTCGAAACGCATGCTCGGGTCGAGTCCGGCTTTGGTCGCCCGTAAGGCGGCTGAGCGGGATTCGCGTCGGGATACCTCATCAGCCAGCAGAGTTTCGAGGAACCCGATGTGGCTGAGTTTGTGTTGGCGGGCCAGGGCGGCACGTTCGGGCAGGGTGTCGGCCAACGCGCCGAGTTTGAGTGCTTTGAGCAGTCGGAGCAGATCAGCGCCGACCGGGTCGGCGGCTGCGCGGTTGGTCGTGGTCATGTCAGCGGGTCTCCTCGGGTTGCGCATCGGCCACGACGGTCAATGATGCTGGGGTGTTGGTGAATTCGGATGGATCACGCGAGAACCGGGTAGCTGACTGCCCGACCGCCCGGGGCAATGCCGGAGTGGTGGTTTCGGTGGCGCGTTCCAGCATGGAAGCGATCTTGTTGACCGAGACGACGTCGAGGTCCAACGCGAGTGAACATGCTCGATCGACGCGCTCAGCGCCGTAACGGCGCACCAGACCCTGGAGCCGGTAGACGGTCCGCATCCGGGTCCAGGGCAGCGGGTCATCGAGGATGCGTTCGGCGTAGATCCCGACATTCGGCCCGTGGCTGGCACACGCCGCGATCAACGCCGCCAAGTCCCGCAGCGCATAGCTGGCCTTGTGCTCAGGCAGATCATTGCGGTCGGTGCTGCGCCCACCTGCCGGTTGGCGGGGATGGACCTTCACCAGCGTGCCGCGGTGATAGAACTTCACCAGCTCGCTATCGGCGCGCACGTCCACCGTGGTGCCGATCCACTGCTCGGGCAACGAGTACAGGGCTTTGCCGACCTCGGCGTGGAAGTCGCGGTGCACCTTGACCGCCTTGAACACCGGCACGTCGTAGGCCCCCGGCACCGGCAGCAGGAGTCGCTGTTCTTCGGCGGTGAACACCTCCACCGGCCGTGCGCAGGTGGTGCCGTGGATGCGCATACCGGCCGTCCGCTCACACCACGCGGTCGCCGCCTGCTGCGCCTGCTCGAGACTGGTGAATGTTTCACCGTCCCAGAAGTTTCCACGCACATACTGCACCGTGCGTTCGACCCGCGGCTTGTCCTTGGGCGAGCGCACCCGGGCCGGGTCGGTGAGGAACCCGCCATGACCGGCGTAATCGAGCCAGCCCGCGGTGAACCGGGGGTTGACCGCATCGGCAGCGGCGATCACCGGTTTCAAGTTATCCGGGATCAGCACCGCGAAGACGCCGCCGAAGAACTCCCACGCCGCCTGAGCGCCAGCGATCACCGCCGCCAAGGTCTGCGAATACGAC
The DNA here is from genome assembly GCF_030295745.1 of Mycolicibacterium sp. TUM20985. Taxonomy (NCBI): domain Bacteria; kingdom Bacillati; phylum Actinomycetota; class Actinomycetes; order Mycobacteriales; family Mycobacteriaceae; genus Mycobacterium; species Mycobacterium antarcticum. Next base: position 4,096,559 of record NZ_AP027291.1, read on the forward strand.
AACCACACGAACATGTGCCGGCTGTAGACGGCGGTGAAGATCAACGCGTGCACCTTGCGGCGACGACCATCACCGGTGTCGGTGAGCATCCCCAGGTAGCCGAAATCGATCTGGCATTCCACCCCCGGGTCGCCGTCGGCGACTCGCACCGTGGTGTCCTTACGTCCGAAACCGCAACGTTCACTGGCGAATCGGTTCAACGTCCGATACGGAACCACACACCCTCGGCGGTCCAACAGCGTCGCGATCTTGGTGATCGTCAACGGCCGCGCCTCGCCCTCGCCGGCCACCCACGCGGTGATCTGCTCCTCGAATTCGAGCAGCCGATCCCAGGCCGCGCCGTGACCATCGGGGCGCACCGGGCGGACCGCTTCGGCGACCGCACCGATCAACCCGTCATCGAGCGCGCTGACATCGTCGTCTCGGCGCAGCCCCGCTGCCTGGGCGGCCTCCACGTAGCGGCGCACCGTTTTGCGGTCCACACCGCAATGCGCGGCGATCCTGCGGTACCCCGGCGCCGGTAACCCCACCACCCCGAGCCACACCCGCAGCACTTCCCTGATCTCGTTCACACTGACCTCCCGAAAAGCCATGCCCGTGCCTCCGTGACTTGAACTGTCACGGCGATCGAACGGGCAAACGAAGAGACCACCGACGCGGCGCGCCGGTGGTCCCATAACTGGCAATCCAGGTGGTCCCATCCCACTGGCAAAATCAGGTCACAGTGGTCCCATGCTCATGGCAAACGACAGACCTTGGTCGCCGTCAGACGAACACGCGGCGATTGACGACGCCGCGACCACTGTCGACAGCAGGGTCGGGCCAAGCAGGTAGGCGACCTTCACGCCGAGTCTCCTTTGGTTGGTACGATGATCTCAACGCTATATGGAAATGATTGTCATTAGCAACAAGGGCGACACCGGTGCCGCTTCCGGGCGCCGCGGACCGAAGGGAGTACTACCGATGGACGCCGACGCCGACGCCGACGCAGCCGCGGACATGAGGACCGAATTCGAGTCCGCAGCAACAGAATTCAGACCGGCGCGCTTATCCTGGGACCCGATGTACGCGGCCTTCGCAGAGATCGCGGCTCCGGCGACCGCTCAGCGTGTTCTCGATACCCTCACCGTCACCTCGATGCCCAGCACCAGCGTGGTCGGCGCAGGAGTCACGTCGTGACGTCACCGCACCGGGCCACCACACGTCCGTTCACCATTGCCCTCTGTATCAGTTGCACGAGCTCTGCGGATGTCGCTGTGCTGCAGGACCTTCGGAAGTCGATCCGACGGTGCGCCCACGGCGTGCTGGTCACCACCGGATGTTTACGGGGAACGATCACCTGCGCGACCCGCCCCCACGGGCCGGGCACAGTGCTGATGCTGCAGCCGTGCTCCGTCGAGCGCGTCCCATCCGGACCGACGCGCTGGATTGGGCCGCTCATCGACCTCGACGACCTCCGAGCCGTGTGTGACTGGCTGGAACGCGGCGAATGGGACCTGACCGTCTTGCCCACCCGGCTGCACGCGGAGCTCAACAGTGCACGCGCCGTTAGCCACCGGAACTGAGTATCAGCTACACCGGAAGCTGCCCAAGATAGGCGGTGATCCCCCGTGTGACGGCCGCCGCGTAGGTGACTCGACCGCCCGCACTCTCCATCTGCGCGGCCTCCTGCGCGTTCTTCATGTTGCCGCACTCGACTAGGATCGACGGGAAGGCGGCGAGGTTCAGACCGGCCAAGTCCGGGCGACCGTAGAGCCCGTCGGTTCCGAGGTACGTCGAAGGTTGAAGCCCCGCCGCAACCAACTGATCCCGCATGACCGTGGCGAACTGCACGGCCGGACCGGACTGGGCGCCGTTCAACGGCGGGTTCGAGTAGTTGACGTGAAAACCGTGGCCCGAGTGCGGACCACCGTCGGCGTGGATGCTGACGATCGCATCGGGATGCAACCCATTGGCCATCGCGGCGCGTTGGTCGACGCACGGCCCCAGCGCGCTGTCGTCGCCCCGGGACATGGCCGTGCGAACGCCCAACTGGGTGAGCGCCTGTCTGATCAAGAGAACCACCCCCCAGTTGAAGGTGTGTTCGGCGAACCCGGCGTCGGTAGAGGTGCCGGTGGTCTGACATGCCTTGGTGCCGCCGCGCCCGGTGGGTACCTGGCGGTTGATGGACGCATCATTGGCACCGTTGTGACCGGGGTCCAGAAAGACGACACGACCGGCCACCGTGGGTGCGGCCACGGTGGTGGGTGCCGTCAATGTCGATGCAAGAGAGCCAAGTCCGATGACGGCAGGCGTCGCAGCGGCATACATGAGCACCTCGCGCCGGGAGAATTCGCCCCGGCGCACGCGAACGCAATGATCCTGCACGAACGACACCGTAGCGCCGTGACGATACCGAAAACTCGATGGCACGCCGCGGATCCGGCTGCCAGCTCCCTGAGAGCCAATGATCCGTTTTCGCCGGGTTGAGGTGGTACATCGGTGGCGCTGTGTTGTTCAGGTCCATGCCCGTTCGCGCCATCGCCATACGGAATCATCGAGGAAGTCGGCGAGGGTGCGCGGCGGGCGGCCCAGCAGCAGTTGCACGTCGTCTGTGAGCGGCTGGTTTCGGCCCAGCCGGGTCAGCGTGTACACCGCCGACATGAACGCGATGGTCTTCCATCCGACCCGACGTCGCGCCAGTCGTGCCATGAAGCGAACGAGGCCGGGCCTGGCGTACCGCACCGGGCGTCCCAGCGCCGCGGTCAACGCGGTGGCGACCTCCGCCATGCTGAGCGCTGCCGGACCGGTCAGATGGTAGACCGCATTGCGGTGATCGTGGGGTGCGCGCAGCGCCACGGCGGCAACCTCAGCCGCGTCTCGAGCGTCGATGAACGTGGTCCGTCCGCTACCGGCCGGGATGAACAGCTCACTTCGTTCCACGATGTCGGTTCCGGGGGTAGAGACGGCGCGGTGAAGGTTCTGCATGAAGAAGCTGCACCGCAACACCGTCCACGTCATCGAACTCGCCCGCAGCGCAGCCTCCACCTTGTAGTGCGGGATGAATCGCGCCCGGTCGGCGCCGCACACCGAGACGTACACCACGTGACGACATCCAGCCCGGTCGGCGGCCTGGATGAACGGGATGATCGCCGTCCGTGCCGCCGTGTTGCCCGGTAGCGGGAACAGCAGGAACAGACAGTCGACGTCGGCCAACGCCGACGGCCACGTGGTCGGATCGAGGAAATCGAGGGTGACGGCTTCGGGCTGCTGCGCGGCACCCTGACGTCGTGACCGGTCGGGGTGTCGGCTGCCCACCCGCCACGAGGGCATGCCTGATGCTTCGCTAAGGAGGTCGACGAGTTCATGGCCGACGTTGCCACTGGGACCGGTGATCAACAGCATTAAAGCCACTGTGCCACGGCGTCTCCCTCCGTCACGGCGGCGCCGGATGGCGCGAACCACGGCTAACGTGGGGACCATGAGCTTCGGACGCCGACGGTCATCGACCCTCGTGATGATCGCGATCACGATGGTCACGCTGAGCGCGTGCGGTCGTGACGGCGACACCGCTCAGCCCGCAACGAGTACGACGCAATCCGTCGCGGACTTCGCATCGACGATCCGCCAGCGGGTGACGGCGGACGCGATGATGGTCCACCTGCGCAAGTTTCAGGAGATCGCCGACGCCAACGGCGACAACCGGGCGGTCGGCATGCCCGGGTACGACGCCAGCGTGGACTACGTTGCCGATGCGTTGCGGGCCAAGGGCTTCGACGTGCAGACCCCCGAGTTCGAGCTGCGGTTCCCCTTCGCCGACAAGCCCGTGGTGACGGTCGGCGGATCGCGCATCGAGGCGAATCCGCTGGAGTACACCATCGGGACACCACCGCAGGGCGTGACCGGCCCACTGCTGCCGGCACGGGTCGAGGACAGCCCCGGGTGTTCGGCCACCGATTACGACGGCCTGCCGGTCGAGGGTGCGGTGGTGCTGGTGGACCGCGGCACGTGCCCGTTTGGCGACAAGCAGGTAGCGGCCGCCGAACGCGGTGCCGTGGCATTGATCGTCGCCAACAACGTCGACGGCGACGGGTCGGGGGCCACTCTGGGCGCGGGCACCGACGTCACCATCCCGGTGGTCAGGGTCAGCAAGGCCGACGGCGCCCGGCTCCGCAGCAAGCCCGGACCGACCACGATCAAGATGTCTGCGGGCGTCCGCACCGAGCGCACCCGAAACGTGGTCGCGCAGACCAAGACCGGATCGACCCAGAACGTCGTCGTGGTGGGCGGGCACCTGGATAGCGTGCCCGCCGGGCCCGGCATCAACGACAACGGCTCCGGCGTCGCGGCGATCCTGGAAACGGCCCTGCAGATGGGCCCCACCCCGCCGGTGCGCAACGCGGTCCGGTTCGGATTCTGGAGTGCCGAGGAGATCGGCCTGCTCGGCTCCGCGAACTACGTGCAGTCGCTCAGCGTCGATGAGCTCAAGGACATTGCGCTGTACCTGAACTTCGACATGCTGGCCTCACCGAACCCCGCCTACTTCACCTACGACGGCGATCAGTCCGCGCCGCCCGAACCCGAGCAGAGTCCGCCGGTGGTGCCGGAGGGGTCCGCGGGAATCGAACGGACGCTGGTCGCCTACCTGAAGGCAGCGGGTAAGACTGCCCAGGACACGTCCTTCCAGGGCCGCTCGGATTACGATGGATTCACCCGGGCCGGTATCCCAGCCGGCGGGATCTTCTCCGGTGCCGAAGCCAAGATGACGGCATCGGAGGCCGAACTGTGGGGTGGCGTGGGCGGGGCACCCTATGACCCGAACTATCACCCGAAGACCGACACCCTGGACCGGATCGACCGGTCTGCACTCGACATCAACGGCGGTGGGGCCGCCTACGCGGTCGCGTACTACGCGCAGGATCTCGACGGCCGCAACGGTGTACCGGCCCGCGATGACCGCACCCGGCACGTGGTGGCCGCACCATGAGACCGAGGTGCATCGTCGCGGCACTGCTGTTAACGGTCGCCACGGTCGTGAGCTCCTGCGGCGCGTCGGTGACCGATCCGCATGACGCCGGGGTCGAGCAGCCGGTGGTTTCCAATGCCGCCGACATTGCGTTCGCGCGCAACATGATTCCGCATCATCAGCAGGCAGTCGTCCTCGCGGCGATGGTGCCCGCCCGCACCACCAACCCCGACCTTCGGGTGATGGCCGCCCACATCGGCGCCGATCAGCACGCCGAGATACTGACGATGAATCTGCTCCTCGAGCAGTGGCACGCGCCCGCCGACCCCGATCGGGGCGCGATGGCCAGCCACGAAGACATGGCGATGATGGGCATGGTCGACGAGCCCACCATCGATCGACTCACCTCGCTCGACGGCGCCGCCTTCGACACGTTGTGGATCCAGTCGATGATTGGCCACCATCAGGGCGCGGTGACGATGGCGAACGACGAGGTCGCTCACGGCCAGAACCCCGACGCCGTCTCACTTGCCAGGCAGATGATTACGGCTCAGCAGCGAGAGATCGCCATGTTGACGCATCTGATCAGCGCATCGCAGTGATGGGCTTGATCATTCAAGTCCCACGGCAGCGGGGACAGACGCCGTAGAGGTCGACGTGGTGGGTGACCTCGGTGAACCGATGCCGAGCGGTGAGTTCGCCGGTGCGCTCCTCCAGGGCGGTCGGGGTGAACGCGATCGCACGCCCACACCGTCGGCACAACAGGTAGTGACGGTGCCCGGAGTGGCTGCGTCGCCGGTAGAGCACCTCGCCGTCCTCAGCGCGTTGAGCCTCGGCGATCCCGTCGGCGACCAGGCCGCGCAAGATGCGGTAGACGCTAGTCAGCCCGATCCGGACGGTCCGATCCTCACGGATGTTGGAGCAAATGTGTTGCGCGCTGCGGAATTGGTCACTGTCGCCCAACGCGTCTAAGACGAGCTGCTGTGTGGCGGTGCGGGGACGTTGCCGTTCGGCCGGGGACGCCGACATCGAACTCGGTCTCCTTTCGCACGGCGCGTGTCAATTACGGTGGCGCCGCCTCAGGTGACTGCAGTGGTGGGCAGCAGTGGTGCCCCCGTGGGGTCGGACTGCTCGTCGAGAGCCTTGGCCGTCGACCGGACTCGCCGGTCGGCCACCCACACCAACATCCAGACCGTGCAGGCAATGGTGACGACCAGAAAGCTGGGCGGCAGGTTGAACATGGCGGACAGTCCCAGGCCGAGCCAGACGGAGATGACGCTGATCGCAGTGGACACCGCCATCGCCAGCGCCGGCCGGGGGGTCAGCATGATCGCGGTGGCCGCGGGGGTGACGACGAGTGCGAACAGCAATAGCGTTCCGACAGCCTGCACGGCCATCGTCACGGCCAGACCGAGGAGCACCATGAACAAGATCGACAGCGCCCGTACCGGGACGCCCTTGGCTTCGGCGACCGGAGCGTTGACCGACGCGAACAGCAGCGGCCGGTAGACGAAGGCGATCACGGCCCCCAGCAACGCCAGCAGTACCGCGAAGGTCACCAGTTGTTCCGACGAGATGGCCAGGAGGTTGCCGAACAACACGTTGGTCATGGTGCTCGAACTCTTCGTGGCCAGTGAGTTGAAGAACAGGCCAAGCCCTGTGGCCATCGCCAGCACCGTGCCGGTGACCACTTCACGGTCGGAGGCGCGTTTGCCAAGCAGTCCGATGACGAGCGCCCCGCCCACGCAAAACACTCCCAGCCCCACGCCGACGGGCACCCCGACCAATACCGCGCCCGTTGCTCCTGGCAGTCCGATGTGGGCGAGCGCATGCGCGGCGAACGCATTGTTGCGCACGATGATGAAGTAGCCGATCAGTCCGGCGGCGAACGCGACGATGGTGCCGCCCAGGAGGGCGTTGCGCATGAACGCCGAGGTGAGGACGTCCCACCAGTTCTGTTGGTAGCCAAGCGCTATCAGATGGGTCGTCACGACACACTCCTCATGTAGAGCGCGCCCTGCGGGGTGTGCGCGACTTCGATCGGTGTGCCGTAGAGGTGACTGAGCAACGTTTCGTCGACCAGGTCATCCATCGGGGCGTAGTGAGCGTGCCCGTCGAGGAGGTAGATGGCACTGGTGAGGATGGGGAGCAACGGGTTCAGGTCGTGCGCCACGACGAGGATCGTCACCGACAGTTCCCGGTGCAGGCGCGCCAGCAGCTCGACGATCTCGCGTTGATTGCGCAGATCCAACGATGCCAGCGGTTCGTCGAGGATGAGCATCTTCGGTTCAGCCACGAGGGCTTCGGCGATCGCAACCCGTTGTCGTTGGCCACCCGAGAGCGTCGAGAGCCGCTTGGTGGCGAGGTCAGCGGCACCCACCGACGCCAGCGTGTCCGCAACGCGTCGCCGCTGGGCGCTGGTAGCCCGACCGAAGGCCCACCGGCGACCGGTGAGACCCAGCAGGACCGCGTCGCACGCGCGGATCGCGTCCCCGGCGCTGGCGGCGTAATTCTGCGGGACGTAGCCGATCGAATCGTTGTCGTCGCCGGGGCGTCGGCCAAACACTCCGAGCCGCCCCGTCGCGGCGGGGATCAATCCCAGGATCATCTGCAGCAGCGTCGTCTTTCCCGACCCGTTGGAGCCGATGACGGCGACGATCCCGCCGGCGGGGACGGTGAAACTGCCCTGCGACCAGACCGTCTGACGGCCGCGAACGGCGCTGACGTCGTCGAACGTCAGCGCCGCATCGTCCGCAGCGGTACTAGACGGCGACACCGAGGGCCTTGGCCAGTGCGGTGAGTTGGCCGTCCTGCCAGCCCTCGAACGATGTCTGGCCGGGCGGAACCGTCTCGGTGACGTCGACGATGGGCACCCCGGCAGCCTCAGCGGCCGACCGGATCTGTTCCGGCACCGAACCCTCGGTTTGGGTGTTGTAGATCAGCACGTCGATCTGCTTGTCCGCCAGCGCAGTTTGGAACGCGGCGATGTCGCCTGGAGACGGGTCGGATTCGGCTGCCGACGCATTTTGATATCCCTGCGGAGTCTTGTTGACCAGGCCCACTGCCTTGGCCAGGTAGTCGAAGACGCCCTCGGTGGCGGCGTAGGACTTGCCGGTGGCCCCGGCCTTGATCTTGGCGATCAGCCCGTCGTACGGCGCCAATGCGGTGGTGAACGCCGCCCGCCTGCTGGCGAAGTACTCGGCGGATTCCGGCTCGAGTTTTGACAGCTGCGCGGTGACGGCATCGGCGACGGCAGTCACCGCAGACGGGCTATACCAGAGGTGCGGGTTGGCACCGTCCGCTGTCTTGGTCACCTCGGCAGCGCTGACCACCGGGGCATTCGTTGCCGAGGTGGCAGCGAGCTTGGATGCCCACGGGTCGTAGTCGGCGCCATTGACCACGATCAGCTTGGCCCCGGTGAAGAACGCGGCGTCTGCCGGTGACGGTTCGTAATCGTGCGGGTCGACCGACGAGCTGGCCAGCACCGTTTTCACGGTTGCGCACGTCCCACCCAACTCGGAGACGATGTCCCCCCACTGGTCGACGCTGACCAAGACCTCCACCGGTGCCGTCGGGCAGGTGGCGGTCGCAGCACTTCCCGAGGGTGTCGCCACCGCGGTGGTGCTGCTGTTGGCAGTGTCGGTCGAACTGCTGGAACAAGCTGACAAGACCAGTGGAACGGCCATCACCAGGGCAGCAACGAGGTGGGGTTTACCGAGCGGAGGACGTAACATGATGGGAACGATAATCGTTAACGTTAAGTCGCGCGACACTGGGCCGAGTTCGTGCACTAGGTTGGCGCTCCAAGAGCCCATGGGGCCTGGCGTTGAGAAAGGGCATCGATGATGGTTGGCGGATTGCTGGCGAAGGCTGCAGGAGCAGTGTTCACCGGCTTGGTTGGCGTGACGGCCTACGAAGTGGCGCGCAAGGCGGTCGCGAAGGCTCCAGTCCGACAGGCGGCGGTGGCGACGACGGCGCTGGGTATTCGTGGAGCGCGCAAAGCCGAGGAGGGCGCGGAGAACCTGCGACTGAAGGCGGCCGACGTGATGGCAGAAGCGCGTGAGCGCGTCGGCGAGGAAGTGCCGCCGCCCGCTGTTGCGGACGCCGATCACGGCCACGGCCACGACCACTGACCCGATGGCGGAACTGACCGTCCACTCGGATGCCGCCGGACGGATGCGCCTGCGGGCGAACTGGTTCCGCTTCGACCCGGTGCGTGCGGTGGCCATCGAAGAGGGCGTCGGTCGGATTGCTGGTGTCCGGGCCGTGCACGCCTACCCGCGGACCGCGTCGGTGGTGATTTGGTACTCGCCCACCAAGTGCGACAAGACAGCGGTTCTCGACGCGATCTCGACAGCCCGGCGGGTGGCCGCCGAACTGGTTCCGGTTCGTGCGCCACGATCCGCGGACATCCGTAACGCCGACGTGGCCCGGATGATCATCGGCGGCCTGGCTCTGCTGCTCCTCGGCACTCGGCGATATGTGTTCGCCCGGCCGCCACTGTTGGGTCCGACGAGTCGACTCTTCGCCACCGGGGCGACCATCGCGACGGGTTACCCGTTCCTGCGGGGCGCTTTGCGCTCGTTGCGGGGTGGGAACGCTGCGGGCACGGACCTGCTGGTCTCGGCCGCGACGGTCGCCAGCTTGATTCTGCGGGAGAACGTCGTTGCGCTCACAGTGCTGTGGCTGCTCAACATTGGTGAGTACCTGCAGGATCTGACGCTGCGTCGGACCCGGCGCGCGATCACCAATCTCCTTCAGGGCAATCAGGACACCGCCTGGATCCGGCTGGCCGACGGCATCGAGGTGGAAGTCGCGATCGGCACGTTGGCAGTCGGCGACGAGGTGATCATCCACGATCAGGTGGCGATCCCGGTCGACGGCGAGGTGGTCGACGGGGAAGCCGTCGTCGACCAGTCGGCGATCACCGGCGAAACCTTGCCGGTGAACATTGCCGTCGGTGCACGAGTCCATGCCGGGTCGGTCGTGATCCGCGGCCGACTAGTGATCCGAGCGAACGCGGTTGGCAGCGAAACGACCATCGGGCGCATCATCAGCCGGGTCGAGGAGGCCCAACTGGACCGGGCGCCGATCCAAACCATCGGCGAGAACTTCTCCCGCCGGTTCGTGCCGGCATCGTTCCTGCTCTCCGCCATCACCCTCGTCGGGACCGGCGACGTCCGTCGGGCGATGACGATGCTGCTGGTGGCCTGCCCGTGTGCGGTCGGCTTGGCTACCCCCACGGCAATCAGCGCTGCCATCGGCAACGGCGCGCGGCGCGGCATTCTCATCAAGGGCGGCTCTCACCTGGAACAAGCCGGCCGGGTGGACGCGGTGGTGTTCGACAAGACCGGAACGTTGACCGTCGGGCGACCCGTCGTGACCAACATCGTTGCCTTCCACAAGGATTGGGAGCCCGAACAGGTTCTCGCCTACGCCGCCAGCTCCGAAATCCACTCCCGCCACCCGCTGGCCGAGGCGGTGATCCGCTCCACCGAGGAGCGTCACATCGCGATCCCGCCGCACGAGGAGTGCGAGGTGCTGGTCGGGCTCGGCATGCGCACTCAGGCGGACGGCCGCACGCTGCTGCTCGGAAGTCCATCGCTGCTGCGCAACGAAAAGGTGCGCGTCACCAAGAAGGCATCGGAATGGGTCGCCCGCCTGCAGCGCGAAGCCGAGACCCCACTGCTTCTCGCCGTGGATGGCAAGCTGGTCGGGCTGATCAGCCTGCGTGACGAAGTGCGCCCGGAATCCGCCGAAGTGTTGACGGCTCTGCGCGCCAACGGCGTACGCCGCATCGTGATGCTGACCGGGGACCATCCCGAGACCGCACGGGCGGTGGCAGACGAACTGGGCATCACCGAATGGCAGGCCGAGGTGCTACCCGAGGACAAGCTCGAAGTGGTCCGCGCGCTGCAGAACGACGGCTTCGTCGTCGCGATGGTCGGCGACGGAATCAACGACGCCCCCGCCCTGGCAGCCGCCGACATCGGCATCGCCATGGGCCTGGGCGGCACCGACGTCGCGGTCGAGACAGCGGATGTCGCACTCGCCAGCGACGACCTGCGGCGACTGCTCGACGTCCGATCGCTGGGCGGGCACGCGGTCGACGTGATCCGGCAGAACTACGCAATGTCGATAGCGGTCAACGCGATTGGGCTATTGGTGGGCGCCACCGGTGGCCTCTCGCCGGTGCTCGCCGCAATCCTGCACAACGCGTCGTCGGTCGCGGTCGTCGCCAACAGCTCCCGGTTGATCCGCTACGAGCTCGACTGAGATGGTCACGGCGTTGTCCGGTTCGGCTCATCACGCCGGACCAAGGGCGCATCACTCCTGGTAGCTCCATATGCGTAGTTGCTCGGCGATGTCGTCGAGGTCGGGCACTTCCCCCGTGGCGACCCGAATCACGAAGTCAAAGCGGTCGTCTTCGGGTGCATTGGTCCATTGATCGTTGACGTCAAGGAACGTCCGGCAGGCCGTCCACGCAAGTCGCTTGTTTCCGTCTACCAGCGCGTGATTGCGCGACGGAATGATACCGGATTGATACCACCTGCCGTGCACGGAAATTTCGCGCGGAGCCACCGACCAATACCGCACGTTCGGAATACGTGCACTCCGCCAGTAGAGTCGACTCTCGCGGGCGCTCCGTCGTTGTCCCCCATGGGCATTCGCATGGTGGCGCACGCCATCATCGCCTACGGCACACCGGACCAGAAGGACTTCTTCCTTCCCCGCATCCTCAGGGGCGAGGTGGTCTTCTGCCAGGGCTATTCCGAGCCGGAGGCCGGTTCGGATCTCGCCGCGCTGTCCATGGCCGCAGTCGACGACGGCGACGAGCTGGTGTGCACGGGCAGCAAGATCTGGACGACCCATGCCCGTGAAGCGAATTGGATGTTCGGGCTCGTCCGCACCTCCCGTTCCGCCAAGAAGCAGCAGGGCATCACGTTCGTCCTGATCGACATGGCCTCTCCCGGCATCCAGATCCGGCCCCTGGTCATGACGTCCGGGGAGGAGATTCAAAACCAGGTGTTCTTCGACGACGTGCGCGTACCGAAGAGCAACGTGGTCGGTGACATCGACGACGGGTGGTCCGTCGCCAAGTACCTCCTCGAGTTCGAACGGGGTGGTGGCGCCAGCGCACCCGCGCTGCAGGTGATGGCTGAGCAGGTGACCACCGCGGCGGCGGCCCAGCCGGGTCCGGACGGCGGTCGGCTGATCGACTGCCCCGCCTTCTCGCACAAGCTCGCCGACGCGCGCATCCGCACCGACGTCCTGGAGATCCTCGAATATCGCGTCCTGGCGGCCCTCGAAGGCGGCGGCCACCCCGGGCCGGCTTCGTCGATGCTCAAGATCCTCACCACCGAACTCAGTCAAACCCTGACCGAACTCGCCATGGAGGCGGCCGGGCCGCGCGGGCGCGCCTATCAGCCCCACGCGACGCGACCGGGTGGACCCATCTCGGAGTACCAGCCGCCACCCGACGGCTACGTCAGTGGAGAACCATGGCAGGCGGTCGCCCCCCTGCGATACCTCAATGACCGGGCGGGCTCGATCTACGCGGGCAGCAATGAGATTCAGCGCAACATCCTCGCCAAGGCAGCACTGGGACTCTGAATGGACTTTCGACTCTCCGACGAGCAGGAAATGCTCCGCACGGGCCTCACCAAGTTCCTCGGTACGCGTTACGGTCTCGAACGCAGTCGCGCAGCCGCCAAGACCGGCACCGGCTGGCAACCCGACGTCTGGCGGGCGTTCGCCGACGAACTCGGGATCCTCGGTGCGGCCCTGCCCGAGGATGCGGGCGGAATCGGCGGCGGACCCGTCGAGGTCATGGTGATCGCGGAGGCGCTTGGCCACGCCCTCGTCATCGAGCCCTTCGTCGACACGGCCGTGGTGGCCGCGGGCCTCCTCCTGCGAGCCGGTGGCGAGCGCGCGGCGGAGGTCCTCCGACGCATCGCCGACGGACGGGCGATCGTCGCCCTCGCCGCAGCCGAGGCGGAGTCCGGTGACCGCTGGCTGGACGCCGCGACGACGGCACACTGGGACGGGGTCGGTTGGGTTCTGAACGGATCGAAGATCATGGTGCTCAGCGCGCCGTTCGCCACGCACCTGCTCGTCACCGCGCGCTCGGAGAGCGGCCTGTCGCTGTTCCTGCTGGACACCGGAGACGTCGTTGACGGCCCAGGTCTGGAAATGCACGGATATCGCACGGTCGACGACCGCCGCGCCGCAGATCTGGTGCTGACCGGTCTGCGGTTACCGGCCGACGCGATGCTCGGCCGCGAGGGCGATGCCTGGCCATCACTGGACCGGGCACGCGACGAGGGCGCCGCCGCGGTGTGCGCCGAGGCGGTCGGCGGAATGCGGCGGGTCTTCGCCGACACCGTCGAGTACTGCAAGCAACGTCGGCAATTCGGCCAGCCGATCGGTAGCTTCCAGGCGTTGCAGCACCGCATGGTCGACATGCACATGGAACTCGAGCAGGCCACGGCGGCGGTGTACCTCGCGGTGCTGAACCTCGAGTCCGACGCCGCGACGCGAGCTCGCGCCGTGTCGGCAGCCAAGGCGACGATCGGCAGGGCGGCCCGATTCATCGGACAGAACGCCGTGCAATTGCACGGCGGGATGGGCATGACCGAGGAACTCGCCATCGGGCACTACTTCAAGCGGCTGACCGCGCTGCAGTACGAGTTCGGGTCGACCGACCACCACGTGACGCGGTACGCCGAGCTCACTCGCGGGTGAGCGCCCGCGGCTGGGCGCTCTTCGCGGCCATGAGTGTCATCTGGGGTGTCCCGTACCTGTTGATCAAGGTCGCGGTCGGGGGTGTGTCACCGCCGGCGGAGCCCACCTGACGAACTGGACACGTGTCCGCTTTGCAGGCTCTCCAGGTTCGGCCGACCACCGGATCCAACCACGCCGAATGGTGACTCGGCGGCAAAGTTGCTTCCCTCGAGGCCTGTCCGCGCGTTGATTGCCAACAGCCGACCCGTCCGATAACCTGGACACATGTCCAGCACCGTGGTGACTCACGTCACCAGGTTGCGGGATCCCCACGGCAGGCGAACCCTCGCCTGCCGCCGAATCTTCGGTGCGGCCGCAGCGATGCTGGACGATTCCGCACAACCCGACGTCTCCGTACCGGCCTTGGCCGCGCGCGCCAGGATCGCCCCTGCTGCCCTGCGCGCGCACTTCCCCTCGATGGACGTGTTGTACGCCGAGCTGTACCTGCACCGCATCGCCCAGCTCCCGCTCGTCATCGACCAGGAGGCCAGCATTCAGGCCCGCGTCAGCGAACAGCTGTGTGCGATCACGCTTGTGGTCGCCGACGAACCGCGGCTGGCGGTCGCCTGCACGCACGCGCTACTGCGCACCGACGATCCGGCAGTCACCCACGCCCAATCGCTCATCGCCGCGGAGGTCCGCCGGCGGCTGTCTGCGGCACTGGGCACCGGCGCATGGCCCGAAGTCCTGGCCACCTTGGAGACGGTGTTCTGGGGCGCCCTGCTCCAAGTTCAATCGAGCGCCTTCAGCTACCGCACCATGGCCGATCGACTCGACGTAATGCTCTCGTTGATCCTGCCCGAGGGATGAGCATCAGCCCCTCGCAGCACGCGGTGACGTGTCCCCTGTGCGAAGCGATGTGTGGGCTGACGGTGGTGGTGTCCGACGATGTGGTGCAGTCAGTTCGGGGCGATCGCGACGACGTCTGGTCGCGGGGTCACTCGTGCCCGAAGGGCGTGTCGCTGGGCAGCATTCACCATGATCCGAACCGGCTGACACGTCCGCTGGTGAAGCGACCGAACGGCGAGCACGAGGCGGTGTCCTGGGATGACGCCCTCGCCGAATCGGAGCGAGTCCTGCGGCCGGTGCTCGACAGGTATGGCGCCGGGGCGCTGACGGTGTACCTGGGCAATCCGGTCGCCCACAACGTCGGACTCAGCCTGTTCGTCGGCGCCCTCATCGGCTTCGGCCAGGCCGCCGGGATGCAGGCGTACTACACGCCGGGCACTGTCGACCAGTGGCCGCTGAACGTCGTCAGCGCCCTACTGTTCGGGGGCATGTGGAACGGGCCGGTTCCCGACCTGGAACACACCGATCACCTGATCATCCTCGGCGCCAATCCCTCTGCCTCCCAAGGCTCGATGTTGTCGACGCCCGACATCATGGGAATGCTCGGGGCGATCACCCGGCGAGGCAAGGTCGTCGTCGTCGACCCACGACGGACACGAACCGCCGAACGAGCCACCGAGTGGGTGCCGATCCGCCCGGGGACCGACGCCCTCCTCCTGTTCGCCATCCTGAACACCCTGGCCGCCAACGGCTGGGTCCGGCACCCCGAACACCTCCGCGACCGGGTCACCGGTCTGGACCAGGTGATCGCGCTCGCTGCGCCGTTCACGCCGGAGCGGGTGGCAGGGGCCACGGGCATCGACGCCGAGAACATCGAACGCCTGGCCCGCGACCTCGCGCACGCCGACAATCCCGTGCTGTACAGCAGGATTGGCACGTGTACCCAGGAATTCGGCACCCTGGCCACCTGGCTGGTCTTCGTCGTCAACGCCGCGATCGGTGCGCTGGACCGCTCGGGTGGTGCGGTGTTCCCGCGCCCCTCGGCATGGTCACAGATGTTCATGAAGCCTCCCGATCAACCCGCCGACGGCTGGCAGTTCGGGCGCTTCCACAGCCGCGTGCGCCATGCGCCGGAGGTTTTCGGGCAGTTCCCGATCAGCTGCCTGGCCGAGGAGATCGACACCCCGGGCGACGGTCAGATTCGTGCGCTGGTCACGGTCGCGGGCAACCCGGTGATCTCGGCGCCGGGCAGTCGGAGGCTGGCCTCCGCACTGGGGACCCTCGACGCGATGATCTCCATCGACAGTTGGCTCAACGAGACGACCCGCCACGCCGACGTCATCCTGCCGGGACTCTCACCCCTGGAGCGACCGCACTCCGACGACTTGTACTGGGCGTATTCCCTTGCGGCGTGCCTGAAGTGGTCCGAGCCCGTGTTCGCACCCGCACCCGACCGGCCCGCCGAGTGGGAGTTGCTCCTCAAGTTGGCGGGGTCGCTGTTCGGGACGCCGGTACCGGAAGTCGACGTCGCGGCCATCGACGACCTGTATGTCGGCGGCATGCTCGCGACCGTGTGCGCGCAGCCGAGGACCCCGCTGACCGGTCGTGATCCCGTGCAGGCGTTCGCGGCGCTCACCGGCAGCGGACCGGCGCGATTGGTCGACCTAGGCATCCGGCTGGGCCCGTGGGGCGATGGCCTCGGTGAGCGGCCCGACGGGCTCACCCTCGCAGCAGTTCGCGAGCAGCCCAGCGGGATACGACTGGAAGAGGTGGCAGGCGGCCGGATCGACGAGGTCGTCACCACGCCGTCCGGCAAGGTCGAACTCCTTCACCCGTACCTCGCCGCCGACGTCGACCGGTTGGCGGCCCGCATCGACCGCGAGACAACGGAGTTCGTGCTGACCAGTCGGCGCCATCTGCGGTCGAACAATTCGTGGCTGCACAACGTCCCGGGGTTGATGCGGGGCAAGGAACGCTGCACGCTGTTGATCAACCCGGTGGACGCGACGCGAATCGGCGTCAGCGCAGGTGAACTCGCCGACATCACCACGTCCGAAGGCACGCTGTCGGTGACGGCGGAGGTCAGCGACGAGGTGATGCCCGGCGTGGTCTGCCTGCCGCACGGGTGGGGCCACGGCGTCACGGGCACGCGACTCGACACCGCCAACGCCCATCCCGGAGTGAACTCCAACCTCCTCAATCCGCCGGGGTTGATCGACGTTCCGAGCAATACCCAGGTCGTGAACGGTGTGCCGTGTTCGGTTCGAGTGAGTGTTCAGTGAAGGGAGGCGACGGCCATGGGTCTACGGGGTGAGGCGGCGATCGTCGGATACACCGAGTTGCCCTCGACGAAGCGTCCGACCGGACCGCTGGAGTTCAACCTGGAGCAGTGGGCCCGGCTGGCCGCGTCGACGCTCGCCGATGCCGGCCTCGACGCCGCCGACGTCGACGGCATCTGCACCGGACATCTGCAGGAGTCACAGATCTTCGTCCCGTCGACGATCATCGAATACCTGGGCATCCGAGCCAATTTCGCCGAGCTCGTCGATCTCGGCGGGGCAAGCTCGGCCGCGATGGTATGGCGCGCCGCCGCGGCGATCGAGCTCGGTATCTGCAATGCCGTGCTGTGCGTGGTGCCCGCGACCCCGCTGACACCCGTCTCGGAGGCCAAACCCGTCGACTTCGGCGACATGCTGTACTTCGGCGCCTCGAGCAACCGTTACGGCTCACCGCAGGCCGAGTTCGAGATTCCGTATGGCAACCTCGGCCAGAACGGACCGTATGGCCAGGTCGCCACGCTCTACGCGGCGACCTACGGTTACGACGCGAGGGCGATGGCCAAGATCAGCGTCGATCAGCGGGTGAACGCCAATCACACCCCGGGAGCCATCTTCTCGGACAAGCCGTTGACCGTCGACGACGTTCTGGCCAGCCCGATCATCGCATCGCCGTTGCACATGCTGGAGATCGTGATGCCGGTCATGGGTGGGGCGGCCGTGTTGGTCACCAACGCCGACCTGGCTCGGCGAAGTCGCAACCGACCCGTCTGGGTCAAGGGATTCGGCGAGCGGGTGCCCTATAAGACGCCGACCTACGCCGAGGAGCTGTTGCAGACGCCGATGATAAAGGCTGCCGAATCTGCCTTCGGCATGGCGCATTTGGGCCCGTCGGACATGGACATGGTCTCGATCTACGACTGCTACACGATCACCGCGTTACTCAGCCTGGAGGATGCGGGCTTCTGCGAGAAGGGCAAGGGCCTGCAGTTCGTCACGGACCACGACCTGACGTTCCGCGGCGACTTCCCGATGAACACCGCGGGCGGGCAGCTCGGCTACGGACAGGCCGGGACCGCGGGCGGCATGCACCACGTCTGTGATGCCACCCGGCAGATCATGGGCCGCGCCGGCGAGGCGCAGGTGACCGACTGCCACCGGGCCTTCGTCTCCGGGAACGGCGGCATCCTCTCCGAGCAGACCACACTCGTCCTGGAGGGCGACTAGACCATGAGCGCCATGTCCAGGCCGATTCCGATCCCGACGCCGACTACGCAGCCGTTCTGGGATGCGTTGAGTGAGCACAAGATTCGCATCCAGTACTCGCCGTCTACGAATCAGTACGTGTTCTACCCACGCATCCTCGCCCCCGGCACACTGGCCGACGACCTGGAATGGCGCGAGATCGGCGGTGGGGGTTCGCTGTACACGTTCACGGTCAGCCATCGTGCGGTATCGCCCCACTTCGCCGACGACGTGCCGCAGATCCTCGCGGTGGTGCAATGGGACGAGGGACCGCGGTTCTCCACCGAGATCGTCAACGCCGAACCCGGCGTCATCCGAGTGGGCATGCGGGTGCGACCCGTGTTCACCGACTATCCCGACGCGGGAATCACCATGCTGCGCTACGAACCGTCCAACAGTCCGTAACGGCCCGCGAGCCTGACCTGAGCGCGTCAGGCCTTGGCGAGATGCTTCTGCGCGTAGAGCCGCGCCCATTCCTTGCGGGGGCGGATCGAGACGTCGACGTCGGCCCCCTTGGCGCGCAGCGCTGCAACGGTCGCCTGGTCCTTCGGCGTCCGGGCGAACGGGTCCCACCCGAAGAACCTGCACGAGTTCTGCCACGTGATCTTGTCGATGTCCGCGTCATCGGCGCCAGCACCCTCGAGTTCGGCGAGCACCTGCTCGGGAGCGTCGGGCCAGAAGCAGTCCGAATGGGGGTAGTCGCACTCCCAGGCGATGATGTCGATGCCGATCTCGTGGCGAAGCCTCAGCGAGGTCTTGTCGGTCACGTAGCACGCCAGCGAGTGCTCACGGAAGACGTCGCTGGGCAGTTGAGAGCCGAAGTCGCGACGCAGCCACTTCTGGTTGGTGTAGTGCCGGTCGCTGCGGTCCAAATAGAAGGGGATCCAACCGATTCCGCCTTCAGAGAACGCAAACTTCAAATCTGGGTAATTCCGCATTGCCGGGCCCCACAGCAGGTCCTGGGCGCACATCGCCGACACCTGGGTGGCCAGGATGATGAGGTTGTCGATCGGCGCATTCGGCGCCATGCTGATCGCTCCGAAACCGGTGCCGATGTGCAGGCACATCACGACGTTCTCCTCCGAGAGCGTCCTGAATACCGGCCCCCAGTAGTCGTCATCGTGGTAGCTCGGCAAGCCCTCCAGATGCGGGAGCTCCGGCATCGTCACCGCGCGGCAGCCCTTGGCCGCCACCCGCCGGATCTCGGCGCACATCGCGTCCGGGTTCCATGTCGGCAACACGGCGATCGGGATGAAGCGATCCGGATAGGAGCCGGCCCACTCGTCGATGTGCCAGTCGTTGTAGGCCGACACCATCACCAGGGTGACGTCTTCGCGGTGCTGGTTGAGGTGTCGCGCCGAGAAGCCGGTGAACGTCGGAAAGCACATCGACGCGAGGATTCCGTTGCGGTTCATGTCGCGCACCCGCTCGTGCACGTCGTACACGCCTGGGCGCATCTCGGCGAAGCCGGCGGGGTCGCGGCCCCATTCCTCTGGGGGCCACGACACCACCGCATTCAGGCCGCTGACGCCCTGTGGCCTGCCCTGATACATCCACTGGTCGACACCCTTGTCGTCGGTGACGACGATCGGTGCCTCCGACCTGTACTTGGCGGGCACGTGGTTGAGGAACATGTCCGGTGGTTCCACGACGTGGTCGTCGATGCTCACCAGAATCAAGTCGTCGATCTTCATGATTCAACTAGTACCCTGGGATTCCGTGACCGTCTCTGCGCTTTCGGACAAGGGTTTAGCCGTAGCGGCCAACATCGGCAGGCCCGTCATCGAGTTGCGCCGGGGCGGCCGCGCATTGGCCGGGAGCTATCTGTACGAGGGTGACGGGCTCATCACCGGCTGGCACTCGCACGAGGTGCACCAGATCGAGTATGCGATGCACGGCGTCGTCGAAGTGGAGACCGATTCGGCGCACTATCTGCTCCCACCCCAACAGGCAGCGTGGATTCCCCTAGGTCTCGAGCACCAGGCCGTGATGAACCCCGACGTCAAGACCGTCGCGGTGATGTTCGATCCCGCTCTGATCACCGACGACGCGGGTCGAGCCCGCATCATCGCGGTGTCACCGCTCATCCGCGAGATGATGATCTACGCGCTGCGCTGGCCGATCGACCGCGTCAGGGGCGACGACATGTCCGACGGGTTCTTCCGCACACTGGCCAATCTGGTAGCCGAGGCGCTGGATCACGAAGCGCCCCTGAGTCTTCCGACCTCAGCCCATCCGATCGTCGCCGCCGCACTCGCCTACACGAAGGAGCATCTGGATTCGGCGACGGCCGACGACGTCAGCCGCGCCGTGTCGGTGTCCGAGCGCACTCTCCGGCGACTCTTTCAAGACTCCCTCGGATTGTCTTGGCGCACATACGTTTTGCACGCCAGGATGATGCGCGCGATGGCGCTACTCGCGGCACCGGGCCAGTCCGTGCAGGCGACGTCGTCGGCGGTCGGCTTCGAGAACCTGAGCTCGTTCACACGGTGCTTCACGCAGTTCTGCGGCGAGACACCCAGCGCCTACCGCAAGAGGGTCGTCGGCGTCCGGGTGTGACGGCTCTCAATCGCCGTCGACGGCTCCGTCGTCGTTTCGAAACAATCCCCCACGGAGCAGCTGATCCGTCGCGGCCCGCCAGCGATGAAGCTCGGTCGGCGTCGTCAAGGGTTGCGGCAAGTGGCGGTCGACATGCGCACGCAGGCTGACGGCACCGAGACCGAGCACCAGCCCATTGATGGCCGCCCACGTCAGATCCGCGTCGGGCCGGATCTCCCCGCGCTCGGCGCGAAAGTTCCACCGCTTCAAACCGACCTCCATCAGGGCGTCGAAGAGTTTCGCACCCAACGCGCTCCCGTCCACCATTGCGCGGCCGACGTAGCCCGCGACATCGGGATGCTCGGTGAAGATGCGGGTCACCCTGTCTCCGACCTCGGCGACTGAGTCCGCGGGCAAATCCGGCATCGGCTGCCCAAGCTCCGTGACCACCAGCGCGAGGACGTAGTCGTCGACGACCTTGACGAGGCCCGCCTTGTTCGCGAAGTGGTGCTGCACCAACCCCAGGGACACCCCGGCCGCCAAAGCGACACCACGCATCGTCGTCGCCGCCGTGCCGTGCGCGGCGAAGCTGGTCAACGCGGCTTGACGGATCCGGTCGGCGGTCGACAGCGCATTCGCGCGAACTCGCGGGGGTTCCGATGCCAACGTCATGCCAGACGTCCGCCGAAGTACTGCACTGGCCGAGATTAGCAATACGCCTGTACCCTTCAATGACAATACAGCTGTATTGGAACCGCTGTAGGTACGGGAAGAAGCGGGAAGAGGACGGAGGGCCATCCCCATGTACGACGAGAGACAACCCAGCACCGCGTATCAGCGGCGTCAGCACGGCGCCACGATGGGATCGCTGGCCATCGACGCACCCACGGGATTTGCCTGCACGGAGGATCCCGACCGGTGGACCACGACGCCCGATGAGGGCGCGAAGGCGTTGTGCCGAGCCTGTCCGCAGCGGTGGTCGTGCGCCCGGGAGGCCTGCGCGACGCCAGGCGCCGAGGGAGTGTGGGCCGGCGTCCTGATACCCGAGGTGGGACGCGGTCGACGCTTCGCCCTCAAACAACTGCGCAACATGGCCGAACGCAACGGGTCCCCCGTCCGGAGGTGATCCCCGCCGTCACGACGGCTTGGCTATCCTGGCGGCGCCATGACATCCGCCCGCATCGACCTGATCCACGAGCTGGTGTCCTCGGCGGCGTCCGTGGCGCCGGACAGCGCCGCCCTCCTCACCACCGATGGGGCTCGCGTCACGTTCCGTGAGTTCGACGAGCAAATCGATTCCGTCGCAGCCTGGGTGGACCAGCGAACGCGGCGCGGGGACCGTGTGGCCGTCATCGCCGACAACGGCGCGTCCTACGCCCGGCTGTACTACGGCGTCCCCCGCTCCGCGCGCATCCTCGTGCTGATCAACCAGCGCTTGAGCCCCGGTGAGCAGCTCGCTCAATTGGCGTCGGCGGAGCCCACGGTGCTGCTGGGTGACCAGCGCTACCTCGCGGCACTGCCCGACGCCAGGCAGCACGTCCCGTCGCTCGAACACGTGGTGACTTTCGGCGATCCGCAATGGCATGTGGCCGAACAGGATTCGGGGCACTTCGTGGGATCGGTCGACCCCGACGAGCCCGCCTGGCTGCTGTTCACCAGCGGCTCGACCGGGACACCAAAGGGCGTTCTGCACACCCATCGCTCGATCACCACCGCGGTCCGCGGCACCGTAGCCGGTCGGTCGGTGCGCACGGGCGGCGTGTACCTGCTGCCCTTTCCGATGTGTCACGTCGCCGGGTACAACATGCTGGTCCACCACTCGGCGCGCTCGGCCGTGCTGCTCGTCGCCACGTTCCGGCCCGACGCGTTCGCCGCGGCGGTGAACGAGCACCGCGTGACGTCATGCTCCCTGGCACCGACGATGCTGCACGCGTTGCTCGCCCACCTCGAGGAGACGGAGACCGAACTGCCGTCGTTGCGCGACATCGCCTACGGCTCGGCCGCCATTCCCGCTGATCTCCTCCGACGTGCACTCACGCGGCTCGGCGCCGACTTCCATCAGGGCTACGGAATGACCGAAACCGGCGGCAACGTCAGCTTTCTCGGGCCGACGGAGCATCGCGCCGGGGCGAGTGGGGACACGTCGATCCTCGGCAGCGCCGGCCGACCCCACGACGAGGTCGAGATCCGCATCGTCGCAGACGCCGAAGCCCGCAGTGGCCAGGAGGTGGGCGAGATCCTGATCCGCGGCGCGCAGGTCGCCACCGCGTACTGGCCCGGCCATCGCCCGACCACCGTCGACGGCTGGCTGCACACCGGTGACGTCGGGCGCATCGACGACGCAGGCCGGCTCGTCGTGGTCGACAGGCTGAAGGACGTCATCATCACCGGCGGTGAGAACGTGTCCTCCCGTGAGGTCGAGGACGTGCTGTCGAGCCATCCGGCGGTGGACCAGGTCGCCGTGGTCGGCGTTCCCGACGAGTACTGGGGCGAGGCGATCTGCGCCGTCGTCGTCGCGACACCCGGCTTCGTCCCCTCTGTGGACGCGCTGGAGAACCATGTCCGCTCTCGCATAGCCGGTTTCAAACGACCACGCCACGTTCTGTTCGTCGATGCGCTACCCGCGACCAGCAACGGCAAGATCGCCAAGGAGGCCGTGCGGCAGTACGTTCGCGCTCACGTGCCGAGCGCGACGGGGAACACCTCGTAAGTCCCGCTGAAGCCCTTGAACTCGACGACTTCCGCATCCGTGACGGCGAGGCCCTCGGCATGTGCGATCGCGTCGCGTACGACGTCACTGACCAGGATCTCGCCACCATCGGCATGCCCGGCGATCCGAGCCGCCATCGCGACGTTCAAACCGAACAGGTCATCGCCGCGACGTACCGAAGAACCCATGTGAATTCCCATGCGCACCTTGATGTTCTGCCAGCGATCCGCATTCTCGACGAGTTCATGCTGCACGTCGACACAGCAGCGCAGGGCACCCTCGGGTTTGGCGAAGGCGAGCATGAAACCATCGCCCTGATTCTTCACGACGTGCCCGTCGTATGCCCCGACGCACGTTCGGACCAACTGCTCGTGACGTTGAAGCAGCTTCACCCACTCACGATCCCCGAGTGCCCCGTTGAGTTCCGTGGACCCCTCGATGTCGGAGAACACCACCACGACGTTTCCGTCGGCAGCCATCCGCGCCAGGTCGGGGCGCTCTACGTTGGCCCAGCCCGCCAGGTCCTCGATCGAGTTCCTCACGGTGGCACCGATACCCCTGGTGCGCAACATCTCCGCCGTCCGCCAGGTCTTCCTGATCGCAAATGGCGCCAGCCCACGACGCCTGCGACGCGTGCGCGGCTGATCGCGGCGCGCTCGTCGTAGGCCCTGGCGTGCGTTCGCGAGCTTCCTGGACGTGACGACGAGCAGGACGGCCAGCGTGATGACGACTACGACCGAGACGCCCAGCAGGATCGACAGAACGAGTTGCGTCACCGCGCGATGGTAGCGGCAGCCGTCGGTTGGCCAGCTACCGCCAGACGGCGCGGCTTCCCGGTCGACGAGCACCAGCGGTGATACTGGCACCGATGACTGCAATCGTGGATGAGACAAGCCCGTGCTGATCGGTCTGGCAGCAGCGCTCGTCGCGTGTTTCGGCTACGGCACGGCGTCGGTTCTGCAGGCCTATGGCGCGCGAAGCGCAGCGGCCGCGGACCACGCCCGTGACGGGTCCGTCACCGCGACCGGTGCACCCTCGTTGGGAGCCACCATCCGCGCCGCGTTGACCCCGGCCTTCCTCGCCGGCATGGCCCTGGACGCGCTCGGTTTCCTGGGCAGCGTCGTGTCGGCTCGGTTGATACCGCTCTTCCTGTCGCAGACGATCATGAGTGCCAACCTCGTCGTGACGGCCGTGCTCGGAGTCATCGTCCTCGGAGTGCGTCTGGGTGTGCGCGATTGGGTGGCCATCACCGTGGTCGTCGTGTCCCTCTGCGTGCTGGGGTTCACGGCCGGCCACATCGGTACGGACAGCTCGCCACCGACCGTGCACTGGGGCGTGCTGGTGTTCTCGGTCATCGCCCTGCTCGCCGGGATCGGCTTGATTCGCGTCCTGGGTGGGCGCGCCGCCGTCGCTGCCGGACTGGTGGCGGGAATCCTGTTCGGCGCCATGGCGATTGCTGTGCGCATCGTGGACGGAGTCGACCCACTACGTCCCGTCGTCCTCGTGTCGGATCCGGCCGCGTGGGCGGTGGTGATCGCCGGCGTCGGCGGCTTCTACTTGTTCACCGTGGCCTTGCAGATCGGGTCCGTCACCGGGGCCTCCGCAGCCCTCGTCGTCGGAGAGACCGTCGTGCCGGGTATCGCCGGCGTCGTACTGCTCGGTGACACCGCGGCCGCCGGGCTGGGATGGCTGGTGGCAGTCGGGTTCGTCGGCGCGGTGTCCGGAGCGGTAGCGGTGGCGCTGTTCGGCGCTGCGGAGAACGCGCCCGACGGCACCGGCGCGCGCGCCCGTAATTCACCGAATTGACGTTTTCGTAGAAAGGGGCTGGGTACTCCGAACCAAGGACAAGGAGGTTCTGACAATGCCCACCTGGGGATGGATTCTCATTGCAGCGATCGTCGTACTCGCTGCGGTAGCCGTGGTCGTCGCTGGTTCGCGAGGCAAGCGACGACGAAGTGAGGGGCTCAAGCAAAGATTTGGGCCCGAGTACGAGCGTACGGTCGCCGAATCGGGCGACCCGATCGCTGCGGAGAAGGAACTCGCCGCGCGGGAGCAGCGGCGCGAAGAGCTCGACATCGTGCCGCTGACCGCAGAGTCGCTCGGCCACTACGTCAAGTCGTGGCGAACCGTCCAAACGGCATTCGTCGATGATCCGACAAGTGCTGTCGGAGAGGCGGATCGGCTCGTCACACGGGTGATGTCGGAGCGCGGCTATCCGGTCGACGACTTCGACCGGCGCGCCGCGGACCTCTCCGTCGACCACCCGACGGTGGTCGAGAACTATCGAGCCGCGCATGGCATCTATCTGGCAGGTGCCACGGACACGGAGGCACAGCGCCAGGCGTTCGTCCACTACCGGGCGCTGTTCGACAAGCTGCTGGAAACCCACGAGGACACCGACAAGTCGCAGGAGGCACACGCATGACCACGCAACCGCAGTACCCCCAGGACAATGGCTCGACCGAGCAACGCGAGCAGTACGTGACCGAGGGAAGCGACCAGTACCCGACGGACCCGCAGCGCGACCAGTACACGACAGACCCCCAACGACCTGACGCGTACCCGACGGACCCGCAACGCGACCAGTACACGGGAGACCCGCAGCGACCTGACGCGTCGGCCGATCCCCTTGCGGCGCCAACGCAAGCCGTACAACCGGACGCCGGCCGTGCGCCCACCCCCGGGAGCGACGCGTACGCCTCGGCTCCAGACGAGCACGACCGTGTCGTGGACCCGTCCACGATGTCCGCGCAGCGTTCCGAGATTGAGCACACCCCTGCCGACCACGCCGGGAACGCGCATTCCGCGGCGGGCGGATCATCGGAGGAATCCCTGTTCGCCTCCGCTGACCTCACGGGCCTGCGCTCGCGGTGGGATGACGTCCAGGCGGGTTTCGTCGATGACCCCCGCCAGTGCGTGCAGACCGCCGACGGGCTGGTGTCCGACGTCGTGCAGCAGCTCACCGACGGCTTCACGGAGGCCCGCTCCAGGCTGGAGCAGCAGTGGGCGCGCGGTGAGGACGTATCCACCGAAGATCTTCGATTGGCGCTGAAGCGCTACCGAGAATTCTTCGATCGGCTGCTCGCGGTCTGACCCTTACCTAGACCGAGGCCACGGTCGTCGACTGGAGACGAGTCGGCGACCGTGGCCTTCGTTTGATTACTGAATCATCGGAGACGGCGTCTCCGCGTGAGACTCTGGTCCCGGTCGACTTCCCATGGTTGATCGTCTGAGCCGATTTCTCGTAGGTGAATCTTCTTCATTTCGATTCGCCGTCGCCCCAGGCCTTGGATCGGTAAACGAGGTAACCAGGATTAAGGCGAGTCTTTGCCGATCGCCGCGAGAAGCTTCCCCTCAGCCGTACCGGAATGTGCGGAAGCGGCGGACCGCGTTTTAGTGCGCGGCTTCGAACGCTTCGAAAACCTCGGCCTTGATACGTCCGCGGTCGGAAACGTCGTGACCGTTGGCGCGTGCCCATTCGCGAACGGCGGTCAGTTGCTCCTTCGACGCCTTTCCGTTGCTACTCACCTTGGTTCGAGTGGCGCGTGCCGCTTTGACCTTCATCGCCGCGTCCACGTATGGCTTGATCGCCTTTTCGAGCTTCGCGACATTGGCCGGGGAAAGGTCGATTTGGTAAGACGATCCCCGCAGCGAGAACTCGACCCGCTCACCAGCACCATCGGATATGTCGGAACCGTCGATATCATCGATCAGTTGACGAAGAATGCGTTCAGCCACGTCGAGCTCCCTTTGCGAAACCAATTATTGTCTACACCGTACCAAAGGTATTGACCCGCCTCTGACAGCGACTATCGCGCTGCGGTAACCGGCGGGAGTTTTATCGAGAAACCTGCGCTCCCCGATGGCAGATCCTCCCGGCGCATTCTTTTCGCTACTGCCCCGCGATCATCGTCAACGTCGGGTGCCCGAGGAATGAGGGCGAGGTGCTCACCGATACGTAATGCTTCTTTTCTCCCGTCGGCGTGGTCGCCTGGCCGCCAGCCCTCCGAAGCCGATGTGTCAGGCTCGACGCATGATCGTTGCGTTCAGCCTGACTCCCTCCACCGGTGACGAGACCGGCGGCGTCCACGAGGCCGTGGCCGAGGCCATCCGCATCGTCCGCGCGTCTGGACTGCCCAACGAGACGAACGCGATGTTCACCAACGTCGAGGGTGAGTGGGACGAGGTGATGGCCGTGGTGAAGCAAGCGGTGGAGGCCGTCGCCGCGGTCTCACCGCGCGTGGGGTTGGTCCTCAAGGCCGACATCCGGCCGGGGTACACCGGTCAACTCAGCGCCAAGGTGCAGCGCGTGGAAGAAGCGCTCGAATACTAGGGGCGGAGGCGCCGAAGGTCAGGCCGCACACGGCCGCGAGAATCGTGAGATCGCCCCAAGGACCGAGGTCCATGTGCGCTCCTTCGCTGACTTTTGGCCGTCATCGGCTACAGAAAACGTTATCTCAACTAACGGGTTGAGCCGGTGGGGGTCGAAGGCATTCCCAGCCAGTTCCAGGGCGCGGGCCTACCGGCGGATGAACGTGGACTGCACCTACGCGTAGGCAGACCCCGATGGCACGGCACGCTGTTCTGCAATTCGCCTGTGTAGCAGAGCAACCCAAGCGCGGAGGCCATCCACGGGTCCAGTCGTCGCGGGTTCGACCACTATGGCTGGCCCGCTTCGTGACTCCAGCAGGTCGATGATGCGTCGACACCTGGCTGCCTCGATCATCACCTCGGCCGGCGGTGCGCTTGCAAGTCGGTCTTCGGGCCACCGGCTGTAGAACTTCGCCGACTGATCGAGGAGAACGATCAGCTCCGGTGCGGACCGCTTCGTCAGGCGACTCGCCACACGTGCCGCCAGGCCACCGACCGCAAGTACGGCAAGGAGCGAGGCGAGCGTCACGAACCATTCGCCGACACCGCCGACACCTGAGGGCGATACGTCTCTACCCGCGTTGAGGCGCGCAACGATCGCACTCAGGAACTGCCCGATCAGTACCGGCCGCTGCATGATCAGAGTGTAGAGACGTTCCGGTCGGCTCGGGTGTGATTCTCACTGCCCATCACCGGTTCGTGCGACCCAGGTCGACGGGCAGCTGGATTCCGGTGACGTGCCGCGCTTCGTCGGACGCGAGCCACGCGACGGCCGCAGCGATGTCGTCGACGGTCGTGGTCTGATCGGGCAGCGCACCCATGTAGAGGACACCGAGCTCGGGCGCGTGTTGCTCGACCTGTGGAAACAGTTCGGGCACCTGCAAATCGGTCGAGACACCGTGCGGGATGACGGTATTCACGCGAATGCGATACGCCGCAAGCTCGTTGGCGAGTGTCTTGGCCAGTCCGACGACGCCGTGCTTGGCGGCGACGTAGCTGGCCAGCATCGGCAGTCCGCGCACGCCGGCCACCGAGCCGATGAAGACGATCGAACCACCGGTGCCCTGTTCCAGCATGAGGGGCACGGCAGCCTTGATCGTGTGGAATGCTCCGGTCAGGTTGACGTCGATGCTCTCCTGCCAGTGTTCGGCGTCGATCTCCCACGTCCGGGCAGCCGTGGTGATACCGGCATTCGCGATCACCACGTCGAGCCCGCCGAGCTCCGAAACACCCTCCTGCAGAGCAGAAGACAACGCATCGAAGTCCCGTGTGTCGACCTGTCGGGCGACGATTCGGCGACCCAGTTTCTCGACCAACGCCACGGTCTCGTCGAGATCGGCAGGGGTGGCACCCAGGTACTGCGTCGTCGGAAGCTGGCGGCAGATGTCCACCGCGATGATGTCAGCGCCCTCCGCCGCCAACCGCACCGCCTCGGCGCGGCCCTGCCCGCGGGCCGCGCCGGTGACGAAGGCGACCCGTCCTTCGAAGCGTCGCGCGACCGGCCCTTCCGGGGCCGGTCGTTGAGGTACTTCGTCACCCTTGGCGATCGACTCCACCACACACTCCTTCGTCGTACGGTCGCGTGGCGACCGCTAGCTGATCTAACTAAAGGGGAGGTTACACGACTCTCGGTGCCGCCTGCGACGCCATCCTGGGTGTTCGAACGGGAACCGCCCGCCGCGGTGATCGGGGCGAAATATCCTCTCGCCGTGTGGATTCCAATTCCTCCCGTGACTTCAGCCCCTGACAGACACCGTGCCGCTCCTCTAGTGGACGGCGACCTGCATCACATAAGTCGCATTTATGATGCGAATTAAACTACGGTAAGTCCATGCACATCACCCGGTTCGCCGACCTCGGACTGCGGGCCGTGATGCGACTGGCCGCCACCACCGATGAGCGACCGTCGAGCAAGGAGATCGCCGCGCAGCTCTCGGTCTCCTACCTGCACATGACCAAGGTGATCACGCGGCTGGCCGAACTGGGTGTCGTCGATGCCCGGCGAGGTCGGGGCGGCGGACTGACCATCACCGAACTCGGGCGTACCGCTCGGGTCGGATGGCTGGTGCGCCGCCTCGAGAAGGACAATGGCCGTGAAGAGGTCATCGAATGCGAGGGAACGAACCCGTGCCCACTGCGCTTCGGATGCCGACTGAGGGGTGCGCTCCGCGTCGCGCAGGATGCGTTCTACGCATCCCTGGATGAGCTAACGATCGACGACCTCATCCAAACCCCCACCAAGAACGTCCTGCTTGCCCTCCCGGGGCTCCATGGCAGCGATCCACGATCCACCGCACAGATGGGAAATTGACATGTTGTCGACACAGTCCAAGGAGATCGTCGCGGCCACCCTTCCGGCCGTCGGCGCGGCGATCGGCGAGATCGCTCCGCTGTTCTACCGCAGGATGTTCGCCGCACACCCAGAACTCGAACGCGACTTGTTCAACCGCGGGAATCAGAAACAAGGTGAGCAGCAGAAGGCACTCGCCGGCGCCATCGCCGCGTTCGCGGTCCTACAGCTGGATCCCGACCCCGCACGGACCGAGCAGTTGTTGGCGCGGATCGCGCACAAGCATGCCTCGCTCGGTATCACTCCCGAGCAGTACCGCACCGTCCACACGTACCTCTTCATGGCCATCGTCGAGGTTCTCGGCGATGCCGTCACCCCGGAGGTCGCAGCTGCCTGGGACGAGCTGTACTGGCTCATGGCAGATTCCCTGATCTCGATGGAAACCGGGCTGTATGCCGATGCCGGCGTCGCGGCGGGTGACGTGTGGCGCAAGGTCATCGTCAGTGAACGTCGCAACGAGACCGCCGACTCGGTGTCGTTCACGGTGGCCTCGACCGACGGCTCCGAACTACCTGGTTTCGTTCCAGGGCAATATGTTTCCGTCGGGGTGCATCTTCCCGACGGCGCACGGCAGATTCGGCAGTACAGCCTTTGCTCGGCACCGTCCGCGGGCAACTGGCGGATCACCGTCAAGCGCATCAACGAGCAGATTCTGCCCGATGGATCCGTCGCGCCCACCGGCGAGGTGTCGAACTTTCTGTACGACAACGTGTTCGAAGGTGACATCCTCGATGTCACGACCCCCTTCGGAGACGTCGTGCTACCAAACGACGAGGCGCCACTGCTGCTGATCTCAGCGGGTATCGGCTGTACACCCGTCATCGGGATCCTGCACCACCTCGCTGAGACCGGCGACGATCGGCCGGTCTCGGTTCTACATGCCGACCGCTCCCCCAGCGCCCATGCCCATCGCACCCAGCTGAGCGAGTTGGTCTCGGCACTCCCGTCAGCCGCCATGCACCGGTGGTACGAGGACATGGGATCGCGCCAGCCCACCGCTGGCATCCGATCCGGTCGAGTGGACCTAGATCACGTGGACATCGCGCCGGGCACGCAGGCGTACGTTTGCGGACCGCTGCCGTTCATGGGCGCCATTCGCACGGCCCTGTTGGCGAAGGGTGTGCCAGAGAACCGCATTCACTTCGAGATCTTCGGCCCCGACACGTGGCATCCGGCGGCGGCCTGATTCCGCTCGCCGCCCGATCACGAGTGATCTACGGTGCGGACAACTTCGCGACGGTGAGCAAGATCGCCGAAGCCTCGATGGCTTCGAGCGAGTGCCGCGAATCGGGCACTGCGATCAGGTCGCCGGCCGAGCCTTCCCACGAGTCTTGGCCGGCGATCAGTCGCACCCGTCCACGAAGAACCTGGACGGTTGCCTCTCCTGGATTCTCGTGTTCCTCGAGTGTCTGGCCGGCCTCCAATGCGATCAGAGTCTGACGCAGAACGTGTTCGCTGCCTCCGTAGACGGTATGCGCAGCGCGTCCGCTGGAGGCACGTCCCGCAGCGGCGAGTTGTTCGCGGGCCAGCGCCGTGAGTGAAGTCTTCTGCACATGCGCTCCTCTTTGGACGATGACGGCGAGCGCGCCCGAGTCGCGCGGGCCGTTTTCGTCGACGACCCTCACCGTAGTCGCCCGCCACGTTCCACGTCGCCGATCGGCAGCGAAGGGTCGTCGACCACCTCCCCACTGATGTGATGACGTCGCATCAACGCTCATGGGGGGCCCCAATCATGTTGCCGCCAAGATAGTCCCGGTAGACCAAGTCCAGAGCCCTCGGTTCGCGGCCAGAACGACCACCTGGGCGCGTTCGACCCGGGCCGACGGGTAGATTCGTCGCGATGAACCGCTCCGGCGACGACAAGGCCGATGCCAGCACCATAACGGGCATCTCGGAGACCGCGCTGCTGACGCTGAACGGCAGGGCGAGCCAGGCCCGCCACCCGCATGCGATCATCGACGACCCGATGGCCATCCAACTCGTTGACGCGATCGACTTCGACTTCGACAAGTTCGGCCGCAAGGGCCAAGAGATGGCGTTGCGATCACTGGCCTTCGACCGCGCCGCCGTCCAATACCTGTCAGAACACCCCACCGCCACGATCGTTGCGCTCGCCGAGGGCTTGCAGACCAGCTTCTGGCGACTCAACAGCGTGCTGCCGAGAGCCGAATTCTCCTGGCTCACAATCGACTTCGATCCCATCATCGAGTTGCGGCGAAGCCTGTTACCTCCCTCACCCCGGATCACCTACCTCGCCCAATCCGCGCTCGACTACGCGTGGATGGACGAGGTGGACACGACCGACGGCGTGTTCATTACCGCGGAGGGCCTGCTGATGTACCTGCAGCCCGATGAGGCGATGGGCCTCATCGCGTCGTGTGCCAGCCGATTTCCGGGCGCCCAGATGATCTTCGACCTGCCACCGGTCCTGGTGAAGAAGTTCGCTCCGAAGGGCATGCGCGCCTCCCGGCGGTACCGGGTTCCGCCGATGCCGTTCAGTTTGTCGGCCGCCCAGCTGGCCCACTTGGTCGACACCGTGCCTGGCATCCGTGCGGTGCATGACTTGCCGATGCCGCGGGGCCGGGGCCTGATGTTCAACAAGATCTTTCCGGCGTTCTGGGAGCTGAAACTGACCAAGCAGTACCGCGGTGCGTACACGCTGCTGGAATTTGGCTGACTCCGTAGCCGAGCTCGCCGACATCGTTGCGTTCCCTCACGCGTCTGAAGCTTCGGTGACACGGATTGGCAAGAGCGACCCGGTCGGCGATCTCGCTCACGCCCGTGAGTTCATGGACACACCCGTGGGCCTGCACAGTCCTGGCTTGCAGGGGGTCCTCAACGTCCTGCGTGGTGAACCACTGACCGACAGGCACGTCCTCGTCGAAGTCGCTACCCACCAACGGTGGAAGTGGGCGCAGCTGAGCGGGATCCGGGGCCAACCGGTCACCATCCTCGACACCGTCTTCACCGACCTGGCCATTGCGGAGCGGGAAGTGTTCGCCTTGCGGTGGACAGCGCACGTCGGCCAGGACCTCGTGCTCGACGACTACCTGATCACGCCGACCAGCGGAAACGACCGGCCGTTGTTCCTCGGTGTAGGCCTTCGGGATCGCGACATGGCGCCCAGGTCGACGCTGACGCTGTACGACCAATTGATCGCCAACTACCAGGACGTGAAATTGCACGTGTACCCCAACGAGGACCACACCGGGACCGTACTAGCCTCGATGGCCCATTCAACGCCGTTTTCTCCGACAGGTGTTCGACACCCACTAGCACCGCGGAAATCCGTTGTTGGCCAATTGCTCAACGGCCTCCGCCGGTCAGGGTGTCGAGCAGTTCGGGCAGGGCGACGGTGGCGATCCCAATCGCGGCGTCGCTGATTCCGTACGGGATCACCAGGGTATCGCCATGTACGAGCGCGCCACAGGAATAGACGACGTTGGGGACATAGCCGTCGCGTTCTGATTCCGTGGGACTCAACAGCGGCCGCCGTAGACGACCCAACATCTGAGTCGGATCGTCGAGGTCGAGCAGAATCGCCCCGATGCTATAGGTCCGCATCGGGCCCACGCCGTGGGTGAGGACCACCCAGCCAGCGTCGGTTTCGATGGGAGATCCGCAGTTCCCCAGTTGCAACGCCTCCCACGCTTCGACCGGCTGCTGGCACGGACGTACGTCGGTCCATACGCTCAGATCGTCGGAGTACGCGACGGTGTTCGACTCCCGGTCTGACCGCGACATGGCGGCGAAGCGCCCGTGGATGCGGCGCGGGAACAAGGCCAGACCCTTGTTGGCCGCAGCGCGGCCGACCAGCGGGACCGAGGTGAACTGCTGAAAGTCCTTCGTTGCCAAAAGTTGTTGACTGATCACCGATCCGCTGTACGCCGTGTACGTCGCGTAGAACGTCACCGAGCCATCGTCGTCGCGAAATCGGACGAAGCGGGCGTCCTCCATCCCGGCGCTCTCGGCGTCGGTTGCCGGCCACAGCACCCGTTCACCCAGCGGAATCTCGGGAGGGAAGCCGATCGAGTATGTTCGGTCTGCGATGCCGCGGATGATCGCGATCGTCTCCGCGCCATGGCCACGGGTCCGAAGGCTCGTTTCGAGCCGGCCGAGCCGACCGTCTAGCTGCTCACGGGTGAAGTGGCTATCGAGTGAATCGAAGACGAAATCGGCGGCCTCACCGGCTTCGTCCAATCGCGCGAGTTCACTGCGGAAGACAGCCGCGCTCAGCATCGTGGCATCGGTTGCGCCCACGGACGCGAATGCAGTCATGTCGTCCATCGAGACGGTGCTGCCAGCGTCGACCGTGCCGGTGCGAAACCCGATCGAAGACAGGTGTCCTTCGCCGATGCCGCGCACGCTCATCACGAATCGCACACTGCCGGAATCTATTCCAGACTGATCGGGGTGCGCGACCATGCTCGGGTTGCACAGCGCCGCACCTTCGATCGCATATTCACTGGTGAACGCGGCACCCAGCAGCAGAGAACGCGACTCGGTGAGTTCATCGGCGGGATTCAACCGGTCGGACAGTTCGCGGGCATGTCGGCGAAACGTGGCCGCGAGGTCGGGGTGACGATCGCCGAAGCGAGCCACGACGTCTTTCAGCGACGAAGTGACGTCTTGGTCGTCGAGAGCCAGGATACGTCTGAGCACCGCGCCGGCGCGCGTCTCTTGATGCTCGAAGCCCTCCTGGCCAGGAATGAATAGGCGGATGACGACCCGTGACGGGTCGGCCAAAAGGCGTATGGGCGTTCGCGTGGCCAGTCCCGACTGCACCGACGTCATCGCGATACCATCGAAAACCGTTGCGCCTGTTGGATGGTCGAGAGAAGCGCGAGGGTGGACTCCGCACCCTGGTTCTGGTTCACCCCGTCGGCGTGCAGGCCGTCGAACCCACCGCCGGTCAGCGGATTCCACATCGCCAGGCCGAGGTCGTTGTCGCCCTCGAACCACGCCATCGCGGCCAACACCGTGGTGGGCCAGATGTCACGCGGGTCGACTTCCGCAGCACGTGCGCAGGCATCGGCGAGGGTGGACACCTCGATGGGCTGCTGGTCGTAGCCGGGCCGCGTATCCCCGAGAGCCCTGCCAGCGGCGGGACTCGGTGATAGATGGCCACCGACCGTGTGATCCTCGATCAGCCACTCCAACATTCGTAGACCTCGTCGGAGCAGCGCGGGATGTCCCAGCGCGCGGCCCGTGACGATCCGGGCTTCGGCCAGTACCGCGTTGGCGTATCGGAGCCGCTGCTCCGGCCACGGCCAGTCGAGGTCGACTCCCCCGTCGATGACGGTTCCTGCGTAGTCGGCGAGCAGTCGGCGTGCCGACTGGTTGTCAGGCAGGACGGTGAGGACCTCGGCGGCACCCACCGCGGCAAAGGCCATCGCCCTGGGCCAGGGCGACCGCTGCTGGGCGGCGCGTTCGAACTGCGCTACGGCGGAGTCGCGAATTCCGCTCTGCTCACTGCGGGCCGCCGCGGTACCCAGGCCCCAGATGCTGCGCCCCCAACAATCTTCGACGGACGCCTCGTCAGTCCATCCGCCCGCGGCGTCCATTCGATTGCGATAGGCACCGTCGGTGACCTGCGCCTCGTCCAGGAACTGCAGCGCCAACCGGACGAGCCACTGCACGCCGGGCGCCGGTTCGCGTTCCCGGCTTGCGACGATGAGCACCCTGGCCATGTCGTCGGTGCAGTAGCCGTGCTCGGGCCGTGGGTCTGCGAAGCACGCGTGCTCGAATGTGCCGCGGCCATCGGTCATTGCCAGGAGGTGGTCGAACCGGGGAACGGGCGTGCGGGTCACACGAGAGCCGACTGCGCGGATAGCAGTGTGCGCGCGAGTCTCAGATAGGCCCCGGCCACGATCGGCCACGCCATTGCCGGGGCGAGCCGGGCTGCTTCGGCAGCCATCGCGGCCGCCGCGTCGGGTTGCGTCAGGACCCTGTGCAAAGCCTCGACCAGTGCATCGGAATCGTCGTGATCGACGACGACACCCGCGCCGCTGCCCAGGAGTTCGACGGCGTGCGGAAAGGCCGTGGCCACCACCGGGCGGCCCGTCGCGATCGCATCCACCAGAACGCCCGAGGTCACCTGATCGGTGGAGTCGTACGGGAGCACCACGACCGCGGAGGACTGTGCGAGTCGCGTCAGCGAGGCGACGTCGCGGTAGTCGGCATCGAAGGCGACCGAACCTTCCACGCCCCGCCGGCGTGCCTGATCGATGCGGGCCGCGCGATAGGACTCACCCTCTGCGGCAAGGACTTTGGGATGGGTCCGGCCCGCGACGAGGTAACGCGGCCTGGCGGGCAGATCGTGCAGCGACACCATGGCGTCGATGACGCGCTCGATACCCTTCCCCGGGCCCAACAGGCCCCAGGTGAGAAGTGTCGGCCTGCCCTGGCGCACCGGCGGTGCGAGCCGAGGTGGCACGAAGGCGCCGTGGGAGATCGTCGTCACCTTTTGCGGGTCGACGTCGAAGTTCAGGCACAGGCGTCGGCTGGCCGCATCCGACATCACCACGATGCGATCCGCCATCGTCGCGACGGCCTCAAGCACGGAACGCTGATGCGGTGTGGGGTCTTTGAGGACGGTATGGGCGACGACGATCGAGGGGACTCGCAGCCCGGCGATGACGTCGACGACGTCGTCTCCGTCAGCACCCCCGTAGATGCCGTACTCGTGTTGCACGATCGCCACGTCGCTGCGATTCAACAGCTCCGAGGCTGCCGCCACCGACGACGGTGAGCCGTTGACCAGTTCTCCGATGACTCTCGGGCTGCTCGACGATGACTGATCGGCCACCCGGACCACGCCCACCTCGGAACCGGTCTGGGACAACCCGTCGGCCAGCGCCACGCTGAAGGTGGCCAATCCGCACCGGGTCGGTGGAAAGGTACTGAGAATGCCGAAACTCGGAGATGCGGGGGTAGGGCCGCGGTCGGAGGCGGTGGAGCAACTAAACGATGTCGGTGCGATCAACGCGGGATTCCCAACGGGAGAGGGTCATGGACGTGGACGGCACGAGCAGACGCTCGGCGAGGTCACAGCGAAAGCCGTCCTCATCCCGGACTGGCTGGATTCCCAACTAAACGAACTTTACACGGCTCGCGGCCAAGCGGCCGCTCGAGCGAACGAGTCAAGCCTCGGGCGCACTGACGGCGATCGTATAGATCCGCGCGTCCCACCCGGCCAACTGCAGGGACGCCGCCCCCCGTCTGACCAGCGTCTCGAGGTTGCCGAGCAGCAGTTCTGCGTCGACCCATTCCGGGCCGAGGTCGACGGATCTGGGGTCGCGCCCACAGTTGGCGATGACGAGGAGCTTTCGATCTGGTGTGGTTCGGGTGTAAGCCCAGAGCTGCGGATCATCCGCGAACATCGGCGTGTAGTCACCGTCGGCCAGTATCGGCAACGCGTGGCGAAGACGAATCAGGGCTCGGTAATGCGCGAACACCGAATCCGCCGCCTGCGTTTGCGTGAGGGCGTTCACGTAGGTGTAGTTCGGGTTGACCGATAGCCATGGATCACCTGTCGTGAATCCCGCGTTCGGTCCGTCATCCCATTGCATGGGAGTGCGCGCGTTATCGCGGCTCATCGTGG
The DNA here is from genome assembly GCF_030295745.1 of Mycolicibacterium sp. TUM20985. Classification (NCBI taxonomy): domain Bacteria; kingdom Bacillati; phylum Actinomycetota; class Actinomycetes; order Mycobacteriales; family Mycobacteriaceae; genus Mycobacterium; species Mycobacterium antarcticum. The sequence goes on from NZ_AP027291.1 coordinate 4,134,170, forward strand.
CCAGGCCGGCGAGCGCGGACGTCTCGTCGCCGCCCACTTCGAGCACCCTGTTGAAGTAGTTGACTGCCTCGAGGTCCTCGTGGTCCTCGAGAGTCCTAAATGGGTAGTTCGTCATTCCGAGCTCTTCGCCCTGATAGACGAACGGCGTACCGCGCATGCCGTGAAGGATCGTCGCGAGCGCCTTCGCCGAGGCCACCCGGTAACCCGGATCGTCGTCGCCGAACCGAGATACCACGCGAGGCTGGTCGTGGTTGTTCCAATACAGGCTGTTCCACCCGACTTCGGCCAGCGCCGCCTGCCACCGATCCAATCCCCGCTTCAAGAGGACCAGGTCCAGACCGCGGTAATCGAACTTGTTCGTCGGGCTCTGATCGACGGACATGTGCTCGAACTGGAAGACCATGTTCAGCTCGCCCCGGCGGGGGTCGGTATAAGAACGCGCCTCTTCGGTTGTGACGCCTGGCATTTCGCCGATGGTGAGGAACTCGCCGTCCCGGCCACCGAAGACCTCGCGAGTCATCTCGGCGAGGTAGTCGTGGACGGGCGGTTGGTCGACGAAGCCGTCGAAGGCGATGACGAAACGGCGCCCCGGGATGGCCGGCGCATCAGGCAGCCCAGGGGCCTTCGAGATGAAGTTGCTGACGTCCAGCCGGAAGCCGTCCACCCCCCGCACGAGCCACCAAGCCATGATGTCGTGCAAGGCCTTTCGTACGTGCGGATTGTCCCAGTTCAGGTCCGGTTGCTTGCGGTCGAACAGATGCAGGTAGTACTGGCCGGTGGCCGGATCCCACTCCCACGCCGATCCGGAGAAGAACGAGCCCCAGTTGTTGGGTTCGGCATCGTGGCGGGCATCTCGCCAGATGTACCAATCTCGCTTCGGGTTGACGCGAGAGGCGCGCGACTCGACGAACCACGGGTGTTCATCGGAGGTGTGGTTGATGACGAGATCCATCACGAGCTTCATCCCGCGTTCGTGGATCTCGTCGAGCAGCAGGTCGAAGTCCGCCAGCGTGCCAAACAGCGGGTCGATGTCGCAGTAGTCGCTGACGTCGTAGCCGTTGTCGACCTGCGGCGAACGGTAGATCGGCGACAACCAGATGACATCGACGCCAAGCCGCTGCAGATAGTCGAGTCGCCCGGTGATGCCGGCGAGATCACCGACGCCGTCACCGTCGGAGTCGGCGAAACTGCGTGGGTAGATCTGATAGACGACGGCCGACTTCCACCACACCGCGTGACGTCGCGCCATCATCTGCGTTGGTCGAGGACGTCACGGTAGACGTTCGCGTACTCGTCGACCATGGTGTCGACGGAGAACCGCTCGGCAGCGCATGTGGCGATCCCGTGCCGGTCGAGCTGACTCGCGGAAGCGACTGCGGCGACGGCTGATTCGAGGTCGCCGACCAGATAGCCCGTGACGCCGTCCTCGATGAGTTCTCCCATGGACCCTCGGTCATACGCGATGACCGGTGTGCCGCAGGCCATGGCCTCCACCACGCTGTAGCCGAACGGCTCGTCGAAGTCGATCAGGTGCAGCAGTGCGTGCGCTCCTCCGAGTACCTCGGGGCGTGTCGAGGCATCGACCGGACCGAGGTAGCGCACCCACACATCGTCGATGTGTGGCGCCACCTCGGTGCGAAAATAGTTCTCGTCCTGAATGATTCCCGCGATGTCGAGTCGGCGACCGCATCGGCGGGCGACCTCGATCGCGTGCGCAGTGCCCTTGTCGGGGTGGATCCGTCCGAAGAACAGCAGATGCTCACCGGGGCTCGGGTGGACCGCGAACGTGGTGAGGTCGATGCCGTGGTGAATGGTGGCGGCGTAGCTCAGCTTTGGGTGCCGGTCGGCGTCGCTGATCGACACGTACGCCGTGGTGCTGTCGTAACGCTCGTACACCGGAAGGATGCGACTCGACGAGAACCCGTGGATCGTGGTGACCACCGGAGTCGAGACGAGATCACTGTAGGTGAGCGGTAGGAAGTCGAATCCGTTGTGAATGACGTCGAATTCGTCGGCACGCTCGAACACCGAGGAGATGTGCAGACACTCCGCCACCTTGGCGTCGATCGTGACATCCTCAGACCAGCCGCAGGGCGCGGTGGCGTGCAGGCTGGCAGTGGTGATCGAGTCCGCAGTGGCGAACAAGGTCACGTGATGCCCTGCGGCCACCAGTCCCTCGGTGAGCAACGAGGCGAACTGTTCCCACGGGCCATAATTACGAGGCGGCGTTCGCCACGCAATCGGCGCCAGCACGGCGACGCGGATCGGACCGGTGGCTACGTCTCGATGGGGAATGTGGATTCGCCAAGCCTACGCGGGTTCGACCGCTACCTCGCGGGCCCGGCCGGTTGAATCGATCGCGTCGATTGGTCATACGTCGGACTCAAGGACGAGGGTGCCGACACCCTGGCCGTTCTCGCCGACGTCGTCGGGTTCGGCATGCGTGACGACGGTCACGGCCCGCCCCCCGAGGCGGTGCGATGGTCCACGCAGTTGGCAAGACTCCGCGGAGAGGTGACGGCGACCCAGGGGTGCAGGCGATCACCGATCTGTGGTGCGTGGAACCTGAGGCCGCATTCCACTTTTCGTGAACGCCGCCATCTACCGGATCCGGAGTCCGGATTCCGTACCGTCCTCATCCCTCGCGCTCAGCCTCGCGAGTATCCGCTGGGCGACGACGCGACGATCGGTGCGTGCGCGTGCGGCCTCTGCGTCGAGATGCCCCAGGGCTTGCTCCGGGCTGTAGCCGCGCCCGATGAGAACCCCGATCGCCTGGTTGACGAGGGTCGCCGCACGGAGCGGATTCCCCGACACCGCCCCGGTAGGGATGGCGAGGTGCTGGTCCATGGTGAAGTCGCTTGGCGGGCTCTTCGTCAGCCACGCTAGATCAGCGGCAAGATCGACGAACGCCCCGGGCACGCCGGCGTAGAGAGTCACGGTGACGGCAAGTCGACCTGTGCGCCCACCGACACCCGGAACGTCCACGTGCAGCGATGCCTGGGCATCCCCCGCGGTAACCCCGTCGGCGAGGACGGTGAATGCAAGCGGGGGGTCACTTCCCGCCACGAGTACGCTCAATCCCAGGTAGCTGGTGACCGCAGCCGCGGCACTTAGGGTCAGCCAGCGCAGACTGTTCGCGACGTCCGCGTCCGGATCATCAAGGGCCGCAGTGAGGATTTCGAGCTCGGCATCCAGGGCCGCAGTCTTCGACATGAGGTACGTGCTCCGCTGGGCGCTCCCGAGCGCGGTCGAGCTTCCGAGGCCACACAGAGCGAGTCGCCCTGCACGGTGGGACGAGCCGGGACGTAGGTCAGGGCCTGCGTCGTTGTGCTCCCCGTGGATCAACCTACGCGCCCCCACGGCCCGATGGCAGCTCGGCCGTACTTCGACGTCGCTCGGCGGGGATGTTCAGGTCGGGTTGTGTCGCGCCGGAGCTCGACGCACGGCTTGGTCGACGATGCGTTGGGCGACCTCGGCCAGTTTGCGATGTTCGCTCTGGCTCATGGCCCGCAGTTCGTCGAAGGCATCCTCGGCGCTGCGCCCGGTACGGCCGCGGAGCAAGCCGATCGCTTGGTCGATTACCGGTCGCGTCGACAGCGCGTTCTGCAGTTGGGTCGCCAAAGCCATTGCTTGCGAAAGGATTTGAGCATTGTGTACCGCTACCGCCGCGGGTCTGGCGAAGAGTTCCCCGAGGTGTGCGGCGTGATCGTCGAAGACGTCCTTCGCACGGGCATACACGTTGATCCCGCCGATCACCTTGTCCGGCAGCATCAGCGGCAGCGACAAAGCACTGTGCACCCCCATCCTGCCCACGCGGGGACCGAACCGCGGCCACATCTTCTCCCCACCAAGGGAACCTGACCGCACCGTGCGGCGCTCCAGCGCTGCGGTGATGCACGGGCCCTCGTTGAGCGTGACGTACTGCACGCGGTCGATCTCGGCGACGAACGGCGCGCTGGCCGCGAGCTCTTCGACGATGTTGTCGGTCCTGTCGAGCCGCAACAACGTCACCCCGGCGCCGTCGGCACCCGGAATCGCACGCACCGCGAAGCCAGCGACTTCGCCGAGTAGTTCCGGCAACCCCAGGCTGCCCGCTACCAGACCTCCGAGCGCACCGATGCCGGCCTGAAGGTCGGCGGCGTCGGTGTCGAACTGCTCGGGAGTCATTGCTTCGGGTGCCGTGCGGGGCGCATCTTCGGTAGATCCCGTCATCGCCGCCACCTGTGCTCACCGTCCCGCCGAAGACCGGCGCCGTCCCAGGGACGCACCCGCCACCGGATCACCTTCATCCTAGGGGTATCGGGTGGGCGGTCCGTAGACGTGCGCCGATATCACCATATCGAGAACGTTCCAACGGGTGTAGCGTCGCCGTCTGGCTGAGAAACTCAGCTAGTCCGGAAATGGGTTGCGCCGTCCGCCGCGGAATCCGAGGGGCATTGGCCCCGAATCCCGGCATTCCGGTGATCATCGGCACCTCTGGACCACCATGACGACTTCCCCAACCCGCGTGCGCACCTCCGTCTGCAGCACCGGCAAGACGGCCGCCACGGCACCGATACCCGACTGCCGGCGACTGCTGCCTGGCGACGATTTCGCAGCTGGGCCTACGGAGCGCTCCGGAATCAGGAAGACGAGTCGTCGATTGCGGTCGTCGATTGCCGTCGTCCGTGCCTACGGTGAGATCGACGCCTCCAGTGCGGACTCCGCGACTCGCTACGCGCTGAGGCAAAGTGAGGGCTGTCGAGGTGTCATCCTCGATCTACGCGGAGTGCAATTCTTCGCGACCGAGGGCTTCTCGTCGCTACTCCGCATCTCGGTGAACTGCGCTCGACGCGGAGCGGTCTGGGCCGTCGTACCGGGCCCCTTCGCTTCCCGGGTACTTCAAAACTTGTGATCCGGAGAGCTCGTTACCTCGGGCAGACACCGTCATCGCTACATTGCGAACGTGCACGGATCAGCTGCGCCGCCGCCCGCAGCTCATCGCGTCCGTGACGGATCCTGGACGATGACCCGGCCGAAGCCTGGGCCCTTCAACGCGACGAGGCGGCCACCCATGGTGCTCGCCAACCTAGCGGAGTGCGCCCACTTGAGTCCATGGGACGACCTCTCCATCGAACGCGGCGAGCTGACACCGTCGTTGGAAGTCGAGCGCGCCGCGGTGGCCGAGCAGAACCAGCAGGTCCTCGATGCGCTCTCCGGCTGATCGGCTGCCGCGACCGGACGCGCCGAAAGCACAAGTATCCATCGACTTCTGAAGAGGGGCCTTCGTGCCCCGCTGGCCATTGCCCACAATCGATAGCGTCGTAGTCACCCAAGTCGCCCATGCACGGATCTCGAAACCGGAGCACCAATGAACCCAAAGCCTACGGCTCCAGTGGTCGTCGGTATCGACGGGTCCGCATCGGCGATACGCGCGGCCGAGTGGGCGGTCGACGAGGCCGTCAGCCGTGATTCAGCACTGCGCCTGATCCACGTCATCGAACCCGGATCCGAAGCCGTCCGTCTCGAAACCGAGTATGCCGAAACAGCTCTGCGGACAGCCCGCGCCGCGGTGGACGCGATCGAAAAGCGGTTGGCAGTAGAGACGATCATTCTGCGCGGACACATCGACAGCGTGCTCGTTGAAGAGTCACGGCACGCGGAGATGATCTGCGTCGGGTCTTTTGGCCTCGGATACCCCACTGGGAAGCTACTCGGCTCTGTGGCCGCCTTCCTGGCGAAATCCGCGCACTGCCCAGTCACCGTCGTCCGCACTCCGAACGTTCGCTGGCCCGACGGCAGATGGGATCGGCGAATCGCGGGGTGGCAGCGCCGCTATCCCGATGTAGACGTTGACTCCGTCGCCGTACGCACGAGCCTCGCCGAGACAGACCTGACCGTCCCCCTGGCGATCGCCGACACGACGTGTGGCGACGCAGCCAGGCGACTCGTTGGCCCGGGTCGAACCCTCGACAACTCATCCAGACGGGAGACCGCCGTCAGATGACGCGGCACGGTCATCGCCGCATGTCGGTGAGGTACACGACCACATCGTCGTCCAGGCGTCGGTGCGCAGCGGTCAGTTAGCCCAATCACCACGATCATCGAGAGGACCGATCAATGACGTCGAATCTGAGTAGTCATCATCGACTGACGATCGACAGCATCTTCACGCACCCGGCGGGGGCGAACGTCGAGTGGCAGCGAGTGCTCTCACTGCTCGAAAACATCGGTAGCGTAACCAAACAACACAACGGGAAGTTCGCCGTGACGCTAGGACCGGAGACCGAAGTCTTCGAGGCCCCGCGAGGCAAGGACGTGAACCAGCAGTTGGTGGTCGATCTGCGCCGAATGCTCACACAGGCAGGGTTCGCACCCAGCGGCGAAGCGCCGCTCACCGACACCCGTCAGCGTGACCATGGAGACGGGCAGTGGGGAGCACCCGACTAACACCCGACCGGCCGCACCCTTCCTCAGGGGCATCTTCGCGGTGAACGATGACCGACGATCGGCGTCGGCACGTCCACCGGGGTGTAGCGTCAGCGATGTTGAGACTCTCAACTAGTCCGGAATGAGGGCAGCCGTCCGCCGCCGCCCTCGCAGAGCATTCGCTCGCTACCGCACGCTTCGGTGACCACCCAGACCGGGATCACCATGCTCACTCCAACGTCCGCACTCGCTCGCACCTACACCCGCGTCGAATCCAGTGCGGTCAACGCGACCATGGTGGCGATCGCGTGCGAACCCGTGGCAGCACCGGGGAACTGAAGAGACGCCGTGCCAACCATTCATCCGCAAGAGAAGGCCGACACCACGATCCCGCTCGCGGCGAACCCCTTGGAGCCATCAATGGTGATGGCCGGGCGGGACGTGCTACGCCGACTGGCGAATGACCTCGGAGCGCACCACGACGGCGACGGAACACCCGTGCGCCGCCCGTTGTCGCACCTGCACCTGACGGAACTCTTGCTCGAGATTCAGGATCGGGTAGATCAAATCGTGAGGGGCCGGGACCGCCTCGATGGTTTGGTCGAGGCGATGCTGGTCGTCACCTCCGGACTGGACCTCGACGCGACGCTGCGGGCAATCGTGCACACGGCAATGAAATTGGTGGACGCCCGATACGGGGCGTTGGGAGTGCGGGGGGACGACCACGAGCTCACCGAGTTCATCTACGAGGGCATCAACGAGGAAACGCGTCATCTGATCGGCCGACTGCCAGAGGGCCACGGAGTGCTCGGGGTGCTCATCGACGACCCCGTCCCCATCAGGTTGGACGACATCGCCCAACACCCAGCCTCGGTCGGATTTCCGCCCAATCACCCGCCCATGGGCAGCTTCCTCGGCGTGCCCGCCGGATTCGCGACGAGGTTTACGGAAACCTCTACCTCACCGAGAAGGTCACCGGGCAACCCTTCACGGAAGATGACGAGGTGCTGGCCCGAGCACTCGCCGCGGCGGCAGGTATCGCCATCGACAACGCGCGCCTCTACGAACAGGCCCAGGCCCGTCGGGCTTGGATCGAAGCGACTCGCGACATCGGGACGGAACTGCTCTCCGGGACCGATCCGTCCCGCGTCTACCGGCTGATCGCCGACGAAGCACTCAAGTTGACTGGCGCAGAGGTGATCCTGGTCGCCGCTCCGTTCGACGGTGATATACCCATCGCGGACGTCATCGAGCTAATCGTCATTGAAACCGCAGGCGCACAGATGAACTCGGGCCAAGTCCGATCCGTTCTCATGAACACCACTATTGGGTACGCCTGTGCCCAGCGCAGCCCGAAGCGTCTCACGACGATGGCCACCGCGGTCGACGGCATCGACAGCGCAGGACCCGCGCTCGTCCTACCGCTATGCAGCGCGGATACCGTGGCCGGAGTCGTGATCGCGTTGCGACCTAAGGGCGCGCCGCCGTTCAGCAAGGTTGAACTCGACATGATGGCTGCCTTCACGGACCAGGCAACGCTCGCGTGGCAGCTCGCGACCACGCAACGTCGGATGCGGGAACTCGACGTTTTCAGCGATCGCGACCGGATCGCCCGAGACCTTCATGACCACGTGATCCAACGACTGTTCGCCGTTGGGCTCGCCCTGCAGGGAACGATCCCTCGGGCACGAACTCACGAAGTGCAGCAACGAGTCTCGGACAGTGTCGACGACCTCCAAGGCATCATCCAGGACATCCGCACCGCGATCTTCGACTTGCATGGAGGTGCATCCGGGACCACCCGACTTCGTCAACGCCTCGACGCGGCCATAGCGCAGTTCGCTTGCGCGGACATCCGCACCACGGTTCAGGCATTGGGGCCGCTATCCGTCGTGGAGTCAGTGCTTGCCGACCACGCCGAAGCCGTGATGCGCGAAGCGGTGAGCAACGCAATACGCCATTCCGGAGCGTCCGTATTAGCGATAACGGTCAGGGTTGACGACGAACTCTCCATCGAAGTCGTCGATGACGGGCACGGTATCACCGGGGTCCCAGGAAACGGCCTACGTAACCTCCTCGCCCGCGCGCAGCAAGCAGATGGTGAATTCACGGTCACGGACGCGCCGAGCGGCGGCACTGTGCTTCGCTGGTCGGCACCGCTGACCCGAGTCGATGACGGAGCCGTCCACTGACGCGGGCGCCACGGGGGTCATAGCCCGTCGATCGTTCCGGCACCAGCGATACGACGAGCGCCGGAAGCGTGGTGGTGGCGTTCGCGGTGAACGTCCTAGTAGCCGCGGCCAAGACCGTCGCTGCTGCACTCACTGCATCGGCGGAAGAGGGTCAAGGCATCAGCAGCACTGCGATGCCGGTGCCCGTCGAGGCCTGCCCCACCCAAGCGAATTGACCCTCGACGTCAACAGTCCGCGGCTATCGCAAAGCGAGCGGTCACACGACCAAAGGGGGGTTCCTCATCGAATCCCTCCGCCGTCCCCGTCGTTCTGATGATGCCATTGTCGAAGGTAGCGTCAGCAGCCCCAAGGTTGTCGGCCGCGAAGACTCCGGTGAAACCACCCATGTCGGTGATGCGAACGAGAAGCGGGACCACGGCTTCACCCGTCCTGATCTGAGCGGTGAAGCCTGGCGACTGGCCGACAGTCTCGATCTGCCAAACCCACTGCTGCTGGCGACACGAGATCGGGAACGGCGCGCCTACGTCCTTGCCGTCGATCGTGATCCGCGCCGTCCTCGTACCGAGTGCCGATGCCCCGTTGGCGCATGCAGCGGTCGCCAGCACCGCTGCCATTGCCAGCGCACCCGCGGCTATGTTCGCACCCCGCCGCTTTCTCTGGCTCGCCGCCTCCGGCTTGCCGCATTCTTTAAGCGCTGTCCAGTCTTTCGCGTTCATGCTGATGACTACCCATAACGCCGGGCCTTGATACCCCGGCGGCAAGCACGCCTTTGGACCGTCACCGGCGTATCAACCGCTGCGCGCCAGGGAACGTATTCCATCTGGACTCGAAGACTCATGGCTCTTGTCGGTGCAGTCGCCATGCTGGTCGGCACTGAGCTCACCGTATACCCGCCGGGCCGGTGAGGAATTTCGTGCTGAACGCGAATGACGTTCTCCTTGAGTAAGACTCGAACCGTTGGCGTATCGTCAACGGTGATGGAACGCCGACTTCTTCCTTCACACAAAGACGGAGTTCTGTCCACCGACTGGCTTGGGAAGTGATGCCGTGGATGGTCTTGAAATGGCCACGGCCGAGCGCACGGACCTAGCTGATCTTCTGGCGACTCTCACGCCCGGCCAGTGGGAGGCGCCGTCGCTCTGTGAGGGCTGGCGGGTACGGGACGTGGTCGCTCACGTCATGAGCTTCGACGGGGTCAGTATTCTTGGCATGTTTCGCCGCGCCGTCCGGGGCCGGATCCTCCACACCAACCAGGTGGGTGTTGACGAACTCGCATCCCTCACAACCGAACAGCTCCTTCACGAGCTGCGGGCTGATCTGAGGCCACAGGGGCTGGCCACTCTTCTCGGAGGCCGACTCGCCCTGCTCGACGTCACCATCCATCATCAGGACATCCGCCGTCCGCTGGGTATGCCTCGCCAGATCCCGGCTGAACGGCTGCGTTGGGTCCTGGGGGCCAGCTTGTGCAGCCCCGAACTGCCGGCGTGGCGCCTCGCCCGCGGTATCCGCCTGACCCCGACCGACCTGGACTGGACTCACGGCTCGGGACCGGAGGTCACAGGACCGGCAGAAGCCGTGCTGATGGCGATCACCGGCCGGCGAAGTGCCATCGCGGAGCTAGCCGGCCCAGGGCAGCCGGTGCTGGCCGGCCGGCTCGCCCGCTGAGCCCAGTCGGGCGGCAATCGCGCGTGGGGAATCGCAGGTACGTCTAGGTAGACGGGGTGGAAGAAAGAGTCGTGCCGCGCCTGGGCCGGCCAGTCACCGGACGAGCACGTGAATCTCGCGTCGGTACCGATCCCTCTGCAGTGCGGGTACCAACGGCGCGAAGTCCACGACGATGGTCTTCGTTTGGAAGAGGTCGTGGGCCGCGGCGTAGGACTGCGCCCGTGCCGTGTCGGGGAAGGACATGATTCGCACCGTATCGGTCACCACCGCTTGGCTGCACCCGACGGTCACGCATTCGCGCGCCGTGGTGTCCAGCGCACGAGGAACGGGCAGGCCGGCCCGTCCCAAGGCATCCACTACACCACTTGCACTCAGCGTGCCGAGCTCCCCTCCTCGAGTCAGGTTGGCAGGCACTGTATTCGGATCAACCGCGACCGACGAAGCCGGCGGCGGGTAGCCCGGCAGGGGACTCGAACAACTGCTGACGAGAACCGCCATTACCGCAACCCCTGCGAGCATCGGTCGCGACGTCGGCGCCATACGCCGCCCGGGGCTGGTAGACGCCGGCAGTGCGTCGAACACCGATACTTCGTGCTCAGCCAAGGAAGCCGTCGCCTCCCTGCCGAGCGGCCGGTTCTCCACCCGCCCGCGTGAAGGCGGTCAGCGCGCGAACCAACCCGCGTCGCTCGACATCGGGCATGTTCGCGACGATCTCGGCGAGTACTCGACGCCGCCCAGCGGTGACCCCGTCGACCACCTCACGGCCCCGGTCGGTGAGGTCCACGACCAGTTCCCGTCGGGACGCCGGGTTGGGTCGTCGATCGATGAGTTCGGCGCCGACGAGTCGCTCGACCATCCTGCCCGTGGTGGATGGCTGCACGCCGAGCAGGCCCGCGAGGGTCGCAAGGTTGATGGGCCCCCGGGTGGACAGGATCACCAAGGTGCGGAACTGGGCGATGGTCAGCGTCTCATCGTTCTCGGCGATAGAACGCGCCGAGATGGCGACGAGGAGCCGCGATGCCGTCAACAGGGCGTCGGTGATGGCATCCGCCGACTCGTGCGTGTCGAGTCCACTACCTGTCGGCATTTGCCCTCCTTCATCCGAACCTGCCCGCAAGAGGGAGCTTATGAGCAACTGTTGCATAATGCAATCGTGCACAGTCCTCGTGCCGGTCGCGCCCCCGAGCGAAATGGAACCGACTCCGATCCCAACGAGCGCCTTGCCGCGCTGCGGCGTAGACGCTCCGTCGACCGAGGATGGTGACGACATCGGCTTGATGGATCTCATCGCAGCCCTCGTCGGCCGGATGCTGAGAACCCGGTGGCTTGTCCGCGCACCGGTAGTCCTGTACCGCCTCAGGCTTGGTTGGCTATTCGGCCAGCGGATGCTGCTGATGCAGCACCGCGGCAGACACAGTGGAATTGCCCGCTACGTCGTGCTCGAGGTGGTCGAGCACCCGCGATCCGATCGTTATGTCATCGTGTCCGGGTTCGGCGAGGCAGCGCAGTGGTACCGGAACGTGCTCAACGATCCGCGCGTCCGCATCAGCGTCGGACGACGCCGCGACGCTCCCGCAGTGGCACGGTCGCTCGCTCCGGACGACGCAGAAGCGGTGTTGTCCCGTTACGCGGAGCATCACCCCACGGCATGGCGCCGGTTGCGCCACGTGCTGGAGTTGGCAAGGGACATCGAGAACCCCGCATTGCCGATGTTCGCCCTCGACGTGGACGAGCATCGTGCCGAACATCAGGAGAAGTGACGAATGAGTGCCATCCTTGCCCCAGTGCGCGACACGGTCCGCACCCAGTTATGGCCGTTGCCCGTCGCAGGCATCGTCCTGGCCGTCGTGGCTGCAGTGGCGTTGCCCCACCTGGACGCGCGCGTGGACGATCAGCTGCCCGCGTGGTTGTCCACCCTACTGTTCGGAGGTGACGCCGGTGCGGCGCGGACCTTGCTGGACGCCATCTCGAGTTCGCTCATCACCGTGACATCGCTGACGTTCTCGCTGACCGTCGTCACCCTCCAGTTGGCCAGTAGCCAGTTCTCGCCGCGGCTGCTGCGCACGTTCACCAGCGACGTCTTCGTCCAGGCCACGCTCGCGGTCTTCCTGTCGACGTTCACCTACTCGCTGACGGTCTTGCGCGCGATCCGCAGCACCGACACCGGCGCCGGATTCGTACCTCGCATATCAGTCACGGTCGCGTTCCTTCTCGGGCTCGTCAGCGTCCTTGGCTTGGTGCTGTTCCTGGCCCATCTCGCCCGCCAGATCCGGGTGGAGACGATGCTGCGCGAGGTTCATGACGACACCAACGCCACGTTGCGCAGCGCCACCGCCCCCCTCGCCGACGCGGTACCGCAACCGCCGCTGCCCTCGCCGCCCGCGAATGGGTCGGTCCTCATGGCCCCGTCGTCCGGGTTTCTGACCCACATCAACAATGGCAAATTGCTGGCAGCCGCAACGGAAGTCGATGCTTGCCTGATCATCGACCGCCATCCCGGGGATTCCCTCGTGGAAGGCGTGCCGATCGGTGTCGCCTGGAGGGCCGACGGCGATCTCGACACCGATGCCGTCGGTCGACTCCAGGCCGCGATCCACAACGCCATCGGAATCGGCTACGAGCGCACTGGAGCTCAGGACGTGGGCTACGGGCTGCGCCAGCTCACCGACGTGGCGAACAAGGCCCTCTCGCCCGGAATCAACGATCCGACGACGGCGGTCCACGCGCTGGGCCACGTCTCGGCCATCCTCTGCCAGCTTGCCCACCGCGACCTCCGTCCGGTCGTTCTGCGCGACCGCGACGACGCGGCCCGGGTATTCCTTCGTCGGCCCGGCCTCGATGAGATCGTCGACGCGGCGATCAGCCAACCGCGCCGCTACGGCTCCACGGACCCGCAGGTAATGAAACGCCTGTTCAGCCTGCTCGCGGAGCTCAGCTGGCATCTCGACGACCACACCATGGTCCGTGAGCAGCTCGACCGAACGCGCCAGACCGTCCGGCGGGCGGACTTCGATGAGACCGAGCGACGTCAATTGGAGATCGCCGCCGCCAGCGTCGAGCGGGCGATCGCCCACCGCGTCGAGTAGAGCGCACCATGACCGCCGTGCTGCACGCCAGCTGCCGACCTCAACTGGCTCCGGATCAGCACGCGGCGCACGCCGCTCGTGGCTCACGTATTGGCGTTCGGCTCGTTGTACCAGATCAGCGTCTCGCTGTCGGGATTGGCCACTCGCACCGCCTCTGACCTGCGTCCAAAAAGTGGAGCTAAGGGGATTCGAACCCCTGACCCCCACACTGCCAGTGTGGTGCGCTACCAACTGCGCCATAGCCCCTCAAGTCGTGCTGGTCGACGGTACACCAACCACCACACGCGGTTCAAAACCGGTGGTCAGGGCACGTCGCCACCGGTGTCCGGGCCGAGCGGCCGGGCGGGCGTGTGCTCCGAACCGGCCCGTGGCCTGGTCTCGGGCGCGAAGATCCAGAAGACCGCCGCGGCCAGCAGGATGCCGCCGCTGATGGCGAACGCGGCCCCGTAGGACAGATGCTGGGCGATCTGCCCCACCGCCAATGAGCCCAGGATCGCGCCGAAGTCAGAGGTCATCTGGAAGGCCGCCACGGCCGTGCCGCCGCGGGCCTTGCTGCCGACGATGTCGGCCACCGCCGCCTGCTGCGGTGCGATGAAGATGCCCGTCGCCGCTCCCGTGACGAACGCCGCCACCAGGAACAGCGGCAGCGATGTCGTAAAACCCACCGCCACGGTCGTCGCCGCGGCCACCGGCAATCCGATCAACAGCGGAATGCGCCTACCGACCCGGTCGGACAGGTAACCGCTCAGGATCACCACTGACACATTCCCGATCGCGAACGTCGCGAGCGCCAGCCCGGCGATTCCCGCCCCGCGGTGCAGCACCTCCACTACGAACAGCGGGACCAGCGCGACCCGCAACCCGAACGCCGACCACCCCGTCGCGAAGTTCGACGCCAGCGCCGCCCGGTAGGCCCGGTTGCGCAACGCTGTCCGCACGCTCAGCGCCGGCTCGCTCTGCTCGTCGGGTGCCGCTAGTGACGAACTGCGCAGCACGACCAGCACCACGGCCGCCGCGATCAGCAGCGCGACTCCGTAGATGATGAACGGCATCGACAGCCCGAACCCGACCGTCAGGCTGCCCAGCACCGGCCCGCCCACCGACCCGACGAGGAAGGCCGACGTGAACATCCCCGACACCCGGCCGCGCGCGTTGGCCGGTGAGATCCTGATCATCAGGCCCAGCGACGACACGGTGAACATCGCCGACCCGAGACCGCCGAGGGATCTGAACGCCAGCAGCTGCCAGTAGGTCTGCGCGAACGCACACGCCCCCGTGGACAGAGCGACGATCAGCAGTCCCGAGACGTAGACCCGCCGTTCCCCGAGCTTCTGCACGAGCAGGCCGGCAGGTGGCGCGCCTACCAAACGCATCACCGCAAACGCCGTGATGACGAAGGTGGCCGCGCTGATGCTGACGCCGAAGTTGCGGGCGTACTGCGGCAGGACCGGCGCGACCACCCCGTACCCGAGGGCGACGATCACGTTGCAGAAGATCAGTACCCAGACTTCGCTGGGCAGCTTGTCCTTCGGGGGCGTTCTACAGTCTGCCTCCGCGTCGGTACTCACTCAATCGACCCTATTGGATGACGGAGTTGACCACGTCCTTGGCCGCCCGCTGCACCTCGGCCAGGTGCTCCGCACCCTTGAACGACTCGGCGTAGATCTTGTAGACGTCCTCGGTGCCGGACGGCCGGGCCGCGAACCACGCGTTCTCCGTGGTCACCTTCAGCCCGCCCAGCGGTGCCCCATTGCCCGGCGCGGTCGTGAGCTTCGCGGTGATGGGCTCGCCCGCCAGCTCCGTCGCGCTCACCTGCTCGGGTGACAGCTTGGCCAGCCGCGCCTTCTGATCCCGGTTCGCCGGGGCGTCGATGCGCGCATAGGTCGGCGCACCGTACGTCTCGGCGAGTTCGGCGTATCGCTGCGACGGCGTCGACCCGGTGACCGCAAGGATCTCCGAGGCCAACAGGGCCAGGATGATGCCGTCCTTGTCCGTGGTCCACACCGACCCGTCCTTGCGCAGGAACGACGCACCCGCACTCTCCTCCCCGCCGAAACCTATTGTGCCGCTGATTAATCCGTCGACGAACCACTTGAACCCGACGGGCACCTCGACCAGTTTGCGGCCGAGGCCGGCCACCACCCGGTCGATGATCGACGAGCTCACCGCCGTCTTGCCGACCGCGGTCGTGCCCGGCCAGTCCGGCCGGTGCGAGTACAGGTAGTCGATCGCAACCGCCAGATAGTGATTCGGGTTCATGAGTCCGCCGTCGGGGGTGACGATGCCGTGCCGGTCGGAGTCGGTGTCGTTACCGGTGGCGATCTGGTAGTCGCCAATGTTGCCGATCAGCGATGCCATGGCGTTGGGCGAGCTGCAGTCCATCCGGATCTTGCCGTCGGTGTCGAGGGTCATGAACCGAAAGGTGGCGTCGACGAACGGGTTGACGACGACGAGGTTGAGTTTGTGCCGCTCGGCGATGGCTCCCCAGTAGTCCACGCTGGCGCCGCCCAATGGATCGGCGCCGATTCTGATCTCCTCGGCACGGATGGCATGGATGTCGACGACGTTGGGCAGGTCGTCGATGTAGGCGTTGAGGTAGTCGTGGCGCTCGGCGGTCTGAAGGGCCTGCGCGAGCGGGATCCGCTTCACGTCGGCCAACCCGCCGCGCAGGATGTCGTTGGCGCGCTTGGCAATCACGCTCGTCGCGTCGGTGTCCGCGGGCCCGCCGTTGGGCGGGTTGTACTTGAAGCCACCGTCGCGCGGCGGGTTGTGCGACGGGGTGACGACGATGCCATCGGCCAGATCGCTGTCGCGGCCCCGGTTGAATTGCAGGATCGCGTGGCTGACCACGGGCGTCGGGGTGAACCGGTCGGCACCGTCGATCATCGCCACGACGTCGTTGGCGGCCAGTACTTCGAGCGCCGACACCCACGCGGGTTCGGACAGGGCGTGCGTGTCGCGGCCGATGAACAACGGTCCGGTCGTGCCCTGAGCCGCCCGGTACTCGACGATGGCCTGCGTCGTGGCGAGGATGTGCGCCTCGTTGAACGCGGTGTCGAGGCTGGACCCGCGATGCCCCGACGTTCCGAACGCGACCTGCTGGTCGACGTTCTCCGGGTCCGGCACCAGGCTGTAATACGCCGTCACCACCTGGGCCACGTCGATCAGGTCTTCGGGGAGCGCTAATTGTCCGGCACGGGGGTTGGCAGCCATGAAGCTCATTGTTCCCCTTCAGCGGGTGTCGCATGCACCCGTCGCCGAGAATTCAGATCCGGTCATCTGGCGGGCTCCGGCACGAGCAGGACCGGCCGGCCATGCTTGCGCGTCAACTGGTGGGACACGGACTGCCCCGCGAGCGTGTCGATGAACGAGTGCATGCCGCCGCGCGGCGCACCGACGACGATCATCAGCGCGCCGACCTGCTCGGCGAGGTCGGCAAGGACATCCGACGGCCGCCCGTGAAGGGCATGGTAGGTCCACCCGGACCCCAGTTCCTCGAGGATTGCGCGGGCGCCGGAAGCGTGCGCCTCGACCGTCTGGTGGAACTGTTCTTCCCAGTCCCAGGCGTCCGGATCGATCGGCAGATCGTTGGCGTCGGCGATGTGGACGACGTGCACGTGCGCGTCCAGGTGCCGAGCGAGACCGACCGCGAACCGCAAGGCCGCAGTGCTCGCGAGTTGGCCATCCCACCCCATCACCAATTGCGCTGCAACGTCATTCATGTCGCGCTACCTCCCTCACTCCTAGAGCACCGCGACCGCGGCGAGCCCGCCCGCGCAGGCGGCCACGGACAGGACCAGCGAACCGATCGCGTTGAGCAGGGCCAGCATTCGCTTGTTCTGCTGCACCAACCGGACGGTCTCGAAACTAGCCGTGCTGAACGTCGTGTACCCGCCGCAGAAGCCGGTTCCGAGCACGGTCTGCCACGCGGCCGGCTGGCCGTGAAAGAGCACCAGGCCCGCCAGCATTCCGAGCACCAGTGATCCCGTGACGTTGATGGTTACGGTCGCCAACGGGAACGGAGACCGCCAGTGTCGCTTGATCGACGAATCGAAGAGGAACCGGGTGACGGCGCCGATGGCCCCGGCGACGAGGGTGAGGATCACGATCATGCGCGCGCCCTCCGACGGTGGACGCTCGACGCGACCACGATGCCGAGCCACGCGGCGACGACACCGCCCACGACGCTGAGACCGCCGTAGCCGATCGCTGTGCCGACGTGTCCGTGCCGACCCAGGAGGACGGCCTCCAGAGCAAGGGTGCTGTACGTGGTGAAGGCCCCACAGCCGCCGGTGGCTGCACAGAGACGGGCGCGCTGGCGCCACCCCGAGTCGTCACCGAGCCTCGCCAGCCCCTCCAAGAGGGCACCCAGGACGAATGCGCCAACGAGGTTGATGAGAAAGGTTCCCCACGGCCACGCCGAGCCGTCGTGCGGCAGGAGTTCTTCCACTGCGTATCGCAATGCGGTGCCAACGATGCCTCCCGCGAACACCCACCCCAGCGCCGACGGCCGCAGATGCAGCGGGCGACTCGGTGCCGAGGAGACGTCGGGATCGGTGGGCAACTCGACGTGGGAGTCGTCACCTGAACGATTCATTGGGTCTACCTACTCATCTGATCGACGGTAGGAACTATCAGCCATCTGGGCGGTTCGAGCAACGGCGGCTCGGGCGAGATCCATCACCACTGCAGGAGACCCTACCGCCTGCCGGAGGCCGAACTCAGACGGTGTCAACTCAGGACGGGCAGCCACCGGGCGGCGAGATCAGCCACCCAGTCCGCGGCCGCGGCGGCGTCGTCGGGCGGACCCTCGACGAGGACCAGCTCGTCGATGCCGAGGTCGACGAGTTCGGCGGCGTCGGACGGATGCGGATCGCGCAGCGCCACCGCCAGACGCAGGGTGGCGGCGTTGCGGCCGCGTTCCTCGCACCACGCTCGGATCTTCGCAACGTGCTCGGCCGCGGCCGCCGGTCCCTCGACGTTGAATCCGTACCAGCCGTCCCCCCATTCGGCGACCCGTCGCAGAGCGGCGTCGCTGTTGCCGCCGAGCACGATCGGAATACCAGCGGCACGAACGGGTTTCGGGTTGACCCGCACCGACTCGAACCCGACGAACTCGCCGCCGAAGGACGCGACGTCGTCGCGCCACAGCGTCCGGATCGCCGCGACGTACTCCGCGGTGCGTGCGGATCGTCGCTCGAACGGCACGCCCAGCGCCTCGAACTCCTCGCGCGACCAGCCCACACCGATTCCCATCGTGAACCGCCCACCCGAGAGCGTGTCGAGCGTCGCCGCCTGCTTGGCCACGAGGACCGGATTGTGTTCGGGAAGCAGCAGCACCCCCGTCGCGATACCGATGGTCGACGTCGCCGCCGCGACGAAGCTGAGCCCGATCATCGGATCCAGCCAATCCGCTGCCGACGGAACGGCGATCTGGCCGTCAGCGGAGTACGGATAGCGCGACGCCGATTCGTCGACCATGACCACGTGCTCGCCCGACCACAGCGTGGCGAACCCCGCGTGCTCGGCGGCAATGGCCACCGAGTCGATCACGTCCCGCTTGGCGCCCGCTCCGATGCCGAGCGCGTGGAGGCCCAGTCTCATCGCGCCATGCTCTCACGCACCGATGAGCAGGGCCCCCGTCCACACCAGGGCGATCACCTTGACGAGTTCGAGCCCGACATAGGCGAAGTGGGCCCGAGAACGCCGTCCAGCCTCACCGACGAGGACCGCATTTGCGGGGGTGGCGCCATCGGGGGCGTCACCCTCGAGCACGGCGGCGGTCCGCCGGGCCAGCAGCGGACGGACCGCGATGGTCTGCGTCAACAGGGCGCCCACCGCCACGCACACGGCGATGTTGAGCGCGGCCGACGTCTCGTGGGTGAAGAGCGCGACGGCGATCACCAAGACGAACACGTACTCGAAGACGTTCAGCGCACGGAACACCAATCGTCCGATGCCGAGTCCGACCTTCAGCGTGACGCCCGGTGCGCGAAACTTCAGTGGCGCCTCGACGAACGAAATGGCCAGCACCATGCCAAGCCACACGAATACCGCGGCGACCGCCAATCTCGTACTCGAATCCACCGCCGCAGCCTACGACGGGGATGCGATCGTGAACGCATGCATGGTGATACCCGCGATCGCGTGGCCGAGCTAGTGCGGTGGCAGGAGGCCGGCGCCACCTGGCAGGTGGTGGGGCAGTCGGCGCAAGGCATGACGATCGCCCTGATGCGGTGCGACGGCGGCGAGGAGGTCGACCGGTTCACCTCCGACGATCCGCACCTTCTGGCGTTCGTCGAGAGGAGCCGATCGGATGCGGACTGACGACCGTCGACGGACTACGTGCCTGCTGGCGGCCCTCGTGCTGCTGACGGGCTGCACTCCGGCCGCCCAGACACCGAGAGTGACGACGCCGGAGACCCCGTCCACGCCGGCGGCCACGAGCCCGATGGTCACCACCACGGCGCCGACTCCGACGGCGCGGACGGTGAACTGGTTCGACCTCGACATTGGCGACTGTCTGACCGACCCGCCGCCGGTGGATCCCACCGTGATCATCGTCGCCGTCGTCGACTGCGCGACCCCCCATCGGGCCGAGGTATTCCAGCGTGCGCCAATGGCGGTCAACACCGCGATCGCCGACGTCGTCGACCGCACCTGCGCGCAGGGTTTCGCGGAGTACACCGGCCGCTCGGCAAATGACGGTACCTACTCGTCGACGTACCTCATCGACTCCAATCAGAACCGGACGTCGTCCAATCCCGAGCCGAGCACGGTCATCTGTCTGCTCGAGGCACCGGGTGGCGGGTTGCTGACGCAGTCCGCCCGCCGGTGAGCGCTACGCCGACTCCTCGACCTCCGGTGGCGCCTCGACCAATAGCGACATGCCATGGTGGCGCGGCATTTCCACCGCGAAGCTGTGCAGATCGTCGACCGTACCGACGGTCTTGCCGGTGAACATGTCCATCACGTGACTCCCCGGCGGCAGGTGTTCGGATCGCACGGTGCCCGCGATGTCCTCGTTGGCGAAGTTCAGGATCGTGAGCTGGTGTTGGGTCGGATCCTCGAGCTGGTGCACCAGCACCAGCATCCCCTTCTGCGACACCTCGGGGATGTCGACCTGCCGACTGGTGGCGATGCCGTAGTGCGAGCGCACCCGCAGGATCGCCTGCAACTGGCGCAGAAAACTGGTGTCGTCGTCGAGCTGCTCGGGGATGGAGCCGTAGAGGCTGCGGCCGCGCGGCATGCCCGCCATCGACCGAGTCGCGCCTTCGTTGACGCCCATGAGGTCATGGCCGGCGCGGTGGATCCACCGGGTGTCGCCGCCTCGCATCAGTTCGGCGACGTCGCTGGACGGCAACGTCAACATGCCGCACATGTCCCAGCCCGACAGTGCGAACACGCCGGGCTGCAGCGCGTTGAACATCGCCAGCAGCAGATGGGCCCGGCGGATCGGGTCGATGTCGACGATGTCGTCGAGGTCGGCGATACCCAACGCCGCGGCGACGACGGTCGCGGTGGTCGACGCGATGCCATTGGTGGTGAACACCAGGTTGTACGGCGCGTTCGGTCCGGTGAGCTGGTTCAGCATGTCTTGGCGGACCGACTCGCCCAGTTCCTCGCCGGTGACTTCCTCGCCCTTGTAGGTGTAGACGTCATCGCGGTGGCCGGTGGACCAGTGCACCAGTTCGTAGGTCAACTCGTCGTGGTTCTGCAGGGCGTGGATGAGCGACGCGGGATCGACCCCGAGTTCGTTGGAGGTCCGCAGCGTCAGCCGCAGGAACTCGGAGTCACCGGTGGCCAACGCGTGCTGGTAGGCGGGCCGGTTGATGAAGTCGTAGGACAGGTCCGCGCCGGCTTCGCCGATCTCGCGGATGTCGTCGATGGTGAGGTTCAGCTCCTGGAAGGTGAACCCACCGACCTTGCGCACCATGCTGGCGATGAGGTGGTTGGCCGCTTCCGACAGCGGGTGGCCCTCCGACCAGGCGGGGCTGCCCTCGGCGGCACTCTTCTCCACCCCGAGGAACCCGTTGGCGTCCAAGCGCAGCGCCCCGGTGCCCATGTCGGTCAGCGAGTGCAGCGCGTCGCCCATCACCATGCGCATGCCGGCGAAGCTTGGGTCCAGCCAGTTGATCGAGGGTTGGCCGTCCTTGAAGTAGTGCAGATAGACCCACCGGCGTTCGACGCCGTCGACCCCTACGACGGGACGCGTGACGCTCCAGTTGGTCTCCTTGACGCCCTCGGCGTAGAAGATCACCCGCTGCAGCCGGCCGATGATGTACCCGGCCTTGTCCAGCCACTCCTCGGTGGCGGCGTCGATGTTGACCGAGTCCACCCCGGGCGGGGTGGCGGGCAGCTCGTGCCAATCCCGCGGGTCGATCTCGACCATGTGATAGATGCCGGGGTAGTCCGCGTACTTCATCTCGGCGAGGCGGAAGTCCGCGCCCTTGCCGGTGTGCCCGGGCACGACGTCGTCGATGATGGTACCGCCGTACCAGTTCGCGGTCGCGCACATCTTCCGGAACTCGTCCTCGGTGCCGAAGGCCGGATCGATCTGCGTGCTGATCCGGTCGAAGTGCCCGTCGACGCTCGGCGTGTACTCCCATCCCGAGATGCCTCCCGCCCGCTTCACCGGACCGGTGTGAATGCCCTCGATGCCGATCTCCGAGAACGCCTTCCACATCGCCTCGTCGGCCATCGCCGTCAGGAAGGACTCGTCGGGCCGGGTGATCAGCGAGAGCGGGTAGGCCGTGAACCACACCGACGCCGTGGAGACCGCGGCCCGCGGGTTGGGATTGGCGAACGGGTTCTGCCACATCGAACCCTGGCCGGAGAACTGGGCGCTGATCTGGTTGGCGTCGCTCAACATCGACTCCGACAACAGCCACGACACATACGCCGGGTTGTCGGCGGTCGGCGGACCGTCCTGCGCCAACGACCGCCGCGCGAACGGAGCCTTCACCCGCGGCCGGAAGCGCAAGGTGCCAGGCCGGGCGGGGTGCAGATGTTCGTCGTAGGTGATCTCGGTGGGTTCGCGCGCCTGATCGTCGCTGGCCGTGTCCGTCATCTAATCCTCACCACTCGTTGCTGCCTGTCCAGACGCCTGCTCGCGGCCCGCCGTCCGCGACGTATAGCCACTGACGGAATCTTGAAACTCGGGGCGCGCCACTCTTGGGGCCCCACCAATGTATGCGGGCCCGACGACTGCGGCGCCGCGACCGGGTGGGCGTGCAACGATCGATCGGTGAAGGAGTTCCTCGAGTTCCTCGGTGCGCAGTCACCGTACGACCGGCTCGACGACGACGACCTCCACCGCCTCGCCGCGTCGGTCGAGGTGGAGTACTTCGTGTCGGGCTCGGTGATCGTCGAGGCCGACGCGGCACCGCTGGATTGTCTCTACGTCGTGCGGGTCGGCGCGGTCGAGGTCGTCGACCGTGGGCGGGTCACCGACGTCCTCGGTGCCGGCGAGACGTTCGGCCACATCTCGGTGTTGTCCGGGCTGCCGCCCCCCCTGCAGGTCCGAGCCGCCGAGGACACCCTGTGTTACCGGCTGCCCGATCCTCGGACGCTCCTGAGGCACCCCGACCGGCTGCGCTTCGCCCATTACGGCGGCCTGGTGGCGCGTGAGCGGCTGATCGACTCCGGCGGTTCGTTCACCCGGCTGGAACGTCCGATCGGCGAGGTGGCGCACCCGATCACCTGGTGTGATGGCGACGACTCCGTCCGCACGGTCGCCGCCCTCATGACCAGCGCGGGCCGGTCCTGTGCGCTGTTTCAGCGGCGCGGGCAGATCGGCATCGTCACCGACGACGACTTCCGCCGTCGCGTCGCGACCGGCGAGGTGGGCGTCGACGCGCCCGTCTCCACGATCGCCAGCACCCCGGCGATCGCCATGAGCACCGACCGCACCGTGAGCACCGCGTACCTGTTCATGGTCGAGCACGGCATCCATCACCTCGTCGTCGTCGACGCCGTCGGCACCGCGGTGGGCGTGGTGCGGGTCGTCGACATGGCGGCCACGGAGGTGCGCAATCCGCTCGTGATCCGCTCTGCGGTGGCGTCGGCCACCACCATGGACGAACTCGTCGAAGCGTGCCGTCTACTGACCCCCACCACGGTCGAACTCTGGGACGCCGGCCTGCCGGTCGAACACCTCGGCGCGCTGCTGTCGGCGATGGTCGAATCGATCTTCCGCAAGGTCATCGACCTGCACACGACGACATCCCCGTTCACCGAACTCGATTGCTCCTGGATGCTGATGGGCTCCCTCGGCCGCCGCGAGCCCCTGCCCAACTCCGATGTCGACACCGCTTTGGCCTGGGCGGTGACCGGCGACACCGTCTTCACCCGCGAGCAGGTCGCCGCGGCCACCGCACCCCTGATCACGGCGCTCACCCGCTGCGGTCTCGCGCCATGTCCGCAGGGCCTCAACGCGTCGGCACCACTGTTCAACCGGTCGCAGCGGCAATGGCGTGACGTCGCCGACGTCTGGCGTGCCCATCCCGACAACGTCGACTACCTGCTGATGGCCTCGACGGTGCTGGATGCCCGGCCCATCACCCGCCCGGTACTGATCCAACCGCTGCGCACCGCGCTGGTCGGCGGCATCGGCCGCGACGCGTTCACGCGAGCGCTGAGTCGCTTCTCCATGAACGACCGCCCGCCCAGCGGCTTCGTCCGGGGATTCGTCGTGGAGCACTTCGGTGAGCAGAAGAACCACCTCAACCTCAAGAAGTCCGGTCTGCGTCCGGTGGCGTCGCTGGCTCGCGCACTGGCCCAGCGCACCGGCGACCCCACCGGTACCACCCCCCAGCGGCTCGACAGAGCCCATCGCAGCGGCCTGCTCACCGCCGATGAGGCCGACGCCCTCTCCGGTGCGTTCAGCCTGTGTTACCACCTGGTGTTCGACAGTCAGGTGGCCGCGATCAAGGAAGGCACACCCGTGGAGTCGGCCATCGATCCCAACCGGCTCGACCCCCTCGAACGGCGACACCTTCGCAGCGCGTTCCGGACGGTCAGCGGCATCCAGGACCGGTTGAGCCGCAAGTGGTTCGGCTACGAGGGCATATGACGCCGATGATCGACTGGGCCCGCGGAGTCGCCAGCCGTCGGCCACGGCGGACGTCCGCCGCCGACGTGGACTGGCGGACCGACACCTTCATCGTGATCGACCTCGAGACCACCGGTCTCGATCCCCGACGCGACCACATCGTGTCCTTCGGCGCGGTGCCGATCCGCGACGGCAGGGTCAAGACGGCCGATTCGGTGTACGGGCTCGTCCACGTGCCGGGCATCGTCCCCCCGAGCTCGACCAAGTTCCACAACCTGCGGACCCAGGACCTCGAAGCCGCCCCGCCCCTGACGGATTGCGTGGCGACCCTCGACGAGCTGATCGCCGGCCATTCCGTCGTCGCACACTGCGCCTGGATCGAAAGATCGTTCCTGCGCAGGGCCTTTCGCCGCTCTTACCGGACGTTCGACAGCCCGATCGTCGACACCGCCGTCCTGGCCCGCCGCGTCCTGGACGTCGACCTCGGACCCGATCAGGCGGTGTCTTTGGAGTACGCCGCCAATGCCCTCGGGCTCCCGGTGCACTCCCCGCACCACGCGCTCGGCGATGCGGTCACCACCGCCGGCCTCTTCATCGCACTGGCCGCTCAGCTCGAGCGCGGCACGTCGCTGACCACCGCCAACCTGATCGCCATGTCGGAAGGACGCCCATGACGACGACCCCCGAGGTCTTCGGAACCAATCCCCGCACCGGCGAGCCACTGGCGCCGGTCACCCGCGAAACGACCGAGGCCGAGGTGGCCGCGGTCGCTGCGGCCGCGGCCGAGGCGGCGCCGGGATTCGCCCGCCTCGACCGCGGCGCCCGCGCCGAGATCCTGCACGGCATCGCCGACGGCATCGACGCTCGCCGCGCAGACCTGATTGAGATCGCCGCGGCGGAAACCGGATTCGGCGTGACCAAGCTCGACGGCGAGATCAACCGCGCCGCGTTCCAGTTCCGGTTCTTCGCCGACGTGATCGGCGAGGGCAGCTATCTGGAGGCGATCCTGGATTCGGCGGGTGACACCCCGATGGGCCCGCGCCCCGACCTGCGCCGGATGCTTCACCCGATCGGCCCCGTCGCGGTGTTTGGATCGAGCAACTTTCCCTTTGCGTTCTCCGTCCTCGGTGGCGACACCGCCTCGGCACTGGCCGCCGGCTGCCCCGTGATCGTCAAGGCGCACCCGTCGCACCCGGCCACCTCACGGCTCTCCTTCGACCTCCTCGCGGCCGCGCTCGCCGACAGTCCGGCGCCCCGTGACGTCCTCGGGATCGTCTTCGGCACGTCCGCCGGCGCCGTGCTGGTCGCGCAGCCCGCCGTGAAGGCCGTCGGGTTCACCGGATCGCTGCGTGGCGGCAAGGCGCTGCTCGACATCATCGACACGCGCGACGAACCGATCCCCTTCTACGGCGAGCTGAGCAGTCTCAACCCCGTGGTCGTCACCCAAGGCGCCGCCGCCGAGCGGGCCGAGGAGATCGGCGCAGGACTCGTCGCATCGTTCACCGTCGGCTCGGGCCAGATGTGCACGAAGCCCGGTTTCGTCCTCGTGCCCGACGGCGCCGACGGGGACCGACTGGTAACGGCCGTACACGCCGGACTGGACACGTCATCGGGGCACGTCCTCCTCAACGAGGGCATCTACCGCACGTTTTCCGACGAGACGGCGGCCCTGCGGCAGCGGACCGATGTGACGAGCCACGCCGCTCCCGCTGCCGACGGCGGGGGTTTCACCGCCACGCCCATTGTGGTCGAGACCGCGCTCGACGGGCTGGACCCCGAACTGGTCCACGAAGTGTTCGGGCCGCTCACCATCATCGCCAGGTACCGGGTCGATTCGGTGATTGCCTCGGCGACAACGGTATTCGAGACCTTCCCGCCGTCTCTGACCGCGACCGTGCACTATGCCGATTCCGATGCCGATGCCGATGGGACCCTTCAGGCGCTGACGGACCTGGCGGCCGCCCGGGCTGGACGCGTGATCTACAACGGGTTCCCCACCGGTGTCACGGTGTCGTGGGCCCAGCATCACGGCGGTCCGTGGCCGTCCACGAACTCACTGCACACCTCCGTCGGAGCCACTGCGATCAGGCGTTTCCTGCGGCCAATCACTTACCAGAACGCACCGCAGCGGGTCCTTCCGCCGGAACTGCGCGACGGTTACGACGACATCCCCCGGCGTCTCGACGGCAGGTTGCGCGCCACCGGGGCGTGAGCACCGTACTGTGTCCCCGAATGACGTCGGGGGACGGGCTCTAGACCGAGCCAACGCCGTTCTTCAGCCGTTTGATCGATGTGACATCAGACCCAAGTGTTTCGTCCGGTTTAGGGATGGGAACAACTCGCGCACAGTCCACGTTGTCGCGACAACGCCACTGGACTCGAAAGGACGAAAATGGCCACTGATTATGATGCGCCACGCCAGAAGGAAACCGACGACGTGGTCGACGAGTCACTCGAGGCGCTGGCCGGACGTCGCAACGACGCCGCGACCGCGGTGCTCGACGTGGACGACGGTGAAGAACTCGACGACTTCGAGCTACCCGGCGCGGACCTCTCCGGTGAGGAGTTCACCGTCCGGGTCGTGCCCAAGCAGCGAGACGAGTTCACCTGCTCGAGTTGTTTCCTCGTCCAACACAGCCATCGTCTGGCCCGCCAGGTCGGCGATCGCATGATCTGCGCCGACTGCGCGTAGGTCTGCGCGGGTCTCGTCCGCCAGCCGTGCGGGCGGGGCCGCCCGGCGTGCTGTCGAAAGCATGCGACGGCCACTCCCGTGGCGCCCTGTCCGCCTCCCCGCACAGAACATCACCCCAGCGGGTCTTGCACCCCGGCGACCACCGTTAGCGTGAATCCGCTACGCCGCTGGCAGGGTCAAAGTGAACGTCGCTCCGCCGCCCGGTGTCGGCTCGACCGAGACGTCGCCGCCGTGGGCCAAGGCGATCTCCCGAACGAGCGCAAGTCCGATGCCGTAGCGCTGGCGACCCTCCGAGGCAGTGTGACTCTGCCCGTGGGCGAAACGGGTGAACAATGAGGCCACGGCGTCTGGGTGGACCCCCACCCCGTCATCGCTGACGTCGATGACGACGTCCGCTGCGCGGCGCTCGATGCCGATGACGATCGCCCCGCCGCGGTGTTCGTGGGCAAGTGCATTGTCGACCAGAGCCGTCAGGGCGCGCCGCAGTGCGGCACCCGATCCGAGAACGACGCCGTCCGCCGCGCTAGTCCCGCCCCGCCGGTTCACGCTGAGGCTGACCCCTGCCGCGTCCGCATGTTCGGCCATGCTGTCGCGGACCGCCTCGGCAACAGCGGTGACGTCGACGCGGTCGCGGGCCACACCGTTGTTCGCCATCGTTGCGGACGCCAAGAGGTCTTCGATGACCTCACCGAGCGCCCTGGTGTCCGCCGCCAGCGCATCGATCTGTTTCTTCGCCTCACCCGAATCGTCGTCGTCAAATCGGCGCGCCAACAGCTGAATCCTGGTGTGCAGCACTGTCAATGGGGCGCGAAGCTCATGCGAGGCGTCGGCGACGAATCTGCGTTGCAGAGCCAAGGCGTCGGTGAGCGGGCGAATCGAGCGGCGCGTGAGCAGGACCACGACGGCGACCGAGGCGAGGATTCCCGCGAGTTCCGCGGCGCCCAACGACAGCAGAAGGCGGCGCCGGCCCTCCTCGTAGGACTCCAGCGCGAGCATGGCGACCACCCTCCCGTCGGGCTTGTCGGCCACCAGGAAGCGGTACTCCTCGCCGTCGATCCGGGCCTCCGAGAACCCCGGAGGCCGTGCCAGAAGGTCCGCCACCGGGAGGCCCCCGTCGCTCGCCTGCACGTTGCCCGTGAGGTCTCGGACCACGAGCTGCATGCCCGGCGGCGGATCGGTGGCATCATCAGCCGTCGACGCCACCGAGGTCAGCTGATCGGCGATCTGTTGGTCTTGCACTCGGAGATCGACGAGGAAGACCACCGCTCCGACGACCAGCAGGACCGCAGCCAATGCCAGCGACGCTTGGATCGCGGCGATCCGGCCTGCGCGCCGGACGACGGCGAGATCGCTGCCGTGTGTCATGGCGCCCCGAATCGATACCCGGTGCCATGAATCGTCCGCACCGCCGATCGCCCAAGCTTGCGGCGCAGATAGTGCACGTAGGTATCCACGACTCCGGGCGTGTCGACACCGTCGAACGCGGCGCCGAGCAGCTGGCCGCGGGTGAAGTTGCGGCCAGGGGCAAGCATCAGCACGCTCAGCAGCGCCGCTTCCCTCTCGGACAGCTCCACGTCCGCGAACCCCCAACCGCTCACGGTGCGGCTGACGCGGTTGAGCACCAGTCCATTCACCCGCAGCGTCGAGCCGTCGTCGGGCCGCCGGAGCAATGCCCGAATGCGAGCCAGCAGTTCGGGCACCTCGAACGGCTTGACCAAGTAGTCCTGAGCGCCGGCGTCGAGGCCGTCGACACGGTCTTCCGTCGCACCGCGCGCGGTCAGCAGCAGAATCGGTGTCGCGATCCCCCGCGAACGCAGCACCTCGACCAGTTCGACCCCGTCCATCACCGGCAGGCCACGGTCGACGATCGCCGCGTCGTAGGAACCGGTCAACCCGCGGTGAAGGCCCTGCTGGCCGTCATGGGCAACGTCCACGCGATAACCCTCCTCGCGGAACAACGTCTCGAGCATCCCGCTCAGAGCGCGATCGTCCTCGACGATCAGCAGCGTGGGTGCTGCAGTCCGGTCCGCCACCCGCTGAGCGTGCCACGGGAATTCTTCGAAGGCTTGAAGAAACGGCTGTCAGCATCATCGGCATGGACTCACCCCGTTCGGGATTCCGACGTGCCGCGGCCGCCTCGTGGGCGTTGATGGGGCTCGGCGTCGCCGGCGTGGCAGGTGCCTCTGCCCTCGCCTACGTCGACACCGTGAAGCCCCCGGTGGCGACAGCCGCCGTCGAGTCGGCGCCGCCGCAGGTAATTCCGCCGCTCCTCTCGCCGCCCTTCTCGCCACCCATCGTGGAACCTCCGCCGGTGCCCGACGTCTCGACGACGACCGTCGAGCCGGCACCCGAACCGCAGTACACGCCGGTGCCTGAGTACACCCCGGTGCCCCAGTACACGACGCAAGCGCCCGCACCAAGAGCCAGCACTCCCCCGACGACCAAGCGGCGCCTCGCCCCCACGACGG
Source organism: Mycolicibacterium sp. TUM20985 (assembly GCF_030295745.1). Lineage (NCBI taxonomy): Bacteria > Bacillati > Actinomycetota > Actinomycetes > Mycobacteriales > Mycobacteriaceae > Mycobacterium > Mycobacterium antarcticum. Next base: position 4,163,734 of record NZ_AP027291.1, read on the forward strand.
TGATGGCGCCGAATTACTCGCCGCAGATCACCGTCTCCCGCGGCTCGTGACCCTCACCGCAACGCAGACCGCCGACGTCCGGTGGCAGCGATGGAGTCTGGACATGCAGATCGTCGTCACGGACCCGTCTGCACTCGCCGTGGCCAGGCGGGAGACCGATGCCGAGCTCGACGTCGTCGAAGCGGCCGCGTCACGCTTCCGCCTCGACTCCGAAATCAATTCACTGACACTGACATCCGGCCGTCCGACCCGTGTCAGCGAGACACTGGCGGACCTTCTGGATGCCGCGCTGACGGCGGCCCGGCTGACCGACGGCGACGTCGACCCCACGGTGGGGGCGGCCATGGTCGCACTCGGCTACGACGCCGACATCGCCGACGTCCGAAGTGCCTCGCCCGCAGTGCCGGTCTTCACCACGCCCGCCCACTGGTCGATGATCGCGTTCGACGGTCACGTCGTCACCATGCCCCCGGGGGTCTTGCTCGATCTGGGCGCCACTGCCAAGGCGGTAGCCGCGGACCGCTGCGCCCAGCGCGCCCACACGGTGACGGGGAGCGGCGTTCTGGTGAATCTCGGCGGGGACATCGCCACGGCCGGCCCGGCGCCTGACGGCGGCTGGCAGGTCCTGGTGCAAGACGCGGACGACGAGCCGGCGAGTTCGCTTGCGCTGCCGGCGGGATCCGCGCTGGCGACGTCGAGCACCCTTCGTCGACGGTGGCGCAGCGGTGACGAATTGATGCACCACATCCTCGATCCGAGGACCGGGCGGTGTGCGGACCCGGTGTGGCGGACCGTGAGCGTGGCAGCGCAGACGTGTTTCGCCGCGAACACCGTCGCCACCGCCGCCGTCGTCCGTGGCTGGCCCGCGCTGGAGTGGATCGGCAGGCTCGGGATGGCGGCCCGACTCGTCGACGTGTTCGGGGACGTGCACACCATCGGCACCTGGCCGACCTCCGGAATCGAGGCGCAGCGATGACCGACCAGGCGCTCTGGGCGCTGGGCCGCGGCACCGGGATCACGGCACTCGCCTTCTTCACGCTGTCCATCGGTCTCGGCATCGCCACGCGGTCTGGTCGTCGACTGGCGGGGTTGCCACGCTTCGCCGTGGTCGACGTGCACCGATTCGCCGCGCTGGCCGGAACACTACTGGTGGCAATGCATCTCGGGCTGCTGTTCTTCGACCCGTACGCCCAACTGCGGTTGCTGGACTTCGTGATCCCGTTCCAGGGCGCCTATCGGCCGCTGTGGCTCGGGCTGGGCACTCTCGCGTTCGACGTGCTCCTGGTGGTGATCGTGACCAGCCTGCTCCGGCATCGACTGGGCGTCAACATCTTTCGCGCCGTGCACTGGGTGACCTATGCGTTGTGGCCGATGGCGATGGCTCATGCCCTCGGCAACGGTACCGACGCCTTTCGACCGTGGTTCCTGGCGTTCGCGGCGGCCTGCGCGTTGCTGGTCGCAGCGGCCCTGACATGGCGGGTGAGGGCGAACTTCGTCGAGTACGCCGATACGCGAATTGCGGTGCGTCGATGACGGATCGAGGCCGCCTGCTCACCGCTCGAAGCCCCGGCTTGGCGGAACACCACACCCGGTTCGGTCGCCCACCCACCAAGGCAGTGGACGACCTCGTATCATCGCTCGAGCGGTCCGGTCTGACGGGTCGGGGTGGTGCCGGGTTCCCCACCTGCCGCAAGATCGCATCCGTCACCGGACGGAAGCCGGTCGTGATCGGCAACGGCGCCGAGGGTGAGCCGCTCAGTCGCAAAGACGCGGTGTTGCTCGCCCGATCGCCGCACCTGGTGCTCGACGGCCTGCAACTGGTGGCCGAGACCATCGCCGCCACGACGATCTACCTATATGTACCAAGCCGATTGGCGGCGGCCGCACGGTGTGCGATCGACGAGCGCACGGCCGCCGGTTGGGACCGGCAACCGGTGACCGTCGTGGAGGCACCCGATACGTTCGTCGCCGGGGAGGAATCGGCAGTCGTCGCGCGCGTCGAAGGGCGGCCTGCACTGCCCCGCGATCGCACTGTCCTGACGACGATCGCCGGCGTGCGGGGCCGCCCGACACTGGTCAACAACGTCGAGACCCTGGCCCACGTCGCGCTCATCGCCCGGTACGGCGCCCGCTGGTTCCGGTCCGTCGGAGACCCTGCGCAGCCCGGCACCATGCTGGTCACGTCGTCGGGCGCGTCCGACCGGCCGTCCGTCCTCGAGGTACCGACCGGAACTCCGCTTCTCGACGTGGTCACACACGGCGACCCCCGCCGCACGAGGGCGGCGCTGATCGGTGGCTACCACGGCAGTTGGATTCCCTCGTCCGAGTTCGCCCAGGCCACCCTGTCGCGAGCCGGCCTCGCCCACCTCGGAGCCAGCCCCGGCGCCGGTATCGTCCATACGCTTCCCGTCGACGAGTGCGGCCTCGTACGTACGGCGGAGATCGTCGCCTACCTCGCCGACCAAGGCGCCGGGCAGTGCGGACCTTGCCTCAACGGATTGCCTCGGCTTGCAACGCTGTTCGACGAACTCGCGTACGGAAACGTCGACCAGACCTTGCTCGCCGAGATACACCGAATACTCGGCCTGGTGGACGGGCGCGGGTCATGTCGTCACCCGGACGGCACCGTCCGGATGGCGCGCAGCGCACTCACCGTCTTCGCCTACGACATCGACGAGCACCGCTCGGGCCGCTGCGACGCCGCCTTCGCCACGGTGCAGAGTCAGGGCCGCACGTGACAAGGCACCCAAGCCCCGTGCGACTGCACGTCGACTGGACCAGATGCGACGGACGGGGGCTCTGCACTGAGTTGCTTCCCGCCGTGCTCGACCGAGACGAGTGGGGTTATCCCCTGGCGCGCAACGGCTCTCGCGAGCCCGAGATCCCCTCCGGCGACCTCGCCGAGGCACGCGCTGCCGTGGATCGCTGCCCGCGACTCGCCCTTTCGTTGCTTGCACCACGTCCATCGTGAACGGGCAGCGTCGCCCGACTCCAGTGTTCCGCCAACCTCTACAAGGAATCAACTCGTGACAACGTTCAACGGTCTCCCCATCCATGCGCTGCTGGTCCACTTCATCGTCGTCCTCGCACCCCTCACGGCAGCCCTGGCAATCCTCTGCGCCGTATGGCCAGCCGCGCGAAAACGCCTGACCTGGCTGGTGCTTGGCCTCGCCACCATCACCGTGGTGCTCACGCCGCTGACCACCGAAGCCGGCGAATGGCTCGAAGACAAAGTCGGCCGCTCACCGCTGCTGCACGAGCACACCGAACTCGGAGACACGATGGTGTACTTCGCCATCGCCATGCTCGTCGCCGCGGCGCTTCTGGCGGCCATTCACGTACTCGAGGTTCGCGGCAAGTCCGTCAAACCCGTCGCATCGTGGATCGTGGCCGTCATCGTGGTGGTCCTGAGCATCGCGACCACCGTGCAGGTCTATCGCATCGGCGACTCGGGAGCCGCGGCCACCTGGAGCGACGTGGCCGGCGCCGACGCCAAACCATCCAACTGATCGGGCGACGCCGTGCCCTAGTGCGACCGCGCCACGATGACCGGCATCCGGGACGACTGCGCCACCGCCGAGCTGACCGACCCGAGCTGCATACCGGCGAATCCACCGCGTCCGTGGCTGCCGACGACGACTAGCTGCGCCTGCTCCGCATTCTTGATGAGCATCTCGGCGGGGCGATCGACGACGGCGATCGCGTTCACGTGTACGCCGGGATGGCGCTTCTGCCATGGTCCCAGACGGTCGCTGAGGATCTCGTCGCCCAGCGACTTCATCACCGAGGAGTCGACGGAGGGAAAGTCGCTCAAAGCGGCGTCGCTCCACGCGTGCAAGGCAATGATGTCGACGCCGCGTCGTTCCGCCTCGTCGAAGGCGATCTCGGTCGCCAACTCCGATGCCGGCGAGCCGTCCACGCCGAGCAGGATCGGGGCCCGCGCCGGGTCCGGCATCAACGGATCCTCATCGTGGAGCACCGCGACGGGGCAGTGCGCGTGGTGTACTAGCCCCGCACTGACCGAGCCCAACAGCAACCGCCGAATGGCCCCTATGCCGCGACAGCCCACCACGATCATCACCGCGTCCTTGGTCAGGTCCACCAGGCTGGGGACGGTGGACCCCGCGAGGACGTGACGGTGAATTTCCAGCAACCCGTCGTCCCGGGTGGCGGCCTCCGCGGTCTGCACCGCGGCTCGGATGACGTCATCGGCTTGGGTCTGGTGCCACTCCGCGAGACCCGGCAATCGTTCCGCCTCGCTCCACACCAACATCTCCGGGGTGGGGACGACGTGAACGACGGTGAGCGGGACTCCCCGCAGCAGCGCGTCCCTGGCCGCCCAGTCGACCGCGACCCGCGATGCCGGTGAGCCGTCGACTCCGACGACGATGCCGTGGTGCTTGTCCTGTTTGGCCACGATGGGCTCCCTCTGATTCGCCGACGCCGACCCACGGTCAGCGGATTGAAATGGACTCTCCGGTCACGGATTCGATGTCACCCGCGGTGGTGACGAACAGCTGGCGCGTCAAGTGGGTCAGGGCGCGTGCGACGGCGAGTTCCTCGCCGACCCGCTTGGGATAGCGTTCGCCGTCCTCCAGCTGTGCGTCGCCGACGCCCACCAGGTCGACGTCGTGCCAGCGCAGGCTAGCGGTGGCGTGCGTGCCGTCACCCTTGCGATCGACGTCAATCGTGACGAGGTGCTCGGACTTGCCATGTTTGTTGTGGCTCACTGCAATTCCCTTCTTCGTCTCCCCAGGAGTCTGCCGTCACCAGCGACCCGCTGGCCAGGGTCTTTGGTCCTCGGCCGCCGCGCTACGGATGTCTGGCGACGATTACGGGAACAGTGGCAGACGCGGCGACCGCCGCGCTGACGGAGCCCAACAACATGCCTGCGAATCCCCCGCGTCCGTGACTACCGATCACGACGAGCTGTGCCGACCCGGCGTGGCTGAGGATCGCCTCGACGGGATGCCCGCACACCACGATCCGGTCGACCGCGACGTCGGGGTAGCGCTCCTGCCAGCCGGCCAGACGTTCGGCCAGCGCCAGCTGCGCCTGCGTCCCCGCCCTGGAGAGGTCGTACCCGGGGAGTTCGAAATCCGTCCAGTCGCTCCAGACGTGCAGGGCCCGCAACCGAACACCGCGACGGGATGCCTCGTCGAACGCGATTGCCGTCGCCGTCTCGGACGCAGGGGAACCGTCGATTCCGACCAGTACCGCGGCGTCGGCACGAGGCGGGTCCGCCGACACCTCGTCGGGTATCACCCCGACCGGGCACTTGGCGTGATGCAGCAAGCCGGAGCTCACCGACCCCAGCAGCAGGCGATCGACCGGACCCTGTCCCCGGCCGCCCACCACGATCATGTCGGAGCCCTTCGACAAGTCGACGAGCGTCGGAATGATCGGTCCCACCGACACCTCACCATCGACTTCGACGATTCCTCGCCCAACCGCATCGACCACGACCTCACGTGCTCGCGCGACGACGGTGTCACCGTATTCATGTTGGAGTTCAGACGAATCCGACCACACCATCGGTAAAGGCCAGGACATCTCCAGGGGCATCGGTTGCACGCTGACCAGCGTCAGCGGCACGCCGCGTGATGCGGCCTCGTGCGCGGCCCAACCGATGGCGGCGTCCGACGATGGTGATCCGTCGACCCCCACGACGACCCTGCGTTGACCCGTCGACTCGATCATGGTTCCTCCCGCATGGGTGAGCTTGGTGGAGACCGCCATCGTGCGGCACCGCTCCCGTCGTATGGACGATAGGCCGAAAGACCAATGGGCCCAATGGACATTGGTCACCAACTGCAGGGGCCTTGGTCGGTGCCGGGTCCAATGGCCCGACCGCGGGGACCAAAGACCCTGGTACGCATGGTGGCAATCCCTAGGCTGACATAGGCAGGAGGTCCGTGACCATGACTCGCACGACGGTGGACACCCGAATCGTGACCCAGGCGATTCGGTTGGCCTGCCGGGCGCCCTCCCTGCACAACAGCCAGCCGTGGCGCTGGATCGTCGACGACGTGGCGGTGAGTTTGTACGCCGACTACCGACGCGTCGTACGCTCGGCCGACCGTTCCGGCCGCGAGGCCATCATCAGCTGTGGAGCGGCCCTCGACCATCTCCTGGTCCTAATGACCGTCGCGGGTTGGACGACCACCGTCGCCTCCTTTCCCGATCCCGACGAGCGCGACCATCTTGCATGTCTCGACTTCAGCCCAGCCGAACTGGAGGCCACCGCCGCCGAAAGGTCCCGCGCCGAAGCGGTCGCCTGTCGCCGGACCAATCGGCTCCCGTTTCGGGCTCCCCGCGATTGGGATCGCGTCGAACACATGCTGCGCGAGAGCGTCGATCGGAGCACCGTGACCATCGACGTACTCGCCGACGACGCGCGTCCGGCATTGGCGGCGGCCTCCCGGCGCACCGAGGCATCCCGGCGAACCGATCGGTACTACCACGACGAATTGCGTTGGTGGACCGACCCTCTGCGGTCCTATGAGGGCGTGCCGCCCAGCGCCCTGGTGTCCGAAGACGAGCGCGACCGGGTCGACATCAACCGCGAGTTCCCCGTTGCCCGTTCCAGCGATACACGGTGCGACGTCGCTGTCGACGAAGCCAAGGTGCTGGTGTTGTCCACCCCCGGCGACACCAGGGAGGATGCTCTCGCCTGCGGTCGGGCCCTCTCCACGGTGTTGTTGGGCTGCACCGCAGCCGGCGTGGCCACGTGCACGCTGTCCCACATCACCGAGTTCGCGTCGAGCCGTGCCGTCATCCGCGACCTGACCGGAGGCCAAGGATGCCCCCAGGTGTTGATCCGGGTCGGTGATGCGCCGGTGCCGGATCGGGTTCCAGCGCCCACGCCGCGTCGCCCGTTGAGCGAAGTCATGCAGTCCCGTCATTGAACGAGGAGTATCCGAATGTCGATTAATTGGCGCACAGCAGGAGTAATGGTCGGCGTCGATGGGTCTGCGGAGTCCGACGCCGCGATCCGCTGGGCCGCTCGTGAAGCGGTGCTTCGTCACGCGCCGTTGACGTTGGTCCACGTGGTAGCCCCAGTGGCCGCGCGATGGCCGATGGAACCGATGTTCGCGAACATCACCGAGTGGCAACAGGACAACGCGCGACACGTCCTCGAGCAGGGGCTCAAGACCGCACACGCCTGCATCGACGACAACGAAATGACGGGGATTGCCGACGTCCACACCGAAACGCTGAACGCGAGCGTCGTGCCTGCACTGGTCTCCGCCTCCGATAATCAGAGGATGGTGGTCGTCGGCAGCCGCGGAACGGGCGCGCTTGGCCGGATGCTGCTGGGATCGGTCAGCACGGGCCTCGTCCACCACGCGCATTGCCCCGTCGCGGTCATTCGTCCCGAAGCCGAGGGGGTGGACGCCAGCGCTCCCGTCCTCCTCGGGGTAGACGGCTCCCCCGCGTCGGAGGCAGCGACGACCATGGCCTTCGAGGAGGCGTCGTTCCGCGGCGTGAGCCTGGTTGCCCTGCACGCGTGGAGCGACGTCGCGGTCTTCCCGATGCTGGGAATGGACTGGACGCAGTATGAAAATCAGGGCCACGAGATCCTCGCCGAACGGTTGGCGGGCTGGCAGGAGCGGTATCCGGATGTGCACGTCGAGCGACGGCTCGTCTGTGATCAACCGGCTCGCTGGCTGATTCGTGAATCGGAGGATGCTCAGTTGGTGGTGGTCGGAAGTCGGGGCCGGGGCGGCTTCTCGAGCACCTGGTTCGGGTCGGTGGGCTCGGCGGTGGCTCAGTCGGCCAACGTTCCCGTGCTCGTGGTGCGCGGTACTCCCCCAGGCTCGAAGTAGACGAGCCGGTGAAATCCTCAAGCGAGCGAAGCAGATTCGGCGCGGACATCGTCACCTTGACGATGAATCCGGCGCTGGACGTCACCACCGGCGCCGACTGCGTGGTGCCCACGGACAAGGTCCGTTGCCACGGCGCCCGTTACGACGCGGGCGGCGGTGGCATCAACGTCGCCAGGGTGGCGACCGTCCTGGGCGCATCGGTGACTGCGGTGTTTCCCGTCGGGGGACCCACCGGCGACCTCGTCACCGAACTCGTCGCCGCGGCCGACGTACCGTACCGCCGTGTGGCGATCTCCGAGCCGACGCGCGAGAGCTTCACCGTGGACGAGGGTTGCAGTGGTCGGCAGTACCGTTTCGTCCTGCCCGGCCCTCGATTGACGACGGCCGAACAAGCGAAGTGTCTCGACGAGCTCGAATATGCCGCGCGCTCGGCGCGCATCGTGGTGGCCAGCGGCAGCCTTCCACCCGGCGTTCCGCTCGACTTCTACCAACGGGTCGCCGACATGTGCGGTGAGATCGGGGTGCCGCTGATCCTGGACGCCTCGGGCGGCGGCCTGCAGCACGTCAGGTCCGGGGTGTTCCTGCTCAAGCCAAGTGTCCGTGAGCTCAGGGAGTGCTTCGGACGCGAGCTCGCGACCGAGTCCGAACAGTTGGCGGCCGCGCACTCACTCATCACCGCTGGGGTCGCTCAGGCCGTCGTGGTCTCCGTGGGATCCAAGGGTGCGCTGCTGGCGAGTTCAGCTGGCAGCCAACGGTTTCCGGCAGTACCGGTACGTGCCGTCAGCGGTGTCGGCGCGGGTGACGCGATGGTCGCGGCGATCGCCGTCGGCGTGACCCGTGGATGGCCGCTCGCCAAGTCGGTGCGGTTCGGGATCGCCACGGGCGCGGCCATGTTGATGACACCCGGTACCGCGCCCTGTCAGCGCGAGGAGTCGGAGCGGATCTTCGAGTCGTCTCCCGAAGCCGAAGACGTGGTCGACGGACCGTCGCCGAGCTCAGCCAGCACCGCTGCGACGGCCTTCGGTAGGGCGGCCGCCACGGCTGCCGACAGCCCGACCCCCTGAGCGGTGTCCGCCACCTCTATCGCGATCAGCACGACGGCGTCCGGTAGCCGATCGAGCACCTCGCCGAGCGCGAAGACCGTCGCGAGGTCGACACCGTGCGAGCTGGTGGTCGTCACCGGGTGCAACTGGTCCACCGTGCAGCGATGGATTCGGCCGGGCACCGCTGGCGAGGCGACCGCGGCATCGACGATCACGGCCAGGCGCGCACCGGCCCAGGCGTCGAGCACGCGGCACGGGTCACCGACGTCGCCGATGACGCGGACCCCGGGTGGTGCCTGCGAGGCGACGGCGGCGGCGACGGCGAGACCGACACCGTCGTCACGGCGGAACCCGTTGCCGACGCCAATCACTATGACATCGCCGCCGAGATCGCCGCCGAGGCTCATTTGCGTTCGACGGTCAGGTCGAGGAAGTGCGCCGAGCACGAGATGCATGGGTCGTGGTTGCGAATTGCTCTCTCGCACAATGCCGTCAACGACGCATCGTCCATATCGAGGTTGGCGGCGACCAGCCGGCCCATCTCGTGTTCGATGGCGGCCTGGCTTTGCGCGGTGGGAGGCACCATGTCCGCCGCCTTGATCAGCCCGTCGTCGCCGATTTCGTAGCGGTGGTAGAGAAGGCCGCGCGGGGCTTCGCTGACGCCGTGGCCCACCGCGGCTCGGGACGGAACGTCGACGAAGGGTCGGGACGGTTGCTGATACTCGTCGATGATGCGCAACGCCTCCTCGATCGCGTAGACCACCTCGACCGCCCGAACGATGATGCTGCGAAACGGGTTTCGGCACACGCTGCCGAGCCCGGCGTCGGTGGCCGACTGCCGCGCGATCGGCGAGAGTGCCGCCGAATTCAGCGCGTACCGCGCGAGCGGTCCGGTCAGGTAGCGGCCCCCGTCCAGCGTGGCGTGCAGCGCGGTGGAATGGGCGACCTGCACCTCCCGAACGTGGTCACGGAAATCTGCCACCTCGAACGTGGGTCCGCCACTGCGGGCGATGGTTCCGTTCTCGATGGGGTAGCGGCCCGGTTGGGTCAGCGACAGGAACTCGTGGTCGGATTCCGCGTCGGGGAAGTCGAATTGGGCCACCGACCGCACCGTGAACAGGGCATCGTCGAGGGCGCGGCGCAATTCCTCCGCCATGGAGTCGAGGTCGACACGACGGGGCACCGAGTAGAAGCCGCCCAGCCGCACGTTGATCGGGTGGATCGCCCGGCCACCAAGGAGTTCCATGAGCCGGTTCCCGGTCCGCTTCAGTGCCAGCCCGCGTTCGAAGAACTCCCGGTGGTCCTTGGCGAAGCTGATCGCGTCGGGGTAGCCGAGGAAGTCCGGTGCGTGCAGCAGATAGATGTGCAGGGCGTGGCTGTGAATCCACTCGCCGCAGTACAGTAACCGCCGCAGCTCCACCAGTTCGTGGTCGACGGTGACCCCGCAGGCGGACTCGATCGCGTTGCACGCACTGATCTGGTAGGCGACCGGGCATATACCGCACACCCGCGCGGTGAGGTCGGGCGGCTCGGTGTAGGCGCGCCCGCGCAGGAACGCCTCGAAGAACCGCGGCGGCTCGTAGATGTTGAGCTCGACGCGTTCCAGGATGCCGTTGGCCAACGTCACGTGCAGCGCGCCCTCACCCTCGACGCGGGTCAGCGCACCGACGGTCAGGGTGCGGGTCTCTGAGGTCACTCGTCATTCCGTTCGGCGTTGAATGTGGTGACGTTGAACGTCGTGAACACGCGCTCGACGTCACCGTCGGACATGCGATCGCGGCGCAGCAACGGGATCAGGGCGGCGGTATTGGGGGTCGCCGTGGGCCCGAAACACCCGTAGCAGCCGCGGTGGAACGATGGGCACAACGCCCCACAGCCGGCGTGCGTCACCGGTCCGAGACACGGGATGCCCTCGGCCACTGAGATACACGTGACGCCCCGCATCTTGCATTCGGTGCATACCGTCTTGTCCGACAGTCGTGGTTTGCGTCCGGCCAGCAGTGCGGCGAGGGTGTCGAGCAGCTGCCCGCGATCGATGGGACAACCCTGCAGTTGGTAGTCGACCGCGACGTGCGCCGACGCCGGGGTGGACGTGGCCAGGGTGTCGAGATAGTCGGGTCTGGCGTAGACCACCGAGGCGAATTCCTCGACGTCGGCGAAGTTTCGCAGCGCCTGCACGCCGCCCGCCGTCGCGCACGCACCGAGAGTCACCAGCACGCCGGACTGCTCGCGGATCTCCTTGATGCGACGCTCATCGGCGGCGGTGGTGATCGATCCCTCCACGAACGACACGTCGTAGGGCCCGCCCATGACGGAACTGGACGCCTCCAGGAAGGTCGCGATCTGCACCTCCTCGGAGATGGTGAGCAGCTCATCCTCGCAGTCCAGCAACGTCAGTTGGCAGCCGTCGCACGAGGCGAACTTCCACACCGCGAGGGTCGGGCGACTCATCTACAGCTCCTTCACGCGCAGCAAGGGTTCCGCGACCTCGTAGGTGACGACGGGCCCGTCGCGGCACAGCAGCAACGGGCCCAGCTGACAATGGCCACACCAGCCGATCCCGCACTGCATGTTTCGTTCCAGCGAGACCCGGATATCGTGACCGGACATGCCCTTTCGAAGCAGCTCAAGCGCACCGTTGCTCATCATCGACTCCGGACCGCACAGGAACGCCGTGGTGTTCTCGGCTCGCAGTGACAGCCTGCGCAGGGGCTCGGTGACGAATCCGACCTCGCCGGGCCAGCCCTGCACGGGAACGTCGACGGTCACGTGGACCTCGAGCGCGCCGTCCTGCTCCCAGCCCGCGAGTTCGTCGCTGAACAGGAAGTCGTCGCGGGTCCGGGCACCGGCGATCAGCGTCACCCGTCCATAGCGGTCGCGGTCGGCCAGCGCACCAAGGACGACCGGCCGAAGCGGTGCCAGACCGACCCCGCCCGCGACGATGACCAGATCACGGCCCGCGGCCTTCTCGAGACCCCAGTCGGTGCCGAGCGGTCCGCGCATCCCGATCACGGTCCCGGGTTGGGCGTCGTGCAGCGCACGGCTGATCGCCCCGACGGAGCGAATGGTGTGGGTGACGGCTCCATCGGTCTCGGTGGGACAGCCGCTGACGGAGATCGCCACCTCGCCGATGCCGAACGCGTACATCATCATGAACTCGCCAGGCAGCGGTGCCTGTAGCGATCGGCCCACGGGTTCGAGGCACAGGGTGGCCGAATCGCGGTTCTCGACGACCCGGCTGCGCACCCGGTACGGCACCGGTGCCATCGCCCCAGACGCAGCCTCAGCCATCGCCCGCTGCCGCGTCGCGTTCCCGGTCCTCGGCGTCGAGCCCGGCGAGTGTGGTCATCTCCTCGGTGATGTCGATCCCCGTGGGGCAGAACGCGATGCAGCGTCCGCAGCCCACGCAACCGGAGCTGCCGAACTGGTCGTGCCAGGTGCCGAGTTTGTGGGTCAGCCAGTGCCGGTACCGCGATGGCGCAGACTTCCTGGTGCTTCCCTCGTGCACGAACGTGAAGTCGAATTCGTAGCACGATGCCCAGTTCATCCACCGTTCGGCGTGCTCACCGGTGAGGTCGGTGACGTCCTCCACCGTGGTGCAGAAGCACGTCGGGCACACCATGGTGCAGTTTCCACACGTCAGACACCGGTCCGCGACGTCCTGCCAGTGTGGCGAGTCCCGCGACCGCACCAGCAGCTCGCGGAGGTCACCGCTGGGCATCTGTCGGCCCATCTTGTTCGCGGCCTCGGCGACGGCCGTTCTCGCCGACTCGATCTCGGCGCGCTCGGCATCCCGGTGCACGAGTTCGGCCAGGACCGCAGCACCGGCGTCACTGCCCACGTCGACCACGTACCGGCGACCGTCGCCGTCGATCTGCTCGGTGAGCGCGAGATCGTACCCCGGACCGACGGCGGGTCCGGTGTTCATCGAGGCGCAGAAGCACAGGCCGCCCGGTTCGGTGCAGTTGACCGCGACGACGAAGATCCGGCCGAGCCGGCCCACGAACCCCTCATCGGGATGGGTCCCCACGCCGAGCACTCCGTTCAGCATTGCGATCGCCGCTAGGTCACAGGCGCGCACACCGATGAACGCATACGGCGGCGCCACGTCGGGCTCGAGGCCGTCGGAGGACCACAAGCGTTGCCGGGCGGGGTGCAGGAACTGCTTCCACGATTGCGGTCCTGCGGAGTGACCGAAGAGCGCGTCGTCGTCGCGTCGGCGCAGGCGGTAGTGGCCGGGACCCACGTCGACCCCCCAGCCCTTCGGCAGATCGTCGGCCGACCGCAGTTCGTCGAGGACGATGGCGTTCTCGGACAGGGTCGGACCCACGACGCGGTATCCGCCGTCGAGCAAGGTGGACACCAACTCCCGCAATCCCCCGGCGTCGATCACCGTGGTGTTCACGGTTGGCGTGCCACGATCACCGGCGTCCGTGCCAACTGCACGACGGCCGAGCTGACCGAACCCAGCAGCATGCCCGCGAAGCCGCCGATGCCGTGACCGCCGACGACGACGAGTTGGGCGTGCCGGGACTGGTCGACGAGGACGGTGCCCGGATCGTTGCGGACGCTCTCCCGCTCCACCGGCACGTCGGGATAGCGCTCACTCCAACCGGCCAGCCGCTCGGCCAACGCCTCGTTCTCCACCGTCGCCAGCTCGCTAGTGGCGGTCTTGTTGAACCCGATGTCGGCCATGGCCAACGCACCAATTCCCGTCCACGCGTGCAGGGCCACCAACCCGACGTTGCGCCGCGAGGCTTCGTCGAACGCGATCGCCGTGGCCAGCTCGGCTCCGCGCGACCCGTCGATGCCCACCAGCACCGGCGCCTCGGAGGGATTGTCGAGCGCCGAGTCCTCGTCGTGGATGACCGCGACGGGACAGTGGGCGTGATGGACCACCGCCGAGCTCACCGAACCCAGTGGCCGGCCCCGCATCGTCCCGTTGCCGCGGCGGCCCACGACGAGCAAATCTGCATCCTTGGACAAGGAGACCAAGGTGGAAACTGCTCCGCCAGTGAGCATTTCACAGCTAGTAGGTGGCGGGGCGCCGTGACAGCTCTCCGCGACGACGGCGAGTGCCTCATCGAGCACCTGACGCGCCGCTTCTTTTTGCCCCTTGGTCCACTTCGGTGGCAGCGGGGCACCCAGCCACGTGCCGGCGGTGGCGGTGAGGACGTGCGCGAGGGTGAGCGGGACGTGACGCAGCTCGGCGTCGCGCGCGGCCCACCGGACCGCACGTGTGGACGCAGGCGATCCGTCGACGGCGACGACGACCCCGCGGGACTCGGTGGACTCGGACATGAAGGCTCCCTTGCTCATTCCCTCGCTCAGCGGGTCACGCGACCAGACCGACGAGGTCGACGAGGCGGTGGGAGTATCCCCACTCGTTGTCGTACCAGCCGACGATCTTCACCAGGTTCCCGGTCACCTTGGTCAGCCCCGAGTCGAAGATGCACGACGACGGGTCGGTGACGATGTCGGAGGACACCAAGGGAGCCTCGGTATAGGCGAGGATGCCCTTGAGGTCACCGTCGGCGGCGGCCGCGAACGCGGCGTTGACGGCCTCGACGGTCACCGGCTCGCGGACGGTGACGGTCAGATCGGTGGCCGAGCCCGTCGGCACCGGCACCCGTAGGGCATACCCGTCGAGGCGGCCTTCGAGTTGCGGCAGCACGACGCTGATCGCCCGTGCGGCCCCGGTGGACGTGGGTATCACGTTGATCGCCGCGGCGCGGGCCCGGCGAAGATCGCGGTGCGGGCCGTCCTGCAGGTTCTGGTCGGGGGTGTAGGCGTGGATGGTGGTCATCAGGCCGTGCTCGATGCCGAACGCCTCGTCCATCACCTTGGCCATGGGCGCCAGGCAGTTGGTCGTACAGGACGCGTTCGAGACGACGGTCTGCGAACCGTCGTAGTCGCGGTGGTTGACGCCCATCACCACGGTGAGGTCCGCGCCCTTCGACGTCGCGGACACCACCACCTTCTTCGCGCCACCGTCGAGGTGGCCCCTGGCTTGTTCCGCGGCGGTGAAGCGACCGGTGGCCTCGACGACGACGTCGACGCCCATCTCCCCCCAGGGCACCGCAGCCGGTCCGCCGGCGATGGACCACGCCCTGATCGATCGATCGCCCACCCGAATGTCGTCCCCGTCGACGACCACGTCGTCTGCGAGCCGACCGAGCACGGAGTCGTACTTGAGGAGGTGCGCGAGGGTCGCGTTGTCGGTGAGGTCGTTCACCGCCACGATCTCGATCTCGGTGGTGCCCGCCGCACGTTGCGCATCGACTGCACGGAAGAAGTTGCGACCGACGCGACCGAAGCCGTTGATACCCACGCGAATCACCATGGCCCCAATTCTGACGACCCCCGGCCTACGGCGGCAGAGGACAAAGTCCCAAGTCATTTCGGACTGTTGACCATTGGAGTGACCTTCGGCCCTGTCTCGGGATTGGTGGGCGTGCGAGCGTTTGCACCCGTGACGAGCACACCTTCCTATGTCCAGTTCTTCGAGGCCTTCGGCATCGACGACGTGCCACTCGTAGGTGGCAAGAACGCCTCGCTGGGCGAGATGTTCCAGCACCTGTCCGGACAGGGGGTCCGCATCCCACACGGGTTCGCGATCACTGCCGCGGCGTACCGCCACATGCTGGACGAGGCGGGCGCCTGGGAGCGCCTGCACGCCGAGCTGGACGATCTGGATCCCGACGACGTGGCGGCCCTGGCGCGAAAGGCCAAGCGCGCCAGAGAGATCGTGTACGGCGCCGGTCTGCCCAAGGATCTGGCCGCCCAGATCCTGGACGGCTACCGCGCCCTACAGCGGGAGTACGGCGAGGACGTGAGCCTGGCGGTACGAAGCTCGGCAACCGCCGAGGACCTGCCGACGGCCAGCTTCGCGGGCCAGCAGGACTCCTACCTCAACATCAAGGGTGAGGAGAGTCTGCTCGACACGTGCCGTCGTTGTTTCGCAAGCCTTTTCACTGACCGCGCGATCCACTACCGGATCGACCAGGGCTTCGACCACTTCAAGGTCGCCCTGTCGATCGGCGTGATGAAGATGGTGCGCTCCGACATCGCCTCGTCGGGCGTGATGTTCTCCCTCGACACCGAATCAGGGTTCCGTGACGCCGTATTCGTCACGGGCGCCTACGGCCTCGGCGAGAACGTCGTCCAGGGTGCGGTCGATCCCGACGAGTACTACGTGCACAAGCCGACCTACCTCGCGGGTCACCGCGCCGTCCTGCGCCGGCTCATCGGCGACAAGGCGGTGAAGATGATTTTGGTCGACGGCGAGACGAAGTACTCCACGCGAAACGTTCCCACGCCGAAGGCCGACCGGACCCGGTTCTGCCTCACCGATGACGACGTGCTGGAACTGGCGGGCTACGCCTGCGCGATCGAGAAGCACTACGGCCGACCGATGGACATGGAGTGGGCCAAGGACGGCCTCGACGGAAAGCTCTACATCGTCCAGGCCCGTCCCGAGACGGTGGCCTCCCAGCACAGCGTGACCGCACTCGAGACCTACGTCCTCGAGGGGCGCGGCGCGGTCCTCGCCGAGGGCCGTTCCGTCGGTGAGCGAATCGCCACGGGCGCGGTGAAGCGCATCGAGAACCTCTCCCAGCTGGCAGATTTCAAGCCCGGTCAGGTGCTGGTCGCCGACACCACCACACCCGACTGGGAACCGGTGATGAAGACGGCCGCCGCGATCGTCACCAACCGCGGCGGCCGCACCTGCCACGCCTCGATCATCGCCCGCGAGCTCGGCATCCCCGCGGTGGTCGGCACCGGCGACGCCACCACCGGCGTGCCCGACGGCGCCGTGGTCACCGTCTCCTGCGCCGAGGGCGACTCGGGTCGGGTGTACGAGGGCGCCGTGGGTTACCACGTGGACCGCATCGAGGTCGGTGACATGCCCCGGCCACGGACGCACATCATGCTGAACCTGGGCAACCCCGACCTGGCGTTCAAGACGTCGTTCCTGCCGAATGACGGTGTCGGACTCGCCCGGATGGAGTTCATCATCAGCGAGTACATCCGGGTGCACCCCCTGGCTCTGCTGCACCCGGAGAAGGTCGCCGATCCCGACGCGCGCCGCGAGATCGCCCGGCTCACGACGGGTTACGTCGACGGGAGCGCGTTCTTCGTCGAGCGGCTCTCCGAGGGCATCGGCACGATCGCCGCCGCCTTCTGGCCCAAGCCCGTGGTGGTACGGATGTCGGACTTCAAGACCAACGAGTACGCCAGCCTGCTCGGCGGGCAGGGCTTCGAACCGACCGAGAGCAACCCGATGCTCGGCTTCCGTGGCGCCTCGCGGTACGGGCACCCGGCCTACGCCGAAGGGTTCGCGCTGGAGTGCCAGGCGATGCGACGGGTCCGCGATCAGATGGGGCTCACCAACGTGGTCCTCATGCTTCCGTTCGTGCGTCGGGTGGCCGAGGCCGACCTGGTACTGCAGACCATGGCCGACCTCGGGCTGCGGCGCGGGGAGAACGGCCTCGAGGTCTACGCGATGTGCGAGATCCCCAACAACGTCATCCTGATCGACGAATTCGCCAAGCGCTTCGACGGCTTCTCGATCGGCTCGAACGACCTCACGCAGCTGACCCTGGGGGTCGACCGCGACAGCGAGATCGTGGCGTTCGACTACGACGAACGCGACGAGGGCGTCAAGGAGATGATCCGAATGGCGGTGGAGGGGTGTCGACGCAACGGGATTCACTCCGGCTTGTGCGGACAGGCGCCGTCGGACTACCCCGACATGGCCGAATTCCTGGTCCAGTTGGGCATCGACTCGATGAGCCTGAATCCCGACACGGTGGTCAAGACCACCCGCCAGGTGCTTGAGCTGGAACGTCAGCTCGACCCCGCTCCCGTGTCATGAGCCTGCCCGTCACCATCGACCCGCGCTACCACGACGCGGTGCTCCTCGACCTGGATGGCGCGCGCTCGGATGACGCCGAACTCGTCGGCGCCACCGTTGATCTCGCGCGCAAGCTACACGGCGAAGGCGTCGTGATCGCGGGCTATTCATCGAGCCCACACTGCCGTCGGGAATTGAAGAAGGCGGGTGTCGACGGCTTGTTCGGCGTCTGCATCGACGGGGCGGATGGTGAGCGCGGCACCGCGGACGAACCCGACCCCGCCGTACTGCTGGACGCCGCCCGCCAACTCGGGGCACGCCCGCAGCGATGTGTGGTCATCGAACGCTCGAGTGTCGGGGTAGCGGCAGGTCGAGAAGGCGGGTTCTCCCTCGTCATCGGCATCGACGGCACCGGACGCGCCGACGGCATGCGGCGCAGCGGCGCCGACGTGGTGGTCACCGAACTGGCCGACATCGCCGTGCGCACGGGCGACACGCGGGTCTCCGGACTCCCCAACGCGCTGGCCGCCTACGGCCAGCTGATCGGCATCACCAGCGTGCGGGACTCGATGCTGTTCCTCGACTACGACGGAACGCTGTCCCCCATCGTCTCCGATCCTGCCGCAGCCGTTCTCGGCGACGGCGCCGCCGACGCGCTGAGACTGGCCACCACCGTATGCCCGGTCGCCATCCTCAGCGGCCGCGACCTCGCCGACATCACGAACCGGGTGAACATCCCCGGCATCTGGTACGCGGGCAGCCACGGTTTCGAACTGACGGGACCGGACGGCACCCGCCACTGCAACGAGGCAGCGGCCGCGTTCATCGACGTGCTCGAGCGGGCCGCCGCCGAACTCAGCCGTCACCTGGCCGACGTTCCGGGAGTTCGCGTGGAGCACAAGCGCTTCGCCGTCGCGGTGCACTATCGCGAGGTGGAGCGCGAGCGGGTCGGTGCGGTGGTGGCGGCGGTACATCAGCTTGGTGCCCGCGACGGCCTGCGGGTGACCGCTGGGCGCAAGCTCGTCGAGTTGCGCCCCAACCTCGACTGGGACAAGGGCAGCACGCTGGCCTGGATCCGCGACCACGTCGACCCGTCAGGATCGCTGCTGCCCATCTACGTCGGTGACGACCTCACCGACGAGGACGCGTTCGATGCGGTGCAGTTCGACGGCATCGGCGTCGTGGTCGGACACGACGAGGACGGTGACCGCAAGTCGGCCGCCCACTTCGCCCTCGACAATCCCGGACAGGTCGCCGAGTTCATCGCGCGTGGGTCGCGGTGGCTCGAGCTCAAGCATGAATCATCCAAGACGGCATGGGATTACGTCTTCGACGGATACGACCCGCAGGAGGAGAAACTCCGCGAGGCTTTGTGCACGTCGGGCAACGGCTACTTCGCCACGAGGGGTGCTGCCCCCGAGTGCAAGGCGGCGCAGGTGCACTACCCGGGCACCTATGCGGCAGGGTTGTTCAACCGCCTCGTCGACGACGTGTCCGGAACCGAGATCGACAATGAGAGCCTGGTCAATCTGCCCAACTGGCTGGCGCTGACCTTCCGGATCGACGACGGCGACTGGTTCGACGTCGACGAGGTGACGGTGCTGTCCTATCGGCAGACCCTGGACTTGCGCGGTGCGGTGCTGACGCGGGTGGTGCGCTTTCGCGACGGGGCCGGCCACACCAGCACGCTGACGCAGCGCCGGTTCGTGGCGATGCACATGCCGCACGTCGCCGCGCTGGAGACGACGGTCGTGGCCGAGGACTGGTCCGGGACCATCGAGTTCCGCGCCACCGTGGACGGCAACGTTACCAACTCCCTGGTCGAGCGGTACCGGGATCTGGCCGACGAGCATCTCGACCTGCTGGACAAGCACGCCATCGGTGAGGATTCCGTCCTCCTGTCGGTGCAGACGAACCAATCCCGCATTCCCGTCGCGATGGCGGCGCGAAGCACCGCATGGCGCAACGGCGAACCGGTGGCGGCCACCCACCGCCTGTTCGAGGACCGCGCCGAGATCGGTCACGACATCGCCGTGCGGCTCTCGGCTGGTGAATCGGTGACCGTCGAGAAGGTGGTCACGGTTTACACCGGCCGCGACGTGGCAACGTCCGAACCCGCCGTGGACGCCGAGCGCTGGGTGACCCGGCTCGGTCGGTTCGACGAGTTGCTCCAGGGCCACCTGACCGAGTGGCGACACTTGTGGGAACGCCTCTCCATCGAGTTCGACGACTTCGGCGACGAGTTGAAGATCCTGCGCCTGCATCTGCTGCACCTCGTGCAGACGGTGTCCCCGAACACCGCCGACCTCGACGTCGGGGTGCCCGCGCGGGGACTGCACGGGGAGGCGTATCGCGGGCACATCTTCTGGGACGAGCTGTTCATCTTCCCCGTCCTCAACCTGCGGTTGCCCATGATCACTCGGTCACTGCTGAGCTACCGCTACCGGCGCCTGGACGAGGCCCGCCACGCTGCCCGCGCCGCTGGCCACCGGGGAGCGATGTATCCGTGGCAGTCGGGCAGTGACGGACGCGAGGAAAGTCAACGGCTGCACCTCAATCCGCGGAGCGGGCATTGGAACCCGGACGCCAGCGCGCGCGCCCACCACATCGGCATCGCCGTGGCGTACAACTCGTGGAAGTTCTATCAGGTCACCGGTGACCTCGCGTACCTGATCGACTACGGCGCCGAGCTGCTGGCGGAGGTCGCCCGGTTCTTCGTCAGCCTGGCCTCGTACGACGAGAGTCGGGAACGATTCGTCATCCGAGGCGTGATCGGACCCGACGAATTCCACTCTGGCTATCCGCACGCACCGTACGACGGCATCGACAACAACGCCTACACCAACGTGATGGCCGTGTGGGTGATCGTGCACGCCCTCGACGCACTGACGCTGCTGCCCTTGCCGAATCGTCTCGACCTGCGGGAGAAGCTCGGCCTGCACAGTGCGGAACTCGCACATTGGGAGAAGGTCAGCAGGCGGATGTACGTTCCGTTCCACGACGGCGTCATCAGCCAGTTCGAGGGTTACGGCGAACTGGCCGAACTGGACTGGGACCGGCTCCGCGGCCAGTACGGCAACATCCAACGCCTCGACCGAATCCTCGAAGCCGAGGGCGACGACGTCAACCGCTACAAGGCCTCCAAACAGGCCGATGCGTTGATGTTGCTCTACCTGATGTCGGCCACCGAGTTGCACGAGCTGCTCGACCGGCTCGGTTATCGCTTCCCCCCCGACCAGGTACCGCACATGGTGGACTACTACCTGGCCCGCACGTCCCACGGCTCGACCCTGAGCGGTGTCGTGCACACCTGGGTGCTCGCCAGGGCCAACCGCGACCGCGCCCTCGAATTCTTCCAGCAGGCCCTCAAGTCCGACGTCTCCGACATCCAGGGCGGCACCACCTCCGAGGGCATCCACCTGGCTGCCATGGCGGGCACCGTCGACCTCATGCAGCGGTGCTTCACCGGGCTGGAGACGCGGTCCAACCGCATCATCCTGTCGCCGTACTGGCCGGAATCGCTTGGTGTGCTGGCGATGCCGATCCACTATCGCGGCCTGCACCTGCACCTGCGGATCAGCGGGAAGGGCGTCATCATCAGCGTGGATCCCCGCGACGCCGATGGCATCGAGGTGGAGTGCCGCGGTCGCGTCGTTCAGCTGATGCCGGGGACCACCGTCCGATTCCCCGGTTGACCATGGCCGACTCCGCGGACGTCACACCGCTGGCCAACCTCGCCGCCGGACATGCCAGCGCAGGCCCGGTGCGCGCGCGCCGACCCGTGTACGTCGACCTGTTGCCGCCGTGCAACACCGGGTGTCCCGCGGGCGAGAACATCCAGGCCTGGCTGGCCCACGCCACCGCAGGCCACCACGAAGCGGCGTGGCGACAGCTCGTCAAGGACAACCCGTTCGCGGCGATCCACGGCCGGGTCTGCTACCACCCGTGCGAAACCGTCTGCAACCGAGCGCATCTCGACAGCTCGGTGTCGATTCACTCGGTGGAGCGGTTCCTCGGCGATCTGGCGACAGAACGGGGTTGGGCCTTCGACCCGCCGCCCGCCTCGACCGGTAAGCGCGTGCTCGTCGTCGGAGCAGGGCCCAGCGGACTGTCCGCCGCCTACCACCTGGCGCGGGTCGGTCATCAGGTGGAGGTGCGCGACGCAGGTGCGGCGCCGGGCGGGATGATGCGCTACGGCATTCCCCGCTACCGGCTGCCCCGCGACGTACTCGACGACGAAGTCGCGCGGATTGCGGCAATGGGTGTGCGACTGACGTTCGACCATCCCGTCGTCGACCTCGCCGCCGAGCGCGAGGCCGGCGACTTCGACGCGGTATTCGTCGCGGTCGGCGCGCATCTGGCCAAACGCGTCGACATCCCGGCGCGGGACGCCGGCCCGATGATAGACGCCGTCTCCTTCCTGCACGACGTCGCCGAAGGTGCCCCGCCGTCGATCGGCAAGCACGTCGCGGTGTATGGCGGCGGCAACACCGCGATGGATGCGGCCCGGGTGGCCCGGCGTCTTGGCGCCGAGGACGCCGTGATCGTGTACCGCCGAACCCGCGAACAGATGCCCGCCCACACCGACGAGGCGAGCGACGCCGAGCGGGAGGGCGTGCGCATCAACTGGTTGCGAACGGTCACCGCCTTCGACGGCCCCGAATTGACCGTCGAGGTCATGGAACTCGACGACTCGGGTTATCCGCGCCCGACCGGACGCATGGAGACCCTCGCGGCGGACACGCTGATCATGGCGCTCGGTCAGGAGACCGAGTCGGGTTTCATGCGGACGCTGCCAGGGGTGGAATTCGATTCCGAAGGTCTGGTGCGGGTGTCGGAGTCGCTGATGACCGGCTGTCCGGGTGTGTTCGCCGGCGGTGACATGGTGCCCGGTGAGCGCACCGTCACGGTCGGCGTCGGACACGGCAAGAAGGCGGCGCGTCACATCGACGCGTGGCTCCGCGACGAGACCCTCGCGACGTCGCCGAAACATCCGATCGCAGAGTTCGATTCGCTGCACCCGTGGTTCTTCGGTGAGGCCCAGCGACGCGAACAGCCCGAAGTGCCGCCGGCGGTCCGCGTCGGAAGCTTCGACGAAGTCGTGGGCGGCCTGTCCGCCGAGGCGGCGACATTCGAGGCGGGACGCTGCCTCTCCTGCGGTAACTGCTTCGAATGCGACGGCTGTCTCGGGGCGTGCCCCGAGGACTCGGTGATCAAGCTGGGCATCGGCCTCCGCTACGAGTTCGACTACGACACCTGCACGGGTTGCGCCGTCTGCGCCGATCAATGTCCGGTCCACGCCATCGAGATGTTTCCGGAGCCAACATGACCCGCGCCACGATGGACGGCAACGAGGCGGCCGTCTCGGTGGCCTACCGCCTCAACGAAGTGTGCTGCATCTACCCGATCACCCCGTCGTCACCGATGGCGGAACTGGCCGACGAATGGTCCAGCGCGCAGCGGCCCAACGCGTGGGGCAGCGTCCCGACGGTGGTCGAGATGCAGAGCGAGGGCGGTGCGGCCGGCGCTCTCCACGGCGCGCTGCAGAGCGGCGCGTTGGCCACGACGTTCACCTCATCGCAGGGTCTGCTGCTGATGATCCCCAACATGTACAAGATCGCCGGTGAACTCACCTCGGCCGTCATCACCGTCGCGGCGCGATCGGTGGCGGCGCAGGGGTTGTCGATCTTCGGGGACCACTCCGACGTGATGGCCGTTCGGCAGACGGGGTTCGCGCTCCTCGCGTCGGCCTCGGTGCAGGAGGCGCACGACCTCGCGCTGGTCTCCCAGGCCGCCACCCTGGCGACCCGAATCCCGTTCGTGCACTTCTTCGACGGGTTCCGCACCTCCCACGAGATCAACACCATCGAGACGCTCTCCGACGACGACCTGCGGGCGCTGGTGCCCGAGGAACTGATCTGGGCCCACCGCGGGCGGGCCCTCACCCCCGAGCATCCGTTCATCCGCGGCACTGCCCAGAACCCCGACGTCTACTTCCAGGCCAGGGAGACGGTGAACCCGTTCTACGCCCCGGTTCCGGCCGTGGTCGAGGAACTGATGGCCCGCCTGGGTGAACGCACCGGGCGGACCATGGGCATCGTCGAGTACTCGGGACATCCCGAGGCCGATCGGGTCCTGGTGGTCATGGGTTCCGGGGCTCAGACCGTCCAGGAGACCGTCGCCGCCCTCGTCGCACGCGGTGAGCGGGTCGGGGTGGTGCAGATGCGCTTGTACCGGCCGTTTCCGACCGAGGCGCTGATGGCGGCACTGCCCGAGACCGTCCGCACCGTCGGCGTGCTGGACCGGACGAAGGAACCCGGTTCGATCGGTGAGCCGCTGTACCTCGACGTGGTGGCGGCGCTCGCCGACGCCTGCGCGGACGGCACCCGGGCGGTGATGCCCCGCGTGTGCGGCGGACGGTACGGTCTGTCCTCCAAGGAGTTCACGCCCGCCATGGTCGCCGGGGTGTTCGCCGAACTGGCCGGCGACCACCCGCGGCGACGGTTCACCATCGGCATCGACGACGACGTCTCGCACACCAGCATCGACTACGACCCGTCCTTCGACATCGAGTCTCCGGACACGGTCCGCGCGGTCTTCTTCGGGCTGGGCTCGGACGGTACGGTCGGAGCGAACAAGAACACGATCAAGATCTTGGGCGCCGAAGAGGGTCTGCACGCGCAGGCCTACTTCGTCTACGACTCGAAGAAGTCGGGCTCGCAGACCGAGTCCCATTTGAGGTTCGGGCCAAATCCGATTCGCGCCCCCTACCTGGTGAACGGGGCCAATTTCATTGGCTGCCATCAGTTTCGATTCCTCGACAACGTCGACGTCCTCGGTCGGGCGGCCCGCGGCGCCACGCTGCTGCTCAACTGTCGACGTCCACCGGAGAAGGTCTGGGATGCGCTGCCCCAGAGGGTGCAGCGACAGATCCTCGACAAGGGGATCGCGCTCTACACCGTCGACGCCGATCGGATCGCCCGAGAGGCCGGGCTGGCCGGTCGCATCAACGTCATCCTGCAGACCTGCTTCTTCGCGATCTCGAACGTGCTTCCGAGCGAGCTGGCCATCACGCGGATCAAGGAATCGGTCGAGAAGACCTACGGCAAGCGTGGCCCCGAGGTGGTGGCCAAGGAACTGGCCGCGGTCGACAGCGCCGTCGCCGGGCTTCATCGAGTCGACGTCCCCGACCAGCTGACCTCCACCCGCGTGGCAGCACCGATGGTCCCCGCCTCGGCGCCGGACTTCGTCAGGACCGTCACCGCGGAGATGATGGCCGGGCGCGGGAATGCGTTGCCCGTCAGCGCACTTCCGGTGGACGGTACCTACCCCAGCGGCACCACGGCCTACGAGAAGCGCAACATCTCCGAGCTCGTCGCGGTCTGGGATCCGGATAGCTGCATCCAGTGTGGAAATTGTGCGTTCGTCTGCCCACACGGGGTGATTCGGTCCAAGTTCTACGACGAGTCTCGATTGGATGGGGCACCTGCGGATTTCGACTCGGCACCGCTGGATGCGGTCGGCCTGCCGAATGCCAAGTTCTCGCTGCAGGTCTACGTCGAAGACTGCACGGGCTGCGGCCTGTGCGTCGAGGCGTGCCCCGTCGTCCTTCCCGGCGTCGCGACCACCAAGGCGATCAACCTCGGTCCCGCCGACGTGCGGGTGGCCACCGAGCGGGTGAACATCGACTTCTTCGAGTCGCTCCCGACGAATGACCGGGCCAGGGTCGACTTCGGCACGGTGCGTGGGACGCAGTTCCTGCAACCGCTGTTCGAGTTCTCCGGCGCGTGCGCGGGTTGCGGCGAGACGCCGTACCTCAAGCTGCTCTCGCAGCTGTTCGGTGATCGGCTGATGGTGGCGAACGCCACGGGCTGTTCGTCGATCTACGGCGGCAGTCTGCCGACGACACCGTGGACCACCGACGCCGACGGGCGGGGGCCGGCCTGGTCGAACTCCCTGTTCGAGGACAACGCCGAGTTCGGGCTCGGCCTGCGTCTGGCCAGCGACGGGCACGTCGACCTGGCCACGCGCCGCCTGGGCGAGCTCCGCACCGAAGTCGGTGCGGAGTTGGTGGACGCGATCCTGACCGCACCGCAGCAGAGGGAGTCGGAGTTCGCCGCGCAGCGCGGCCGTATCGCCGAGCTCCGCGACAGGCTCGACGACATTGATCCGGCAACGAGCGCCGATCTGCGCAGCGTGATCGATCACCTGGTCCGGCGCAGCGTGTGGATCGTCGGCGGCGACGGCTGGGCCTACGACATCGGTTCTGGTGGTCTCGACCACGTGCTGGCCAGCGGACGCAACGTCAACGTGCTGGTGCTCGACACCGAGGTGTACTCGAACACCGGCGGTCAGATGTCCAAGTCGACGCCGCTGGGAGCGGTCGCGAAGTTCGCCGCCGCGGGCAAGACGGTGCCCAAGAAGGACCTTGCCCTGCAGGCGATTGCGTACGGCAGCGTGTACGTCGCCAAGGTGGCGATGGGTGCCGACTCGCAGCAGACCCTGCAGGCCTTCCGCGAGGCCGAGGCGTACGACGGACCGTCCCTGATCATCGCCTACAGCCACTGCATCGCCCATGGCATCGACATGAGCCTGGGCATGGATCAGCAGTACCGTGCGGTCGCCAGCGGACACTGGCCGCTGCTGCGCTACGACCCGGTGCTCAGGGCGGCCGGCAAGAACCCCTTCCTGCTCGATTCACATCGACCGCGGATCCCTCTCTCCGACTACGTCTACCGAGAGCTTCGGTACCGTGCCCTGGCCAACTCCGATCCCGAGGAGGCCGAACGGCTGCTCGGGTTGGCGGAGCTGGCGATCGAACAACGGTGGAACGTCTACGAGGAGATGGCTTCCCGTGGACCCGAACACTTCCATCCCGACGCGCGTAGGGAACGATGATGGATCTCGCGACCCGCTATCTGGGCCTGACCCTGAGCAATCCTCTGATCGCGTCGGCATCCCCGCTGTCCAAGACCGTCGACGGGGTCAAACGCCTCGCCGACGCCGGAGTGGGTGCGGTGGTGCTCTATTCGCTGTTCGAGGAACAGCTGCGGGCCGAGGCCGAACGCGATGCCCAACTGAGCCAGGCGGGCTCGGAGAGCTTCGGCGAGTCACTGTCGTACTTTCCGCGGACCGCCGAGGTGGACCACGGCCCCCGGCAGTACCTGAGCCTGCTGGAACGCGCGAGCGCCGCGGTCTCGGTGCCAGTGATCGCCAGCCTCAACGGCAGTACGCCGGGGAGCTGGGCTCGCTACGCGCACGCGATGCAGGAATCCGGCGCGGCCGCAATCGAATTGAACGTCTACTACCTGCCGGGTGATGCCCACGTCTCCGGCCGCGACGTCGAACGACGTCACCTCGACATCCTCGCCGCCGTCAAGGACGCGGTGAGCGTACCGGTGGCCGTGAAGCTCAGTCCGTACTTCAGCGCGACGGCCGAGATGGCGCGAAGCCTCGACCTCGCCGGCGCCGACGGGTTGGTGCTGTTCAACCGGTTCCTGCAACCCGACGTCGACGTCGAGACCCTAGCCGTGGCACCCGGATTGGCGTTGTCGCGGGCCAGCGAGGCTCGCCTGCCCATGACGTGGATCGCGTTGTTGCACGGCCGGATCGATGCGTCGCTCGCCGCGACGACCGGCGTCGAGGGTTCGACGGAGCTGATCAAGTACCTGCTGGCGGGGGCGAACGTGGTGATGACCGCGTCGGCCCTGCTGCGCCACGGTCCCGGTTACGCCACGGTCATGCTCGACGAGTTGCGCGCGTGGATGGAACGCAAGGGATACGGCTCGATCGACGACGTCCGCGGGCTCCTCGCCGTGCCGTTGGGAACCGACGAGGTGGCGCGCGAACGCGGGGACTACGTGAGCACCATGCGACGAGCCAACCACGGCGACTACGGGACCTGGGGCGAAGTCAGGTGACCGATCAGGTCGGCGACGCCGCAAGCGCCAGTACTTCGTCGAAACCCTCGGCGAGGCAGTCGGCGAACACGTCGTAGTCGGGGATCGCGCCGGTGTCCACGTCGATGCCCAGCGCGCAGATGTCCGCGTAGGTCAGCAACGTGACGTTGACCGCGGCGCCCACGGTCGGGCCGAAACCGTACTGGGTCAGCACCCTTGCTCCGCCGAGGAACACCGGTACCGGAATGCCCGGCACGTCACTGCACAGGAAGTCAACGTGGCGCAGGATCGACCCGATGTACCAGCGCGGCATCATGTTCATAACCCCCGCTATCCGCTGCGTGTAGGGCACCGACTTCTCGTTGCGCACCCGGTTGGTCCTCTCGCGAATCTCGCGGATTCGTTGCGCCGGGTCGGCTACGCCGACAGGTACGTCGAAGCGCATCAGGGTGATTCGGTTGCCACCCAGCTCGTCGCCGTCTTCCCGCACACTGATCGGCATCGTGAGATGGAGGTCGCCGACGGTGACGTCGTGCCTCTCGTGGTAGCGGCGCAGCCCTCCGGTCACGCCCGCAACGAACGCGTCGTTCAACGCACCGTCGGCGCGGTGGGCGGCTTCGCGCAGCTGCGCGAAGGGAACCTCGAGCACGCCGAGATGTCGAGTGAGACTGCGCTCGCTCATCAGTGCCGAACCCGTCCGATTGACCGGACGCACGAAGCGGTACAACGATGCCGCCGTCTCGACCGCGGCGGACGCAGTGCGCAGCGGCCGCCGGATACCGTCGGAGATCAGCCTCGGGGCGGTCTTCAACGTGTCCGTGACGGCGGTGCCGACCAGTCGGGCGTCGTACCACGCGGTGTCCCGATAGCCGCTCAGCCATGGCGACGGGTGCACCTCGGGCAGCTCCCCCAACGGTTCGAGCCTCTCGGCGTCCTCGGTGAGGTCGAACAGGAGCATGCCGATCTGGACGCCTCCCACACCGTCGGTGAGGGCGTGATGGAACTTCAGGACCATGGCAGCGCCATCGTTTTCGAGGCCATCGACCAGCGTGGCCTCCCATAGCGGTCGTGCTCTGTCGAAGTCCTCCATCGCGGCGACTCTGGCCATCTCCAACACCGTGTCGAACGTGCCGGGCGCGGGCGCCGTCACCCTGCGCATGTGAAAGCCGAGGTCGAAGTTCGGCGCGGACTCCCACCGCGGCGGCGCGGGCGGTGGAGAGGGCACGACCCGCTGTCGGAACATCGATACCTCGCGCGAGATGAGGTCGAAACGGCTGCGCACCTCGTCCCAGTCCGGAGAGCGCTCGAGCACCACCACGGTGACCACGGTGGACCGCAATCGAGGATCGCTCTCCATCGCCCAGGTGAACGCATCGCTGTTGCGCAAGAACTCGGCCATTCGCCCCAAGCTACGACCCGCGTCGGCCCCCGGTAGCAGCTCCGCTCCGCAGGTGACCTAGGTCCTTCGAGGAGGTGGCCTTCGGCGCTGCGGCCAGCTCCGGCCCTTCGGCACGCTAAACGGGCCGAAGGTCCCTACTGGAACGTCGGCGATCACGGTCAACTGGACCCACATCCAGATGCCGTCCACGGAGGACACCATGCCCACAGTTCGGTACGAAGCGCTCGGACCCACGGTGCTCGACCGACTCCGCTCCGAGGCGATCGAGCATTTCGGACGATTCGGCTTCGACCAGTCGATGCTCGAGGTCTCGATCGCGCTCGACGTGGACGTGTCGACCCTGAGCGATCTGTTCGGATCCATCAACGGCCTGCGCGCCGCCTGCGACGAGGCCGTGCTGTCGTCGATTCGCTCGATGAAGACCGAGGCGCTGGCCAACGAAGACCCCGGCACACTGCTCGACCAGGTCGCGACCATCGACTCGTTCGCCCCCTCGATGTCCTACCTGGCACAGGCGCTGCAGGCGGGCGACGAGCTCAGTCACACCTTGATGCGCGCGATGATCGACGACGCCGAGGCCTACGTCGAGACCGCGGTGGCGAACGGAACCGTCGAGCCCAGCGTCGATCCCAAGGGGCGCGCCCGCTTCCTCATCATGAATGGAGTCGGCGGCTTCCTGCTCTATCGCCAGATGCACCCCACGCCAACCGACATGGGCGCGGTGCTGCGCGACTATGCCAAGGACATGATCTTGCCCGCCATCGAGCTCTACACCCACGGACTGATGATCGACGCCAACATGTATGAGGTATTTAACGCCCGGGGGCATAGCGTCGGAGGATGACCGATCGAACGATGCGCGCATGGCGTGTGCGTATCCCCGGGGCGATGAGCACCCGACCGCTCGAACTCGTCACCGTCAACGTGCCGGAACCCGGCGACGGTGAGGTCCTCATCGCCGTGCGGGCCTGTGGCGTGTGCCGCACCGACTTGCACGTCACCGAAGGAGATCTGGCGGTACACCGCGCGCACGTCACGCCGGGCCACGAAGTGGTCGGCGAAGTGGTGTCACGCGGGCCGGGAGAGACCTCGGCAGTCGCCGCGGGTGACCGGGTCGGGGTCGCCTGGTTGCGGCACACCTGCGGACATTGCCGCTTCTGCGTGCACGATCGCGAGAACCTGTGCCCCGCGTCGCGCTACACCGGCTGGGACGCCGACGGCGGCTATGCCGAATTCGTCACGGCACCAGCAGATTACGTCCACCGGCTGCCCGTCGGTTACAGCGACACCGAGTTGGCCCCACTGCTGTGCGCTGGCATCATCGGCTACCGGGCCCTCCTGCGCGCGGACCTGCCGCCGGGAGGCAGGCTCGGCATCTATGGCTTCGGCGGAAGTGCCCACATCACCGCCCAGGTGGCGTTGGCGCGTGGCGCGGAGGTCCACGTGATGACCAGAGGTCGCGAAGCACAGGAACTGGCACTGGCCCTCGGCGCCGCGTCGGCGCAGGGCGCCGCGGATCGGCCGCCGGTGCCGCTCGACGCGGCAATCCTCTTCGCGCCCGTCGGCGAACTGGTGTTGCCGGCGCTCGAGGCCCTCGACCGCGGTGGCACGCTCGCGATCGCCGGCATCCACCTCAGCGACATCCCGGTGCTGAACTATCAGCACCACCTCTTTCAAGAACGCCAGGTGCGGTCGGTCACGTCGAACACCCGTGCCGACGCCCGCGAGTTCCTGGCCCTCGCCGGTGAACACCACCTCGAGGTCACCAGTCCGCAGTATCCGCTCGATCGGGCCGACGTCGCTCTGAGCGACCTTGCGGCGGGCCGGATCTCGGGTGCAGCGGTGCTGACGATCTAGCGGATTTCGTCGCTGGCGAGGGCGCTCGACATCGCCCAGTCGGCACTCTTCCTCTGCGCGCCGTGCTCGTCGTGGATCAGCGGGCAGGTCTTGACGTCAGCGGCGGCGTCCAGGAATTGGATTAGCACCATGACGTTCGACAACGTTCGGTTGGCTCAGCTGCCGTGTCGATGATCCGCGGCGTACGCCTGGATGACGGCGTCGACGTCACCGTCGAGTCGTAGGAACTCCTGGTTGAGCAGTCCGACGAGACTCTCGACGGCAGCGGTGATGAGAGCGCCGGCGAGCCGCGTCTCTGGCCGTGTGCTTCCGGCAGCATCGGCGGCGAGTCGTGCGGCGTAGTCGAGCGAGGATGCCAACGAGGCGTCCGCTTCGATGTCGCGAAAGTAATAGGTGGCGCCGTATTGCGTGAAGTCGTTTCTGGCTTCGACGATGGCTGCGGCAAACCCGGTGAGCACGCCGATCGGGATGCTGTCGACACTGAGGTCGGGATTCGCTCCGCGTGCCCGACGCAGAGTCGAGAGCTGAAGCGCCAGCACGCGTCTGCGCTCGAGAGCCGGGTAGATCTGGAGAACCCAGGATACGGCCGCCGTCAGGAGCATGAAACCGAACAACGCCTCGAGCGGGACGATCACGCGCAGGAACTCCGACGTCGGCACGATGTCGCCCATTCCGAGCGTCCCAATGGTCACCAGCGACACGTACAGCGCATCGGATGCGGCGTGGCGATCGGACGGACTCAGTTCGGTGCCGTAGGCGAAGCCGTCCGCCATCTGCGGGAAGTACAGCATGGCCCAACCGAGAACGGCCATGGCACCCCAGGTCAACACCACCAGCGCGATCCCGAGCGGGCCCGTCAGCGAAGCGATCCTGCGATCGGACCGAAACAGCCGCAGCAACCACCAGACGAGCCTCATCACCTTCGGCGCGACGCTACCGTGGCCGATCGGATGGAACAGCGTGTGGAACACGTCCCGAACCACCACTGCCACGAGCAATGCTCCGACCACTGTGATCACCCAGTTCGTCACGCGATCATCATGCCTCGCGATGCCCTTTGGTTGTGCCGCAATCGAATTACTAGGCCAGGCCCTCGAGCATGAGGCCAAGCGCTCGATATGTCAGCGAGACGTGGGCCTTCGGAACCAACGTCGGCGAGGAGGGGCAGACTCGCCGCTCGAGTGCCCAGGGCACCACTGGCCGGAGGGCACGCTGCGCCGGACGGCATCGACGTGCATTCCGCAACCCGACCACGTGGTCATTCCGCAGACGCGGCACTTGACTGCGCGACACATGGGATCCCCTTCTCTCGGAGCGTTTCAGGCCAAGCTCAAGAAGAGCTTCTCGAGCTGTTCGACCGTCAACCTCTCGGCGTGACCGGTCTCGATGTCGGGCGAGTCGATACATCTTCGGAGACCGCTTGCGATGATCGTGAAGCCAGCGCGATTCAGCGCCTTCGATACCGCGGCGAGTTGGATGATGACGTCCTTGCAGTCGCGCCCGTTCTCGATCATTGCAATGACGCCGCCGAGTTGCCCGTGGGCACGTCGCAGTCGGTTCAGGGCAGCTGCCGGCACTGTGTCGCAACGCGAACCACGGTCGGACGCATCGCTCACACCTTCACCTGCCGATGCAGTCATGGACTATTTATACCATACCCCCTATGGTATTAATGAGGCGTGAACCAAACGGGCCGACTTGACTTTCGCTCTGGCGCAATGCAAACGGCGACAGACTCGGGACACGACCCGTTCGGCTCGACGAGCGCACCATGAAGTCGATAGCGGGTCTCTTGAAACGGCTCTGGGTGGTCGTGGTGGTCGTGATTGCTCTAGCCGCTGCCTTGGCCATCGTCGGCAGGCTGCGCACCTTCTTCGACTCAGATCAGCCCTATGCCGCCGCGTCGGAGCAGGTGGACGCGATCGTGCCGTTCAACACGAAGCGCGTGACCTACGAGATCATCGGGCCAGGAACGACAACCGGCCGGGTCAGCTATCTCGACGACAAGGGCAAGACGCAGGAGGCGACATTCGCGACTCTGCCCTGGTCGGTGAGTGTCACCACCACCGATCCCGGGATCCTGGCCAACGTAGTGGCCCAGGGCGATGGCGAATCCCTAGGCTGCCGCATCCTCGTCGACGACAGGGTGGTCGCGGAGCACTACGCAGAGGGCCGTGACGCCCAGGCCTTCTGTCTGGACAAGGCCGCATGAGCGCGGACTCCACCCGTCCATTCCTCCCCCGCACGATCCGGCGTGGGGCGGTACCAATCATCCTGATCTGGGTCGCGATCACCGCCGGGCTGAATTTGTTGCTGCCGCAGGTGGAATCGGTCAGCAAGCACAATGCGGTCTCGATGTCACCGCAGGACGCGCCCTCGGTCATCGCCGCCAAGAAGATGGGCACGAAGTTTCAGGAGTCCACCTCCGACAGCATTGCCATGGTGGTGCTGACCAGTGATCAACCGCTGAGCGACACTGCGCACCGGTACTACGACACGTTGATCGGCAAGTTCGAACAGGACGCCCGACACGTCGAGCACGTCCAGAACTTCTGGGGCGACCTCATCACCGCCGCGGGGGTGCAGAGCAGCGACGGAAAGGCCGCCTACGTCCAACTCAACCTCGCAGGCGATCAAGGCAGCACCCTTGGCAATCAATCGGTGGAAGCGGTGCGCGACATCGTCGATCAGACACCACCGCCGGCCGGGGTGCAGGTCTACGTCACCGGCCCTGCACCCCTGACCACGGACTCGCTCGAGACCGGTGACAAGAGCATGGTCAAGATGACCGTCGTCACCATGATCGTCATCACGATCATGCTGTTGATCGTCTACCGGTCGATCAGTACGGTCCTGCTCATCCTGGCCATCGTCGGTATCGAAATGGGCTCGGCGCGTGGCGCGGTCGCTCTGCTCGGCCACTTCGGCGTGATCGACTTCTCGACGTTCTCGGTTCCTCTTCTGACGGCCTTGGCGATCGCTGCCGGAACCGACTACGCGATCTTTCTCATCGGTAGGTACCAGGAAGCGCGCCAGAATGCCGAAGATCCGGAAACTTCCTACTACACGGCCTTTCACGGCGTCGCTCATGTGATCCTTGGTTCGGGGCTCACCATCGCGGGGGCCATGCTGTGCTTGCGGCTGACGCGGCTGGCCTACTTCAAGTCGTTGGCGTATCCGTCAGCGATCGCCCTGATCACGGTCGTCGCGGCGTCGCTCACCGTTGCGCCTGCCGTTCTCGTGGTGGCCAGTCGGTTCGGCCTCTTGGACCCAAAACGCACGATGAAGACCAAGGGCTGGCGACGAATCGGTACGGCGACCGTCCGCTGGCCGAAACCAATTCTCGCCGTGGCGACCGCGATCACCATTCTCGGTCTCCTCGCCACGATCGGATACAAGACCAGCTACAACGATCGTCACTACATTCCCGCCGACGTGCCGGCCAACGTCGGATACACGGCGGCCGAAAAGCACTTCAGCGCAGCACGACTCAACCCCGACATCCTGATGGTCGACTCCAGCCATGACATGCGCAATCCCACCGACATGATCGTGCTCGACAGGATTGCCAAGTCACTGTTCCGGATCCGCGGCATCGCCATGGTGCAGAGCATCACCCGGCCGCTGGGCTCGCCGATCGCGCACAGTTCCATCCCCTATCAAGTCAGCATGCAGTCGGTACCCATCACCCAGAACCTGCAGTTCCTCAAGCAGCGCGTGGGCGACATCGACACGATGTCCGACAACCTGGGCGCGATGGTCACGTCCATGGGGCGGATGTACGAGTTGATGCGCCAGTTCTCGGACGCCACCCACCGCACGGTCGTCACCACTCACCGCACGGTCGACGATGCGAACACGCTCAAGACGTCGTTGGACACGATGCGCGACCATCTGGCTGACTTCGACGACGAGGCGCGGACGGTACGCAACTACTTCTACTGGGACCCAAACTGTTTCAACATTCCGGCGTGCTGGGGCATCCGGTCGGCGTTCGACGCCATCGACGGCGTGTCCACTCTCAGCGACAACATGGCGACACTGTTGAGCGACATGAACGAGCTGACGAATGGCATGGACGACATCGATGCGCTGACTCCGCAGATGGTCGCGCAGTTCCCGCCGATCATCGCGACCGCGACCACGATGCAGCAGACCCTACAGACCATCCACAGCAGCTTCGACGGACTCATCACCCAGATGCAGCAGATGACCGACACCGCCACCGCGATGGGCGAGGCCTTCGACGCCTCGAAGAGCGACGACTACTTCTATCTCCCGCCGGAGGTCTTCGCCAACCCGGACTTTCAGAAGGGATTGAAGCTGTTCCTGTCGCCCGACGGGAAGGCGGCGCGCCTGATCATCACCCACGACGTCGATCCGGCTACCGAGCAGGGCATCTCGACGGTGGACGACGAACTCGTGGCGGCACACGAGGCAGTGAAGGGCACCTCCCTCGCCACTGCGGAGATCACCTTGACCGGTACCGCGGCAACCTACCGAGACATCCAGTCGGGCGCGAAGTACGACACCATGATCGCTGCGTTTGCGGCTCTGACACTCATCTTCTTGGTCATGATCATCATTACCCGGGCGCTGGTCGCGTCATTGGTGATCGTTGGCACCATCGTGTTGTCGCTCGGCGCCGCATTTGGTCTGTCGGTCCTGGTCTGGGAGCGGATCGTGGGCATCGATCTCAATTGGATCGTGCTCGCATTCGCCGTGATCATCCTGATGGCCGTCGGCAGTGACTACAACCTGCTGCTGGTATCACGATTCAAGGAGGAGATCGGCGCCGGCATCAACACCGGGATCATCCGGTCCATGGGCAGCACCGGCAGTGTGGTGACCGCGGCCGGCCTCGTGTTCGCCTTCACCATGGGATCCATGGTCTCGGGCGACCTGCTCAATGTCGGCCAGGGCGGCACCACCATCGGCATCGGCCTACTGCTCGACACCCTGATCGTGCGTTCGCTGATGACACCGTCCATCGCAGCACTGCTCGGCCCCTGGTTCTGGTGGCCGCTGAAAGTCCGGTCTCGTCCCGCGTATCAGCCGCGGAGCCAAGTCGAGGCGGCGGCGCCAACGCCGATGGACGCCGACGCCGGACCTTCCCCAGCCGGTTGACACCCGACCCGTGATGCACCAGACATCTCCGCCACGCTCAAGCTGTGCGATACTATACCCCAGGGGGTATACTATGCGTGAAGGTACACAGCACTTCGGAAGGCACCACGTGACCACCTCAGAAGCACCCGAGCCGCCGACGACATCGAAGCCGCAATCCGCGTGAGCAGCAAGGGGTGATGGACGTGTTTGAGGTCGATCCGGCCGGGGCGATGGGGCTCGTCGACTATTCCGGCGCCCTCCTGCTCGACGTTCGCGAGGACGACGAGTGGGCAGCAGGGCACGCTCCCGGCGCCGTCCACGTGCGACTTGGCGACCTCGACCCGCTCACCTTCGACAGGACCGCTCCCGTCGTCACGGTGTGCCGGTCGGGCAACCGATCCGGTGTGGCGGCAACGAAACTCGCGACGGTCGGGATTACCGTCTACAACTTGGTCGGCGGCATGGGGGTGTGGCAGGAATGCGGACGACCCGTGATTCGCGACGACGGTACGGCGGGCACCGTCATCTGATGCCCGCGCTCCCCCGGCGACTCATGGCGAGGCCGGGGCAAAACCAGTCCCGGTCACGTCGACTGCTCGTCGCTGGGATCAGCGAACTCGCAGAAGGCGGCGTAGGCGCGTGCGCCGTAAATGGTGGCCGGACCACCATGCATCATGATGCTGACGCCGATGGCCTCGGCCGCCTCCTGCTTCGTTGCGCCTGTGCGGACCGCAGCCCGCGCATGGGACGCGATGCATCCGTCGCAACCCTCTACTACTCCGATCACCATCGCCATCAGTTCCTTGATCTTGGCCTCGATTGCGCCGGTGCCCATTGCGGCTCGGCTCAACGCGCCGAACCCGTCGTAGACCTCGGGAATCATCTGCCGAAGTGCACGATGCTGCGGCTTGAGCTCGTCGAGGACGGCGGTGTGGTGTTCGTACTCGGTCATGCGCCCAACATATGCGGCTGCGGCATGAAGCAGCAGAGACTAATGACCCTGGTGTGGAACCACTTACAGGAACCACACTGGCGGTGGCAAAGTCCTCATTCGTCATTCGAGAGGGGGGTGACCACGTGACGACCACCGCCAGGGGTCCGGGCGATCCGGCGTCGCCGCTACCGACCTCTGCCCTCCTCGAGCGGGTCCGGCGGGGCGTCATCGGCGAGGACGCGGTCCTCGACGGGCCATACGGTCGACGCCGGATCACCTATGCCGACTACACCGCATCTGGGCGATCACTGGATTTCCTCGAGGACTTCATCCGAGAACACGTGTTACCGCGCTATGCCAACACCCACACCGAAAGTTCCGGCACCGGGCTACAGACCTCAGTGCTACGGCGAGACGCGCGCCAAATCATCCATGCCGCAGTAGGCGCCACCGAGGACGATCTGGTGATCTTCTGCGGATCCGGCGCGACGGCGGCGGTGAACAAGCTGGTCGACATCCTCGAATTGCGCATCCCGCGCAGCCTGGCCAACCGATACCGATGGAACGATCAGATCTCCGAACAGGAGCGCCCGGTGGTCTTCGTCGGCCCCTACGAACACCACTCCAACGAGCTGCCATGGCGGGAGTCCATTGCCGAGCTCGTCGTGATCGACGATGATGCCGACGGACACATCGATCTAGGGCAACTCGAGCAACGGCTCGTCCACTATGCCGACCGACCATTACGCATCGGCAGCTTCTCTGCCGCCTCCAACGTCACAGGGGTGTTATCCGACACCGACCGGATCGCCGCCCTACTGCATGCGCACGGCGCCTTGTCCTTCTGGGACTACGCAGCTGCCGGTCCCTACGTCCCAATTCGGATGCGAAACAGCGCTTCCGGTCGCGATGACCACAAGGATGCCGTCTTCCTTTCGCCGCACAAGTTCATCGGCGGGCCTCAGACCCCCGGTGTGCTGGTGGTCCGCCGAGAGCTGGTGCGCAACGTGGTACCAACCGCGCCGGGGGGCGGAACGGTCGCATTCGTCGACGCGACAGACCACCGCTACCTCGACGACCCCGTCGCCCGCGAAGAGGGCGGCACCCCGGCCATCATCGAATCGATCAGGGCTGGGCTGGTCTTCGCGCTCAAGGACACCGTCGGGACCGACCTCATCGAGCAGCGCGAACAGCAACTTTGGTGTCGGGCCCTGGACCGCTGGCAGACCCACCCGAACATCGAGATCCTCGGACATCCTGAGGCTCAACGGCTTTCCATCGTCTCCTTTCGGATCCGTTCCGGCGCTCAGCGCTATCTGCACCATAACTTCGTCGTAAGTCTGCTCAACGATCTATTCGGCATCCAGGCTCGCGGCGGCTG
Source organism: Mycolicibacterium sp. TUM20985 (assembly GCF_030295745.1). NCBI lineage: Bacteria > Bacillati > Actinomycetota > Actinomycetes > Mycobacteriales > Mycobacteriaceae > Mycobacterium > Mycobacterium antarcticum. The sequence continues at coordinate 4,202,042 of NZ_AP027291.1, forward strand.
CTCCTGCGCCGGCCCCTACGGGCATCGGCTTCTGACCATCGACGCGCAGCATTCTCGCGCCTATCGCGACGTAATCGAGTCAGGTTGTGAGGGAATCAAACCCGGTTGGACTCGGATCAACTTCAACTACTTCATCTCCGAGACCGTGCGCGACTACCTGATCGACGCCGTGGAACTACTGGCCTCATTTGGTCACCGCCTCCTCACCGACTACGTCTTCCATCCAGACACCGGGCTGTGGCACCACCGGATGGGCTCCATTGAGCCACCCCTTCGCCTCACCGATCTCTCCTACGACGATTCCGGCGCCCTGATATGCCCGACGGACTGCGATACCCTCAGCGAATCAGCCCTCGCCGATCATCTCCGTGATGCCCGCGCATTGCTGGACACCCGTCCCGACGAGGCCCCCGATGACATCACCAGCCTGCCTGCGCACGTCGAATCATTGCGCTGGTTCCCGCTCCCCCGACAATGCGTGCTGACGGCCTCCCCGGCTTCCTAGTGGATGAAGACGGTGTCGACGAGCACATAGGCCGCTACGGCGAAGACCAAGTAGGCGAACCAATGTTGGAGTCGTCGGGTGTCGAGTTTGGTGCCGTAGTGGCCAGCGATCAGCGAACCGAGGATGGCGGTACCGACGAATGCGCCGGTGATGGACCAGTCGATGCCGCCCTGACTGACGTGCGAGACGACCCCCGCTGCCGAGTTGGCGACGATGATGAGAAGCGATGTGCCGATGGCGATCGGCATCTCCACTCCGAGCATCAACACCAGGGCCGGAATGATCAGGAAGCCACCTCCGACGCCGAAGAGACCGGTGAGCAGACCGACGAGGAACCCGGCGGGGATGGATCTCGGGGCACAGCGGCGCCAGTTGATACCGGAATCGCCGACCTTGCAGGCAGTCCCGGTGTCGCCGTTGTCCTGCAGCATCCGTATTCCCGCCAACACCATCACCACCGAGAAGCCGATTAGCAGTGCGGGTTGGGGTAGGTGTCTCCCGATGGCGGTACCGAGAAAGGTGGCTGGGATGCCGGCCGCAGCGAAGATCGCGGCCAGGCGCCACTGCACCTGCCCGGCGCGGATCTTGGGCAGTGCGCCCACTGCCGAGGCCGTGCCGACCACGATCAGCGACATCGGGATGGCCTGCTCGATGCCAAGTCCGAGTACGTAGACCAGCGCGGGCACCGCGAGAATGGATCCGCCACCGCCGAGCAGTCCCAGGAGCACGCCAATGACGACGCCAAGGGCCAAGGCGATTCCGATGCTCATCGATTGCCTCTCACCCGCACGTCGCGGGTTCTCGTCACGTGGCCTGAGCGCTGTGCGACAGTGCGTCGATCGCAGCGTGCAGTTTGGCTGCGGCGTCGTCGGCGACCTCGCGCAGGCCGGGGTGATCAGCCACTTGAACCATGATCTCGGGATTCAACGCTTCGACGATCACCGCGCCGTCGTCGTGTGGGTCCGAGCGCACGACCACGTTGCACGGCAACAGGAGCCCGATCTGTCGGTCCACGTTCACCGCCCGATGCGCGAGTGCCGGGTTGCACGCCCCGAGGATCAGGTAGTTCTCCATGTCTTCGCCGAGCTTCGCCTTCAGTGTCGCCTTGACGTCGATCTCAGTGAGCACGCCAAATCCTTGTTCGAACAGTTCTTTTCGGGTCATCTTCACTGCATCGTCGAACGAGGCGCGCAGTGTGGTGGATATTGCAAGGGCCATCTTAGTTCTCCTCTGACAGGAGGGTCTGGTGACCGCGGATGCCGCGCCCCCAGGAGCTCGCCGTGGTGGCATGTGGCTGCGGCGCGGAGTTCGGCGCGCAGGTGCATCGCTGCGCCACCGGAACCGAGCGCATCACGTCGTCGACGTGTTCGCCACAACCGGCCCAGCCGGTCTTACCGCAGGTGGGGCACTTCTCGGCGTAGCACATGGATTCTCCTAGTTTGGTTATAGATTCGGTCAGGCAGTCGCGGCGGCGGCCTTGGCGCGTACTTCGGCCATGTCGAGCGCCTTGACCCTGGCGATGAGGTCCTCGAGGGCCGCAGCCGGCATCGCGCCCGGCTGGCGGTAGACCAGGATGCCGTCGCGGAACGCCATGATCGTCGGGATCGCCTGGATTTCCAGGGCCCCGGCCAGCTGCTGCTCGGCTTCGGTGTCGACCTTGGCGTGGACCACGTCGGGGTGCGACTGGGCGGACCGGTCGAAGACCGGCGCGAACGCGCGACACGGCCCGCACCACGAGGCCCAGAAGTCGACGAGCACGATGGAATGGTCGGCAATGGTGGTCTCGAAGTCGACGCGGGTGAGATTCTTGATGGTCATGGCAGTCTCCTTTGGTTGTGCCGCAATCGGATTACTACGCGAGGCCCTTGAGCATGAGATTCCAGTACATGAACGGAAGCCCGTATTTCTTGAGGTACCAGTACGCGCGGTGGGGAACCGTCGGGTTCAGCAGGGGGAACGATGGCTCCAGGTTCAGGTCGTAGTCGAACTCGGCGAGAAGCATCGCGTGCGACGACGTGACGATCGGGCACGACGAATACCCGTCATAGGACGCCGACAGCGCACGCTGCCCGAGGTAGGCGTCGACGTTGTCGACGACCACGGGGGCCTGCTTGCGGATCGCGGCGCCGGTCTTGGAGTTCGGCGACGAACCGGCGTCTCCGAGGGCGAAGACATTCGGGTACCGCACGTGCTGCATGGTGTGCTTGTCGATGTCGACGTAACCCACGGCGTCACCGGTCGACAGCGGGCTGGACTTGACCCAGTCCGGGGCCGATTGCCTTGGCACGGCATGCAACACGTCGTAGGGCAGCATGGTGTCGGTCCCGCCGGCGGCGACGCTGGTGATGCCGACCTTGCGTGACGCTGCGTCGACGGAGGTGACTTCGGAGTTCGTATGCAAGGTGATGCCGTAGTCGGCGATGACCTTGTCGAGGCTGTCCGCGATCGCCGGAATCCCGAATGGCCGCGCCCCCGGCATGACGAGGTGGACGTCGATGTCCTTGAGCACCCCTTGCGTTCGCCAGTAATCGGCGGCCAGATACGCGATCTTCTGTGGTGCGCCCGCACACTTGATCGCGCCGGAGGGAACGGTGAAAACGGCACTGCCAGAACGGGTGTTTCGGATGAGGTCCCAGGTGCGCGGTGCGAGGTCGTATCGGTAGTTCGACGACACCCCGTTGTGTCCCAGGGTCTCCTCGAGACCCTCGGTGCGATTCCAGTCGAGCTGGATTCCAGGACACACGATGAGCACGTCATACTCGAAATTCGTTCCATCGCTGCAGCTGACGGTGTTCTGCTCTGGGTCGATCGCCGCGGCGGCCTTCTTGATCCACGTCGCACCCTTGGGCATCACCGAGGACTCAGCGCGCTCGGTGGACGACGCGTTGGCCTGCCCACCACCCACCAGGGTCCACAGCGGTTGGTAGTAATGCTTTGACGACGGCTCGATGACCGCGACGTCGGTGTGGCCCTTGCGGAGCAGGCGCGCTGCCACGGTAATTCCCGCGGTTCCGCCGCCGACGATCAGGATCTGATGTTTGGTCGTGATGGTCATGGGGGTGGGTCTCCTAGGTTCGATTAGGCGTTTTGGTGTGCGTCGGCCCAGGCGCCGTAACCGCCCAGGATATCGCTCACGTCATTGAAACCGTTGCGCCGCAGCAGACTTGCCGCCACCGACGACCGATAGCCGCCTGCGCAGTAGACCACCGTCGGCTTGGCGGGATTGAGCTCAGCCAGCCGGGACGGCAGCTGACCCACCGGAATCGGGATCGCGTTGGGGATGGCACCGGCCTCGACCTCGCCGGGGTTGCGGACGTCGACGACCTGTAGATCGCCGATCCGCGACTCCCGTTCGTCGAACGCGTTGGCCGTCAACCGCGAGGCCACGTGGACGTCCCCCTGGTGGGTGAGCATCGTCTGAAACGGCTTTGCGAGGTAACCGATCACCCGGTCGAAACCGATCCGGGCGAGCCTGTTCTTACCTTCGCGTTCCTGGCCGGGTTCGGTGAACAGCACGACGTCGACGTCCGACGGCAGCACCGACCCGGCGAACTCGGCGTAACGACCTTCGAGTCCGATGTTGATCGCATCGCGCAGGTGCCCCATGGCGAACTCCTCGGGTGAGCGCCCGTCGACCAGGACCGCGCCGGCGTCGATCGCGGCCCGCACCTGCTCGTAGGACATTGCGGTGGGCATCTTGGTCTCGTCGAGCAGGCCGCGGTCCTTGCGGTTGAGGATGGCGTCGTAGACGAAGTAACCCGGCGCGGGTGGCTGGCCCTCGGTGACCAGGCCCATGAACGTCGCCTTGTCCGGCGCCCGCAGCGCGTAGTTGGTGGCCTTCTGGTCGCCGATGGTCGAGGACAGGTCGGTGGACAGGTTCTTCCCGCACGCCGAGCCCGCACCGTGCGCGGGATACACCCGCGTGGCGTCGGGCAGGGTCATCAGCTTGTCGTGCAGCGAGTCGTAGAGTTTGTCGGCGAGCTCTTCACGCGTGAACCCGATCGAGGCCAGCAGGTCGGGGCGGCCCACGTCACCGATGAACAGGGTGTCCCCCGTCATCACCCCGTAGGGAGTCGGGTCGTCGGCATGTTCGTAGACCACGATGCTCAACGACTCCGGGGTGTGCCCCGGGGTGTGGCGGAACTCCAGCATCACCTCGCCGAGCGGATAGCGCTGCCCGTCGGTGACGCCCATCGACGCGAACTCGGTCTCGGCGACCGAGGAGAACACGATCGTCGCGCCGGTGGCCTTGGCCAGCTCGAGATGGCCGGACAGGAAGTCGGCATGGAAGTGGGTCTCGATGACCAGTTCGATGGTCAAGCCCAATTCCTTTGCGTCGGCGATGTATTCGGCCACGTCGCGCTGCGGGTCGACCACGACGGCCCGACCGGTGGTCTCGTCACCGATCAGGTACGAGGCGTGGGACAGGCAGTCCAGGTAGTACTGCTGCAGGATCATCTTCGTCTTCCTTCTCGAGGTGCGGGACCGCCATCTTGGCGATGCCCCTACTCCTAAGTCAAGTACCCCCGGGGGTATTATATTCCAGCGCCGACAATACCCCACTGGGTATCTTGGCCACGCGTTTCAGCATACCCCCGGCGGTATATGTGAGCTAGAGACTTTCGTCACCGACGGGATGGTTCGGTCCGCCGACGACGTCTATACCCCCGTAGGTACCATGGAGGTGCCAGTAGGACGACTGACGGAGGACGACGCATGGTTGGCGACGAGCAGAGCATTGGCGCCGTGTTGAACCGGCTCCGGCGGGCGCAGGGGCAACTCAACGGCGTGATCACCATGATCGAACAGGGCCGCGACTGCAAGGACGTCGTGACGCAACTGGCCGCGGTCTCGCGCGCGCTGGATCGCGCGGGTTTCAAGATCGTGGCAACGGGACTCCGCGAATGCCTGACCGGTGAAGGCGCCGACGGTGCCAAGCCCATGACCGAGGCGGAATTGGAGAAGCTGTTCCTCGCCCTCGCGTGACCGCAGGTGATGGCCGCAGGCGGACGGCTAGCCGGTCCGGTACCGAAGCACCGCGCCGATGCCATCGGCGGGATCGTAGCTCGCGTCGGCGAGCACCAGGGCCGCCCCGCAACCGATGGCGGCGAACGGCAGCGCCTCGTCGGCCCTGACCACCCGTGCCACCGGTTCGCCGAGTTCGGATAGCGTGTCGGCGTCCGGGGCGACCGTTCGCCGATCCGCACCGGTGAGAACCGTTTGCTCACCGAGCTTCCCGACGATCAGGGTTTCGACGTCACCCGTGCGCAGGGCAGCGCAGACCGCGGCCATTCCCTCCGCGGCGAGCCCGGATCCTCGGGCCAGCTCGCCCGCGAAGTGCTCGCGGTGCCGAGCGTCCTCACCCGCCCGTCTCGTCCCGAATTCAGTGGCGACGGCGTCGTCGATGTCGACCTGCTGGGTCACCGAGCCGCGGGCGGCCGCGGGCAGTTGCGTGACGCAGGAAGCGATCCGTGGCGGCAGGGCCGCGACGACCTCCGTGCGAGACCGAACCGCACCCGCGACGAAGACCGCCTTCGCATCGACACGGTCGGCGAGCACGGTCAGCCGATCGGCCACGGCGCGGGTGTTCTTCCGAATCGCCTCGAGCGTTCGCGGCGAGGTGTCGGCGTAACCGTCCCCCGACGTTCCCCGATGTGCCGAATGTCCCGACGCGCTGATCTTCTCGGACCACCCTCGCGTTCCCCTGCTCACCACGACGTCTGCGCCCGTGTGGTCGACGCAGGCGAACACATAGGGCGAACGGCAGGTGCCGAACTCCACGAAAGGCATTACATGGGGATATTCGGAGATCCGAACCTCCGCAGTGACCGGCGGTACCGACAAGACCTCGTCGATCACGACACCCGAGGCCGTGGCGATGATGCCGCGGCCACGCCGCCCCACCACCGGCCGTCGGTGCAGCACGGCGGCTTCCAGGAGCGCCACTACGGCGTCGTCGACGCCGTCGAGCTCCTTGCGCAGATCGCTCCAGCGCGTCTCCAGCTGTGCCTGCGCGTCCGCGGTGTCATGGGAATCGTCGAAGTACATCGACACGAACGGCCCCGCCTGGGACACCAATGGTCGAAATCGCTGCGAGTGCACGTGAGGCTCCTAGTCGGGTCGGACGACCGGCGTCGATCGCTTCCGAACCTAACTGCGGTGAAGGCCGTGGGGCAGAGCCGTTCGCCACTCGATTCGGGTCTTTGGTCCCGAGGGGTCGGCAGGGCAAACGGGCCCTCCGGCTCTATGACCGACGCCGAGGTGATGGTCGAATTCGTCAGGAATCCAGGAGAGGTCGCCGATGATGCCCGACACAGATCTCGTGCGGGGCGCCGGTGAGACCGGCGTCGTAAGCCGGCGTTCCGGGCTCAACTGGCTGCTGGCACTCTTGACCATCCCCGGGGCGGCCCTTGTCATGCTCTACGCGGTCGGGCAGGTGATGACGTCGACGACCGGCTGTACCGACGAGGCGTGTCAACAGTCGGGGCCCGGCGACCTCTGGTTCGGCGTATTGACCTACGGCGCACCGATTGTCGCGCTGGTGACGATAGGTCTTTCATTCTTCACGGCGAAGCGGACGTTCGGGATCGTGGTGCCGCTAGCCGGTCTGGCCCTTCTCTTGCTCGAGGTCGCGGTCCTGGCGAAGACGTTCGGACACTAATTCAGAGCGCGGCGACCAATGGAGTGTCGACACCGACGCGGCCCAGCCCTTCTGCACCGCCGGGCATCCCCAGCGGCTGATCCCGCCCCGGCAGGACGTCGTGGAAGAACGCTGCGTTGTCCGCCAAGTGCTGGAGCTGGTCCTGGGGCACGTCGGTTTCGTAGTAGATCGCGTCAACCCGGCAGGCGATTCGGCACGCGCCACAGTCCACGCATTCCTCGGGCTGGATGTAGAGGATCCTGTCACCTTCGTAGATGCAGTCGACGGGACACTCCTGCACGCAGGACTTGTCCATGACGTCGACGCAGTCGCTTCCGATCACATAGGTCATGCCGAGCAGAATATCCAGTGGGCCGCCGCTCGACATGGGCCGAAGGGCACCTCGTGGAGGGCCCTTGGGCCTTACGACTGCAGGATCGGGCGCAAAGCGTGCAGCACCGCCGGGTCCTCGATCGTGGACGGAATGGGCTCATCCCTGCCGTGGGCGATACCGCGCATCGCCTTGCGCAGAATCTTTCCAGACCTGGTCTTGGGCAGCGCGGGGACCACGTCGACGTCTCGCAGACAGGCAACCGCGCCAATCTCCTGACGCACCAGCGCAACCAGCTCACCTGCCACGCCCTCGGCGGAGGCGCCCGCCTGAAGCACGACCAGTCCGCGGGGCACCTGGCCCTTGATCTCGTCGGCGACGCCGATCACCGCGCATTCGGCCACGGCGGGGTGTGTGGCCAGCACCGCTTCGATGGCCCCGGTGGAGAATCGGTGTCCGGCAACGTTGATCACGTCGTCGATGCGGCCCAGGACGAACAGGTAGCCGTCGTCGTCGAGATAGCCGCCGTCACCGGTCAGGTAGAAACCGGGATGCTCGCACAGATACGACGCCTCGTAGCGCGCGTCGTCACCCCACAGAGTGGGCAGAGTCCCCGGCGGCAGCGGCAAACGCAGGCAGATGGCGCCCTGCTCGCCTGGCTCACATCTGCTGCCGGAGGGGTGCAGGATGTGCACGTCGTAGCCGGGCATGGGGACCGTCGGCGAACCCGCCTTGAACGGCAGCGGCTCGATTCCCATGGGGTTGGCGGCGATTGGCCAACCCGTCTCGGTCTGCCACCAATGGTCGACGACCGGAACGTTCAGCCGGTCGAGTGCCCAGTGGTACGTATCGGGATCCAGACGCTCCCCCGCAAGGAACAGCGCCGTGAGCGTCGAGCGGTCGTGCTCGGCCAGGCATCGCCCCTCGGGGTCTTCCTTCCGGATGGCTCTGATCGCCGTCGGAGCGGTGAGAAGAACCTTCACCCCGTGCTCGGCGATCACGCGCCAGAAGGCTCCGGGATCGGGTGTGCCGACGGGCTTGCCCTCGTAGAGCACCGTCGTCGCACCGACCAACAGCGGGCCGTACACGATGTAGGAATGCCCTACCACCCAGCCGACGTCGGAGGCAGCCCAGAACACGTCCCCGGGCCCGACGTCGAACACGTGGCGCATGCTCCACGACAGTGCCACGGCGTGTCCGCCGTTGTCGCGGACGATGCCCTTCGGCGTACCGGTGGTCCCCGACGTGTAGAGCACGTACAGAGGGTCGGTCGCCGCGACCGGCACCGCGGCCACCGGCTGTGCCGTCGTCATCAGCTGATGCCAGTCGAGATCGCGTTCGGGCTTCAAGTCGCAGCGTTGCCGGTCACGCTGGACGATGACACAGTGCCGCGGCGGGTACTGCGCGGCGTCGAGGGCGGCGTCGAGCATCGGCTTGTACTGCACGACGCGGGACGGCTCGATGCCGCACGACGCCGACACGACCACACCGGGCCGGGCGTCGTCGATGCGCGCAGCGAGTTCGTGTGGTGCGAAGCCTCCGAACACGACCGAGTGCACCGCGCCGATGCGGGCGCACGCCAACATGGCGATGACGGCCTCGGGGATCATCGGCATGTAGATCACCACGCGATCGCCCCTGGCGACCCCCAACCCCCGAAGTACACCGGCGAAACAGGCTGTCTCGTGGAGCAACTCACCGTAGGTGTAGGTGCGCTGCGATGCGCTGACGGGTGAGTCCCAAATCAACGCCGGCTGGTTCGCGCGGCCATCGGCGACGTGACGGTCCAAGGCGTTGGCGCACGTGTTCAGCTCAGCGTCGGGAAACCACCGGTAGAACGGCGCCCTGGTGTCGTCGAGAACCCTGCGGGGCTCACGCGTCCACGTCACGGCCTTCGCGGCGTCCGCCCAGAATGCCGTCGGAGCTTCGAGGCTCGCCTGGTAGGTCGCGTGGTAGCCCGTGCGTTCGCTCATCGACCCGGCGCCGAACGGCCGGGCGCGGCCGCCCCGCCGTGGCGCATCTCCCGCTGGATCATGCCAAGTCGCGCATCCGTGCGCTCATCTGCAGCGCGCTGCTCCCCCGGGGTGACGATGACCGCGTCCGGGCCGGGAAAGACCAGTGCGTCATGATCGTTGGCTAGCCATCGCACCACGTATGGCGGTGTGCCGTCGGCAGAATGCACCTCGGTGATCAGCCCACGCTGCTCGGCACGCCCCGTCGTTGCGCTCTTGACCACCAACCAGTCACCGGTCTCGGCCTTCATCAATACTCCTCCATCGAGCTATGCCGCGATCATGCGACGCCCCGCCCCGGCACCGGCAGAGCATTTCGGCCGCGAGGTACTGCCAAAGGTCTCCGATCGGGGCGCAGGGACCTATGGCCCTGTGCAGCCGAGGCCGAAGTTGCGACAGTGGGGTTTTCGCCGGGGTTTCGCATCTGAAGGGAGTACCGGGATGCACAACGAGCGCTTGTCGGTTCTGGACGCTGGATTCCTGGAGGCCGAGGACTCCGACAGTCACGTGAGCCTGGCGATCGGCGCCCTGTCGATCCTCGAGGGACCGCCGCCGGCCTTCGCCGACCTCGTCGCACTGATAGGCGAACGCGTGCAGAGGATTCCGCGCTGCACCCAGGTGGTCAAACTGCATCAGTGGGACTGGAGCGCGCCGGAATGGGTCGCCGACACCGCGTTCGACATCGAACACCACGTCCGGCACACCGGGGTGACGAACCCGGGTGACGAGCCGGCCCTCTTCCGCGTCGTCGCCGATCTGATGGAACGGAAGTTGGACCGCACCCGGCCGCTGTGGGAATGCTGGATGATCGACGGAGTCGCCGACGGCCAGTGGGCGCTGCTGATCAAGATTCATCACTGCATCGCCGACGGCATCTCCGCGGGCAGCATCCTCATGCAGATGTGCGATGGCGACGATCCCGCGACGTTCGCCACCGACATCCACGGCAGCAAGACCGTCGAGCGGCGGCCCCGAATCGGTCTGCCCAGCTTGAATCCTCTCGATTGGGCGGCCGAATCCTGGCGTCTGTCCACGAGTGCCGCGCGCACCGCGTACCGGGTGACGGCAGGAGCCGCCGAGATCGCCGCGGGGATCGTCTCACCCGCCGCGCCGTCACTCACGGGCGCGGTGAGCGACCAACGGCGCTACAGCGCCGCCCGGGTCCCGCTGGCCGACCTCGACTCGGTCCGGAAGCGTTTCGAGGTGACCATCAACGACGTGGCGCTGGCCGCGATCAGCGACAGCTTCCGGATGGCGCTGCTGCGGCATGGCCGTGATCCGAAGCGAAACTCGTTGCGCACGTTGATACCGGTGTCGTTGCGCTCCGCCGACAGCCTGCACGAGCCCGACAACCGGGTATCGGTGATGTTGCCTCTGCTCCCGATCGAGGAAGCCGACCCGGTACAACGACTGCTCACAGTGCATACCCGCTTGATGACGGCGAAGTCCAGCGGCCAGCGCCAAGCCGGCGGGATGATGGTCGCGGGGTCGAACCGTCTCCCGTTTGCGCTCACCGCATGGACGGTGCGGTTGCTCACCAGACTTCCGCAGCGCGGCGTGGTCACCGTGGCGACGAACGTTCCGGGGCCGCGTGAGCGGCTACGCGTAATGGACCGCGAGGTAGTCTCCTTGATGCCCGTGCCGCCCATCGCACTTCAGCTGCGGACGGGCATCGCCATCATGACTTATGCCGACCAATTGGTATTCGGCTTGATCGGTGACTTCGACGCCGAGGTGAGCGTCGACGAGCTAGCCGCGGGCATCGGCGAGGGCGTGCAGCGGTTGATCGACGTCTCGCTCGTCCACGATCGGTCACGCCGTCGCTGAATGGCACAGCACGACCGGAACTAGGGAGTGGTGCAGGAGATTCAGGGTGGTGGATCCGAGCAGGACGCCGGCAAGGGCGTTGCGTCCTCGATTGCCCACCACGATCAGCTGTGCCCCCTCAGCGTGCGCCAGCAGGGCCTGGCTCGGGCCGTACGGTTCGACGAAGGTGGTCACCTCCACGCGAGGGTAGCGCGCGCGCCATGCAGCGACCGATTCGGTCACCGCCCGACGCTCCGCGGCCTCCAATCGGCTTCCGTCCGTGAGGAAGGGAGCGATCGCCTCGTCGAGGGCCACCAATGTGGACCAACAGTGCACGACGCGTAGCGGCGCACCGAACAGATCCGCCAGCGCGAACGCTGCCGCCAGGGCCGCGTCACCGTGGGGCGAGCCGTCGATCCCGACGACCAGGGGTTGCACCGTCGGCGCCACGGCGACACCCCGCCATGCGACGAGCGGGCACATCGCGCGTCTCGCCACCTCGAGTGTGGTGGACCCCAGCAGCAGTGCGCCTGCGGGCGTCACCGCGGGGCCGCCCACGACGACGAGCCGGGCATGACCGCTGAGACGTGAGAGGACGGCACTGACGGGTTCGGCGAAATCCATTGTCGTGACGCTCAAGTCGTCGAAGTCGGCACGGACAGCCTCCTCAGCGGCCTTGAGGATCGCGGCGGCGGTGTCTCTCTGTTCGGCGATCTCCGCAGCGCGGATGGCCGCTGCGGCGTCGGACATGCTGTGCCCGAAGTAGGGATCGGCATGAACGAGGTGCAGAGGGCACGCCGACGCGTGCGCGATCGCGCCCGCCCAACGTGCGGCCGTCACCGACGACGGAGTGCCGTCGACGCCGACGACCACGGGTGCCGAATCGTTGGACATGTCCCTCCCCCTATCAGATGGCAAGGCAGCAGATCTGCTGCGCCTCGGCGACCGAATCACGCAGCGGCCCATGGGTATCGATGTGATGGAACTCGCTCCAGTCATCGCCCTCGGCCTCGAGGAGACCGGCGATGCGCGGAGTGGCATCGGAGTTGGTTCCCACCCGAGTGGCGATGCGCCGCTGCGCCTCGAGCAGAGGTACCGTACACGCGAGTTCCACGACGGGACAAAAGTGTTGGCGCGCCACGTCGCGCGCACCCTGACGCTGGCCGGGGTCACGCCACGTCCCGTCGAGGACGACCGACCGACCGCGGGCCAGCGTCACTGCCGCCCGGTGCAGGACTTCGTCGTAGACCGCCGCCACGTTCTCGTCACCGTAGAGGCCGGCGTCCGGGATGCCGACGACGCCGGCGATCTCGCCTACTTCGCGGAGTTCCTGGCGCACGTCGTCGGTCGAGATGACCCGGGCTCCCATCGATTCACCGAGTGCGCGGGCCAGTGTGGTCTTACCGCTCCCCGGTCCGCCGCCAACCAGCACGAGTCGAACCGTGCCCGTCTGAAGGTGGTTCACGGCGATGTCGAGATGGCGACGAGCGTCGACTTCCGCGGCCCCGTGACCCTGGTCGACCCTGATGCAATCGATCTTGGCGCGCACGACGGCGCGGTAGGCCACGTAGAAGTCGGCCAACGCGGCGTGCGCGACGTCGCCCGACTGCCGGCGATATTCGGCGAGGAAGAAGTCCGCCAGGTCCTTTCGCTCGAGGAACTCCAGGTCCATCGCCAGGAAGGCGACGTCGTCGATGCAGTCGACATGGCGCAGTCCGTCGTCGAACTCCAAGCAATCCAACAGCACTGGGCCACGGTCGGGGCAGAAGACGTCGTCGGCCAGGAGGTCGCCGTGCCCGTCGACGATGCGGCGCTCGGCGATCCGTTCGGCGAACAGCTCCGCCCGCCCGGAAATGAACTGGACGGCAAGACGTTCGATCTCGGCCAATGGCTCGGGCCCGACCACGGTTCCCACGTAGCGGCGCAGCTCCGACAGATTCTCCTGCCATCGCGCGCCGACCGCTCCCACCGTGGCCGAGGCGTCGATTTGGCGCGACCGGTCGGTGCGCTCGTGGAAGCGCGCCATCGTGGCCGCGATGGCCGTCAACGAGTCCTGCACCTGCTCGCCGCGGCGGACCATCGACGACAACCGCAATGAATCGGGGTACCGGCGCATGACGATGACCGGTTCGGCGGGCCCGCATCCCGGGCCACTCAGGTGGGCTAGGCCCAGGTAGCTGTCGGGAGCGAGGCGGCTGTTGAGCGCGACTTCCCTGGCGCAGACGTGTTCCCGGCTCTCGACCGTCCGGAAGTCGAGGAAGTCGGTGAGGACGGGCTTCTTGATCTTGTAGGCCCGATCGCCCACCAAGAAGACGATACCCGTGTGGGTTTCGCAGATCTGGGCGTCCGCCAAGGCAGGTGCGAGAACCACCGGGACGTCCGCGGAGGCTGCACTCATACCCACGATCATGTGCCCCGCGCGGGGCGCGGCGTACCGGCCGTCGGCCCCCTATTCCACGGGAAAGGTCCCAACTGTGAAGGGCATAAATACCCTGTTGCGCCGGAGCTGCCGGAGGCACGCTCGGTGGTGAACGATTCGCCAGGAGGACGACCATGCCGCAGACCGCGGTCGCGTACGAGGTCATTGAAGCCGCTGTCCAGCTGGCCTGCCGCGCGCCGTCCTACCACAACAGCCAACCCTGGCGGTGGGTCGCGGACGGAAGCACGCTCGACTTGCACCTGGAGCGCGACCGTCTGGTCACCACCGACCGTTCGGGCCGGGAGGCGTTGATCAGCTGCGGTGCCGTCCTCGACCATCTACGGGTCGCCATGGCCGCCGCCGGGTGGACGGCCAACGTCGACTACTTCCCAAATCCGAACAAGACCACGCACCTGGCGACCGTCGACTTCTCCGCGATGCCGTTCGTCACCGACGGCCACCGTCACCGGGCCGACGCGATCCTGCAGCGACGCACCGACCGCCTGCCGTTCGCACCCGTTCCCGATTGGGCCGCCCTCGAGGATCTGCTGCGTCGCGCGCTCGACGACGACGGGGCCGTCATGGACGTCCTGCGCGACGACGCCCGGCCTCAGCTCGCCGAGGCATCTCAGCTGACCGAGTCGCTGCGTCTCTATGATTCGTCCTATCACCAAGAATTATCCTGGTGGACATCGCCTTTCGACGTAACCGACGGAATACCGCAGAGCGCCCTGGTATCAGCGGCCGAAAGTGACCGCGTCGACGTCGGTCGAACGTTTCCGGTGACCCGACACGCCGAACGCCGCCTCGAGGTGCCCGAGGACCGCTCCACGATCGTCGCGCTGTCGGCCGTGGCCGATGACCACGGGGACATTCTGCGCTGCGGCGAGGCGCTCTCCGCACTACTCCTCGAGGCCACCCTCGCCGGGATGGCCACCTGCACGTTGACCCACCTGACCGAGGTCGCCGCGAGTCGCGACATCGTCAGCGGTCTGATCGGGCGCCCGTACCCGCAGGCGCTGATCCGGATTGGCCTGGCTCCGTCGCTCGATGAAATCCCGCCGCCCACGCCGCGTCGTCCCCTCTCCGACGTCCTGAAGTTCTCTCTGCGGGATGACAGGGGTCGTCTCTAGCTTCAGGACCATCGACGTCCAATCGGGGACTTAAGCCCCTGATCGAACCTGGCTGCCAGGCCTAGCGTCGATGGGCAAGAGCTTGCAAACCGTTGGGAGACACGATGCAGGACACGCACCAACCCTCACCGTGCGTAGTGGTCGGCATCGACGGATCTCGGGCAGGGGTCACGGCTGCGCTCTGGGCCGTCGACGAAGCCGTGCAACGTGACGTGCCGCTTCGGCTGCTCTACGCGATCGAGCCGAGTGCCGACAGCGACGAGCACCCGGACGTCGCCGCCCGTAGGTTGGCCACCGCCGAGCTGGCGATCCGCTATGCATTCGCCGCCGTCGAGGCCGCCGACGAGCCGGTGAAGATCGAGGTGGAGATCCTGCAGGAGCGGCCGACCGTGGCGTTGCTGAGGGCCTCGAGAACGGCGGCGATGCTCTGCGTGGGTGCCATCGGGCTCAGGCACACGGCCATGGGCCGGCTCGGTTCGACCGCGGCCATGCTGGCCTCGTCGGCGCAATGCCCGGTCGCCATCATCCGCGGCACCGAAGCCGGTATCGTCCCGCCGCGTCCCGTGGTCGTCGAAGTCGACGAGATGATCTCCTGCACCAACGTCTTGCAGCTCGGCATCGCCGAGGCGCGGCTGCGCGGCGCACCGTTGCGCGTGCTCACCACGTGGCAGTCCAGGTTCACCGACATCCACGATGCGCGCGCCGTCAGCGACGGAAACCGCCGCGCGAAGGCCCAACTCGACCGGCGCCTCTCCTGGTGGATCCGTAGAAACCCCGACGTCGACATCAAACCGGTGGTCGCGCACTGCAGCACGCTGAACTACTTGAGCAACAACGCCAAGAAGATTCAGTTGGTCGTGGTCGGGCGTGAGCGGTCACGCGGGCTCGGCGACGTGGTGGGCGCCGGCGTCGAAGTCGCCCTCCACGATTCTGGTTGCTCGGTTCTCGTGTGTGAACCGCACAACGCGTTATGATCCCGTCGAATACTCCGCGAAGGGCGTGCACATGGTCAGAGTCTTTCTCGTCGACGACCACGAAGTGGTGCGCCGCGGGCTGATCGACCTGCTGTCCGCCGATCCCGAACTCGACGTCATCGGTGAAGCCGGAACGGTCGCGCACGCGATGGCCCAGATTCCCGCCCTGCGTCCCGACGTCGCCGTGCTCGACGTCCGGTTGCCGGACGGAAACGGCATCGAGCTGTGCCGTGATCTGCTGTCCCGCCTGCCCGACCTGCGCTGCCTGATGCTGACGTCGTTCACGTCCGACGAGGCCATGCTCGACGCCATCCTCGCCGGCGCCAGCGGTTACGTGGTCAAGGACATCAAAGGCATGGAATTGGCGAAGGCGATCAAGGACGTTGGTGCCGGTCGCTCGTTGCTCGACAACCGCGCTGCCGCCGCCCTCATGGCCAAGCTCCGCGGCGCTGCCCAGCGCTCGGACCCCCTGTCGGCGCTCAGCGATCAGGAACGTATCCTGCTAGACCTGCTCGGCGAGGGCCTGACCAACAAGCAGATCGCGGCCCGGATGTTCCTCGCCGAGAAGACGGTGAAGAACTACGTGTCCCGCCTGTTGGCCAAGCTTGGCATGGAGCGACGGACCCAGGCGGCGGTGTTCGTGTCGAAGCTGGACCGCGCGCCGCAGCCCGACCGGTGACCGACCCCGGTGAAGACGGCGCGGCCCGACCCGTACGGGCCACGCTCTCGAGATTGCGGCTCCGCGAACTGCTCAACGAGGTGCAGGAGCGCGTCGAGCAGATCGGCGAGGGCCGCGAAAAACTCGACGGCCTGGTCGACGCGATGCTGGTCGTCACGTCGGGCCTGGATCTGGCCGCGACGCTACGGACCATCGTGCACACCGCAATCGAGCTGATCGATGCGCGCTACGGCGCCCTCGGCGTGCGAGGCCACGAGCACGAACTCACCGAGTTCATCTTCGAGGGAATCGATGACGACACCCGTCGCCTGATCGGTCCGTTGCCACAGGGGCATGGCGTCCTGGGGGCCCTAATCGACGAACCCAAGCCGATTCGGTTGAACAACATCGTCGACCATCCAGCCTCCGTGGGCTTTCCGCCCAACCATCCACCGATGAAAACCTTTCTCGGCGTACCGGTTCGGATCCGCGACGATGTGTACGGCAACCTCTATCTCACGGAGAAGGTCTCGGGCCAACCGTTCAGCGAGGACGACGAGGTTCTTGCGCAGGCGCTCGCCGCCGCGGCCGGAATCGCCATCGACAATGCCCGCCTCTACGAGCAGTCGCGCACCCGCCAGTCATGGGTGGAGGCCACCCGCGACATCGCGACGCAATTGTTGTCCGGCGGCGATCCCGCGCAGGTGTTCCAGCTCGTCGCCGCCGAAGCACTGAAACTGACCGGCGCCGACGTGGCCCTGGTCGCCGTGCCGCCGGGCACCGACCTCCCCCTGGCTGACTTCACCGAGCTGGAGATCGTCGAGATGGCGGGCGGTGACGAGGACGTCGTCGCGACGACGATACCCGTGCAGGGAACCACGGTGGGAAGAGTCTTCCAGCATCGAACCCCGCACCGCGGCAACGCCATCGACGCAGAATTCAAGCTGTTCCTCGACGACCCGGGCCCGGCCCTGGTGCTACCGTTGCGCGCCACCGACACCGTCGCCGGTGTGGTCATCGCACTGCGGCGGCGCGGCGCGCCGCCGTTCACCGACGAGCAGCTGGACATGATGGCCACGTTCGCCGATCAGGCCGCCCTGGCGTGGCAGCATGCCAGCACCCAACGGCGTCTACGGGAACTGGACGTCATCACCGACCGCGACCGGATCGCAAGAGACCTGCACGACCACGTCATCCAACGGCTCTTCGCCATCGGGCTGGCCTTGCAGGGCACGATCCCCCGTACGCGGTCACCGGAAGCCCAGCAGCGCCTTTCCGATTCGGTCGATGACCTGCAGGGGGTCATACAGGAGATTCGGACCACGATCTTCGACCTGCACGCAGGTTCGGCCGGGACGACACGGCTGCGGCAACGGCTCGACGAGGCGGTGGCCCAGTTCGGCGGGTCGGACGTGCGCACCACGGTGCAGATCGTCGGACCGCTGTCGGTGGTCGAGCCCGCATTGGCCGACCACGCGGAAGCCGTTGTGCGCGAGGCGGCGAGCAACGCCGTGCGGCATGGCGGGGCGACGGAGTTGAGCGTGCTGATCACCGTCGACGACGACCTCTCCATCGAGGTCACCGACAACGGGTGTGGCATCGGCGAGAACGTGACCCCCAGCGGGCTGACCAATTTGCGACACCGCGCCGAGGACAGTGGCGGGACGTTCAGCGTCGCGAAGAGCGGCGCCCGCGGCACGGTCTTGCGCTGGTCGGCACCGCTGCCCTAACACGTTGCCGCGAGTTCGTCGACCGGTGACCTTTGGCGCGGTGCACGAGGCCGAATTGCTCATGATCGGCCGCGTGTAGGGCCCTAGCGTTGAACCCGATGAAGGGAGAACGACCATGACTGAGCACTCCACCGATCGGATAGTCGTCGGGGTCGACGAGTCCGCCGCTTCGGACGCCGCCATCCGCTGGGCCGCCAGGGAGGCGGCGATGCGTAGCGTCGCCCTGACGCTGTTGTACGCCATCAATCCCGCCGAGCAGGCGTGGCGCGTGGGATACGCGAGAGCCCCGCTGCCGCCTGCCCACGGCGAGCTTCAGCGAGAAGAGGGTGAGCGCGTTCTGGAGTCGGCGCGACGCATCGCACAGGCGGCGGTCGGCTCGGACGAGCAGGTTCGGATCGACACCGAAGTGGCGGTCTCCGTACCCATCCCGACGCTGATCGATGCGACCAAGGACGCTCAGATGATCGTCGTCGGCAGCCGGGGCCGAGGAGCGTGGCGCCGGGGTCTCTTCGGATCGGTCAGCACCGCCCTGGTCCATCACGCGCATTGCCCCGTGGCCGTCATCCGGGAACCGGCCGACGCGGTCGGTGAGAGCCGCGGCCCCGTCGTCGTCGGCATCGACGGTTCGCCGGCGTCGGAGTTGGCCACAGCGGTCGCCTTCGACGAAGCTTCCTGGCGCGGAGCCGAATTGGTGGCCCTTCACGCGTGGATCGATTCCGAGCCGCCGGGCCTGCCCCCGCTGGCCTGGCCGAACTTCCAATCCGCGGCCGAGGAGACGCTGGCCGAGCGGCTCGCCGGCTGGAACGACCGCTATCCCGACGTCGTCGTCCATCGGCGGGTGGTTTTCGATCAACCGGCCCGCCATTTGCTCGAGGTCGCCGAAGCCGCCCAGCTGCTGGTCGTTGGTAGCCACGGTCGCGGGGGGTTCGCGGGCATGCTGCTCGGCTCCGTCAGCACCACGGTCGTCCATGCGACGAGCACGCCGGTGATCGTGTGCCGTCAGAACTGACCGATCTCGGCGAGTCGCCGCCGCGTGAGCACGGCGATGATCGGACCGGCCGCCTCCGCAACGAAGACGTCACCGGGGTGGCGTAGCGCGATCCGCAGCCGCACGATCACCCTGGTCCGGTCGTCCCAACGGGATTCGGCGGACCAGGCCCAGGTCACGTCGATGGGGACCGCTCGGGGAACCGTCCGCAACACCAGGGAGCGACCGTCGACACCCTCGACGACCGACATGGCGATCCGTCGGTATCTGGTCAACCGCAGCTGCACGATCTCGCCGCGAATTGGGTCGGCATCTTGCTGGTGCAGTGTGGCTTTCAGCACTCGGGGCCACACGGACTCGATCGGCGCGTCGATCCACTCTGCGGAGGTGCTCTGGGCAGCCGGCTCGTGAATGAGACCGTCGCCGGGCATCCGGGCGTGGCTCTCCTGCTTGGTGGCCCCCCAATTGCGGTAGTAGCGCCGGGCGGCGTAGAGCGCAGCGGCACCGGCGAGCGCCGGCCCTAGGTCCCGCCTCACGGCTCGCGAGCGACGATCACCGGTGTCCGGACCGCCTGCACGACTGCGGAACTGACGGATCCGAGCAACATCCCCGCGAACCCGCCGCGGCCGTGGCTTCCGACGATGGTGAGTTGCGCGGCCTCCGATGCCGCCAGCAGTTGGTACGCCGGCTCGCCGTACACCAGGCGTCGCTCGACGGCGACGTTCGGATACCGCTGCTCCCAGACGGCCAGGTGTTCGGCCAGGGCCGCCTTTCCCTCGCCGAGCTGTTCCTCCCAGTCGATCATCGGGACTTGATACGGGCCGTACTCTCCCCACGAATGCATGGCAATCACGCCGACTTGGCGTCGCGACGCTTCGTCGAAGGCGATCGCCGTTGCCTGGTCCGACGTCGGCGAACCGTCCACGCCCACCAGCACCGGCGCCGTCGCGAGCGGCTGCACTTCGTCATGGACGATCGCGACCGGGCAGTGCGCGTGCCTAATCAGGCCCGTGGGAATCGACCCTAGAATCGGGCGATCGTCGTCATCGCGGCCGCGACATCCCACCACGACCATCGCCGCGTCCTTCGACAGGTCGATGAGCGTCGGTAGCGTGTTCCCCGAGAACGTCCGATGCTCGATCGACGCGAGGTGGACGCCGGACTGCTCGGCGACCGCGACGGCATCGTCGATGATCTGGTGACCATGCCGTTCGTAGAACTCACGCTGGTGGGTCCGAGTCCTCAACGGCTCCGGCCACATCGTGATCAACGGTGCGGGGAGCACGTGGACCAGGGTGAGCGACTCCTTCCGCAGGGCGGCCTCGCGCGCCGCCCATTCGACCGCCACGTTCGACGCTGGTGAGCCGTCGACGGCGACGATGATGCCGTGGTGCGTGGTGGAGGTGGTCATCTTCGCACTCCTCGATCGAACCGGTCGCGCATGCGACTACTGTGCACCCTCCACGCTAATGACCGCCAGCAGGCGCGGTCTGCTGGCGCAAGTCACTGCCGCAGTGGCCTTTCGGCCCTGTCGATCGGGTGACCCAGTGGTGCAGCATCAACTGTCGTGCCCGCCCCCGTGACCATCGACGCTCGCCACCACGACGCCGTGCTCTTCGACATGGATGGGGTACTCACCGACACCGCGTCCGTACACGCCGTCGCGTGGACGGAACTATTCGATGGGTTCCTGGCCCGACGCCCATCCCGGCCCGGGGAAGACCACTCACCGTTCACGGCCGCCGACTATCGCGCGCACGTCGACGGCAAACCCCGCGAGGACGGCATCATCGACTTCCTCGCAGCCCGGGGCATTTCACTGCCTCTGGGGTCGGCGACCGACACGGGCGCGGACACCGTGTGGGGACTGGCCGCGGCAAAGCAACACAGTTTCGAGCGGCTCCTCGACACCGGACTGACCGTCTTCGAGTCCACAGTCGCGTTGGTCCGCAACCTCCGCGACCTGGGGTTCGGCGTCGCCCTATACACGTCGAGCCGAAACTGTGGCCGGGTACTCCATGCGGCGCGGCTCGACGACCTGTTCGCGGTCTGCGTCGACGGGCTGCTCACCGAGGCGCTCGGACTACCCGGAAAGCCCGATCCCGCGGTGCTTCTGGAAGCGGCGGACAGACTCTCGGTTAGACCGGACCGCTGCGTCGTCGTCGATGACGGCAGATCGGGATTGGCCGCAGGGCGCAAGGGAGGGTTCGCGATGATGATCGGCGTCGCCCGCACCGACGGTGCTCACGATGAGCTGCTCGCAGCCGGTGCCGACGCCGTCGTCCGCGATCTCGCCGAGGTGAGGGTCACGGGCCCCCGGTGAATCGCCCGCCACCGGAGAGCATCCGGAGATCGCGGTCCCATGCGGCGTAGCGAGTCCGATTCAGCCGCCGCCGAGACAACATGACGCAGCCGACCATGGTTCCGACGACGCCCAGCCACACCAGTACCGCGGCGCCAAGGGCCTCCTCACCTGCGCGGCCGGACGGGCTCGGCGCCGACACCTGACGGCCACCCTCGTCCACCCAGACGTCGACGAGGTCGCCGGCCTTGACCGCACTGGTGACAGGAACCACCTCGATGTGGTTGCCGCCGAACGCATTCCATCGCGCCTTCACATTGAGGTCGACCGCGTTGCCGTACGGAACCACTTCGGAGTGCTCGATCGCGGTGGCCTTCAGCACGTGTCGAGTCAGCGCCTCTTCGGCGTAGACCAGTGATCGCGTTTCGTGGATCGCCGTTCCCATCGCGCCCACCACGGGTATTGCGACCATTGCCAGCAACACGGCGAGGACGACGGCCAGTGCCTCGACCCGGTCGCTGGTCCGAACCAGAGGATGCCGCCCGAACAACCGCCGTAGGAAGCTGCGGCCCAGGTGGATGGTGAAGGTCTGCATGACATCTCCCTCCGCAGCACCACCGGTGCGACCCTGCACCGTCCGATCCTGGTGTCGAGTCGACGTGTCCTCAAGGGTCCAACGTCCCGTCACCGTCGGCAGACGTCACTCCTCCCACCAAGGCACCCCGGCCCGGCGGCACGCGGGACCTCCGGCGTTCGACGAGGGACCAACGGCCCCAGTGCACGCGTCGTCATACCGAATAGCGTTGGGCAATAGACGTCGCCCTAGGCGTCCGGATCCAAGGAGCCGTAATGCCGACCGATTCTTCTGCACCCGTGGTGGTCGGCATCGACGGTTCGGATGCCTCGACCGACGCGGCGCTCTGGGCCATCGACGAAGCGATCTCCCGCGACGTTGCGCTGCTCCTGGTTCACGTCATCCCCGTGGCTCACGCCCCGGAGGAACCGATCGACCCGACCATGCTCGAGGGCGAGTATGCCGAGACCGCGCTGCGCGCAGCGTCAGCCGTGGTCGCCGCCGCCGACCGTCCGGTCAAGGTAGAGACCGAAATCATCTGGGGTCGACCGGATCTGGCAATGCTCGAGATGTCCAGACGGGCATCGATGGTGTGCGTGGGTTCGGTGGGCATCGGGTTCATCGCCCGGCGGTTCCTCGGATCGACGGCAGCCGCGTTGGCCGAACGAGCCCACTGCCCCGTTGCCATCTTGCGATCACCACATCAGGTTTCGAGTGCGGGAACCGATTGGATCGTCGTGCCGGTCGATGCGTCCCCCGGCAACGCCGATGTCGTCGAGTTCGCAATGGACGAGGCTCGACTGCGGCACGCGCCGGTCCTCGCCGTCGGCGTGTGGGACGACGACTTCGGCGATACCTCCTACGACGATCTCGATCAGCGGGTCAGCGAGATGACGCGGCGCCACCCCGGCGTGCACGTCTATCCCGTGGCGACGCGGTCTCGGGTCGCGGGCTTCCTCGCCGACAATCACGGCGAGTCCATCCAGCTAGCCGTCCTCGGCGCCAATGTAGCCGGGCAGGTGGCGCAGATCATCGGCCCTCACAGCCGTCCGCTGATCGCGCACGGCGAGTGCTCGGTCGTGGTCGTTCGCTAGCTCCAGATCCGAGGAACTACGGAAGGCTTTCCACGACATGGTCACTACGACTGGGCATCATCGTCGCGCGTCAGTGATCACGAGCCGGCCGTCATCGCTCACCCTCATCGACGGCGCCAGCGTCCTCATCCGTCAGCTCGAGCCCGATGACTACGACGCGGTCGTCGCATTGTCGGACACCCTCAGCGACACGGAGCGCTACATGCGTTTCTTCACGACACATCCCGGCTACCTCGACCAGTGGGCCCGCACGCTCACCACCCGCTCCGACGAGCAGTGCGCGCTCGGCGTCTTCGAGGACGATGCGCTGATCGGCACGGCGAGTTACGTCTTGACCGTGGAGCCCGGCTGCGCCGAGGTATCCGTCGTCATCGCGCACCTGCAGCACGCACGCGGTGTCGGAACAGCGCTCCTCCGCACACTCGGCCGCATCGCAGCCGACGACGGCATCCACCATCTGGTGGCCGACGTGCTCGCCGAGAACAGTTCGATGCGCCGAGTCATCACCGACGGTGGTTGGCCCTGTACTCAGCGGCTCGACGGGTCCGTCCTGAGCATCCGCGTTGACCTCGACGCCATCCACGACGAGGGCGCCGACTAGACCGTCACCCGAAGGGTGAACCGTCCAGCATCGTCACGGTGTCGGCCAATGGGCGGCGCGGCGTGGCCGGGAGCGGATCGGCGTTCACCGGCGCCCAGCCCACGCGAATCAGCATCTGTGGAAAGGCCTTCAGACCAAAGACTTCCGCCCGGACGGCATCACGGGTCGCCGGTACCTCGAGCACCTCTGTCACCGGGCAGGTGGCCATCCCGACCGCCGTTGCCGTCAGTAACACCAGGCTCGTCGCCTCACCTGCCCGTAATCGCGCGAGCACGTCATCCTCGACGGTGCCCAGCCCCACCAGTATTCCGTGATCGTCATCCACACTGGCCCCGGGCGGCTGGGCCAACGCCGCACCGGCGAAGAATCGACCGGGGACCTGCGCGTCGGGTTCCGAGACCGGCGTACTTCGCGCCGGTACACCCGCAGTCGAGGCGTGACGTCCGCTCCACACCGCCAACTCGGTGAGATACTCGGTGTCGTTGATGTGTTCGTGGACCGCGTTGGCCAGCAACACCTTCAGGTCGGCAGCGGTGTCGATACGCCGGACGGTGACTCCCGCTCGAGCCGCGCGCGCTCCCATCAGTGCGACGTCACCGTGCGGCACGGGCCAGGGGCTGTACAACCGGCGATCGGTACGGCGACGTGGAATCGCCGCGGCGAGAGCCACATCCACTTCACTGGGCGTCCAAGGTTGCACCTCGATCGCGGCAAGATGATAGGGATCACCCGCATTGGGGAAGCGGTGAATCTTGGTCTGCCAGCCCAAGGCCGCCAGCGCCAGTGTGAGGTGGTTGAGTGCCGCTCCGCAGCTGATGATCAGATCGCGACTGTCGGGATCGGTGTGTTGCAGCTGCAGGGACGGCTCCGCGAAGAGGTGCAGGCTCTCGTCGCCGACGCGCCACCGCCACGGCTGGGTGTTGTGTACCGACGGCGCTCGCGCGGCCAACGACAAAGCGGTGTGCACGGTTTCGTTTTCTGGGAAACTCGAGCTCATCTCGACCACCTTCGCAAAAGGGCATTCATCACCCCTCACAGTGCCGTTGCGATCGCGCCACCGCGAGGGTCCGAAGACCCTTGTCCGTGGGAAGTGGATAGCATTACTCGTTGCCGCGCCGAGGACGAATGACTCTGTCCAATCGGTCATTCGACGAGTTAGCGTCGCGCGGTGACCAATCAAAGAGCTTGGCTGGCAGGTGCCCTGGCGGTCGTCGGGATCAGCACGTGGTACCGGGCCCACCTAAGGCCCTGGATGTACCGGTGGGGGTCGACGCCCGAGGAGTACGCGGCGGGCCTGCCCGGTGACGATCTGGTCGCCGACGGAGCCGTGCGTACTACCCGGGCGATCACCGTTCACGCGCCCGCCGACGCCGTCTGGCCCTGGCTAGCGCAGATCGGTGAAGACAGGGGAGGTTTCTACAGCTACAGCCTCCTCGAACGTGCCGTCGGTGCACGCATCCGCAATGCGGACGACATCCACCCCGAATGGCAGAACGTCCAAGCGGGTGACACGGTGTGGATGGCAAGGCGTTACGGCCGCAAGGCTTCTCAAGCAGTGGCCGCGGTGGAACCTGAATTATTTCTGATCCTGGTCTCCCAAGACGACTACGACGACATCGAGAGCGGCGGGAAGGCCTCTGGCAGTTGGGCATTCCATCTGTTCCGGGATGGCGCGAACACCCGTCTCGTCGTGCGCGGCAGCGGGGGTCCGACCGGCCACGTCAGCTTCGACATCCCGCACTTCGTCATGGAGCAGAAGATGCTCCGGGGCATCCGCGACCGGGCCGAGCGCTTTCGCCGAGACTACGTGCACCCTAAGTTCCGCATCGCGCCCGCCGAGGAGACCACCGCTGAGAGAGGTCCCGAAGCGCAGGAGGGATTCCATCGGATCATCTGAGTGGATCAGGCCGGACTGGACCAGTCGTCGGGTTCACCACCGAAGCGGAACCGCCGGCCACTGATCTCGTGGGGCGTGATCCGCAGGAAGCGACGCTTGATCGTCGGGATCCAGGGTAATACCTGCGCACGTTCGGCCTCGGCGATGTCGGCGGAGTCGTCGAGGATCTCTGCCTGGCCCTTGACGATGACGCTCCACCCCTCGTAGACGTCGTGGTCGTCAGCTTCGAACGCGACCCGCTCGTTGATCAGTGCGCTCATGAGCTTGGTGCCCTCCGCGGTACGCAACAGGATGGTGTGCCGCTGCACTACGAAGTTGACTGGAAAGATCTCCGGCTGCCCCCCGACGCTGGTAGCCAGCCGCCCCAGCGTGACACTGGCCAGCTTGGCCCAGGCCTCCTGCGTCGTCAGCTCGAGGACGGGGTCGGGATCGAAAGCCGTCATCGTTGGCCCTTCTCGTGGGAACGCTTGCTTCAGAACGTAAAACAACCGAGCCGGCGTGTAACGGGGCATGCGTCACGACTCGAGGGGTACAAAGTCCCACGTGACCTGGCAGGACGGCGGCGCGCAGCCCCGGCCGAATCGCTGCGGCCACGACCACCCCATCATCCAGTTCGCCGGGCTTGGGATAAAACGCGCTGTGCGCGAGTAGAATTGGCACGTCGCTCGCGGAGCGGCAAGGGGAGCGACACCATGGACCGAGCTCGGCGCGACTCAGCCTTCGCGCAACTCGGAAGCCGAAGGCTCATGGGCCGCATGCACGAGGACCTCGATGAGTTGCTGGCCAGCCGCGACCAGATGGAGCGGCTGCTCCAGATCTTCCTCGAGATCGGGGCTGATCTCGACCTCGAGGCGACGCTGTCGCGCATCGTGACCGCCGCCATCGAGCTGACCGGAGCCGAGTTCGGTGCGCTCGGCGTGCGGGCCCCGGACGGAACGCTGAGCTCCTTCGTGCACAGTGGGATGGACGCTCCGACGGTGGCGAAGATCGGCCACCTGCCCGCTGGCAAGGGGGTCCTGGGCCTCCTGCTGGACACCACCGACGTAATCCGGCTGAACGACTTGACCGCGCACCCGACGGCCGTCGGACTCCCGGAGCACCACCCCCCGATGGCCGGCTTCCTGGGCGTGCCGATCATCATCCGCGGGGACGCGTTCGGCAGCCTCTACCTCACGCACTCCGACCCCGCCCGAGTCTTCGACGAGTCGGACGAGGTCGCCGCGCGCGCCCTGGCCACGGCCGCCGCCGTCGCCATTCAGAACGCGAGCCTCTTCGAGCGGGTGCGTGCGAGTGCGAAGTGGATGCAGGCCAGCCGCGAGATCACCACGGCTCTGCTCTCCGGAACGGAGTCTTCCGTCAGGCCTATGTGGCTGATCGCCGAGCGAGCCCGCGAGCTCGCCAAGGCGGAGCAGGCGATCGTCCTGGTCGCCGCCGACCCCGACGCGCCGCGGGAGGAGGTGACGACCCTCGTCGTGTCGACCGCAGTGGGTGTGCACGCGGACGACGTCATCGGACGGCAGGTACCGGTCGAGGGGTCGACCACGGGCGCGGTGTTCACCTCGGGCCGTGCGGTGATCACCGACCGCTTCCGGCATCCGATCCACAGCTTCACCGACGTGGGCGAGCGGCCGGCGATCGTGATGCCGCTGCGGTACGAGGACGACGTCATCGGCGTCATCGCCGTGGCCCGGCACGAGAGTCAGCCGCCGTTCGACAGCGGCGAGCTCGCGCTGATCGGCGACTTCGCCCACCACGCGGCGGTGGCGCTGACCCTCGCGGCAGCGGGCGAGCGGATTCACGAGCTCAGCATCGTGGCCGACCGCGAGCGCATCGCCCACGATCTGCACGATCACGTCATCCAGCGACTGTTCGCGACCGGCATGCACCTGCAGGGCACCATCGCCCGCTCGCACTCCCCCGAGGTCGTCGAACGCCTGAACCGTACCCTGGATGACCTGCAGGCCACGATCGAAGACATCCGCACCACCATCTTCGGACTGCAGTCACCGGTGCGCGGCAAGGGTTTTCGGCAGCGAGTTCAGCATTTGTTCGCAGGTCTCACCGAGGACCTCGCCACCGAGACGCGTCTGCATCTGTCCGGCCCACTCACCGTGGTCGACGGATCCCTCGCCGAACACGCCGAGGCCGTCCTCACCGAACTCATCAGCAACGCAGTGCGACATTCCGGCGCGGGCCTCATCACGGTGGACGTCGCCATCGCTGACGAGCTGGTCATCCAAGTCATCGATGACGGGCACGGCATCCCGGCCGACAACCAGCGCCACAGCGGTCTGTCCAACGTCGAACGCCGTGCCGAGCAGGCCGGTGGCCGTTGTGAAGTCTCGTCGACCGCGGGCCTGGGCACGTCGGTGACTTGGCGCGCACCGCTGACGGGATACTGACCCCGTCCCGGGACCACTGGCCCTGCCCCCAGGGCCTGCTCGAAGCGACGATGCTGACATGAAAGTCCAACCGCTGTTCTTGATTTCGACCCTCGTGGCGCTCATCGCCGGCGGTGTCGCATGCCTGTCGGGACGCACGCCTCTCGCCGACGGGTTCTGGTTCGCCGGAACGTTGGTGGCCGTCATTCCAGCGATCTGGTGGGCGATGGTGGGGTTACGCCGCGGTCGGGTGGGGGTCGACGTCATCGCGGTGCTGTCACTCGTTGGTGCGATGGCCGTGGGCGAGTACCTCGCAGGCGCGCTGGTGGGCCTCATGCTGGCGACGGGCCAGACGCTGGACGCTGCGGCCGAACGGCGTGCCACGAAGGATCTGCGCAGCCTGCTCGCGCATGCCGCGACGACGGCGCGACGCCGCGCGGCCGACGGACTCGAGGTGATCGCGGGCAGCGCCGTCATGGTGAACGATCTGATCGTCATGGGCCCTGGCGAGGTCGTGCCCTTCGACGGCCGGATCACCACGGGCAGTGCGCTCCTCGACGATTCGGTGTTGACGGGCGAATCGGCGCCCGTCGAGCGACGAGCAGGTGAGGTCATCCGCAGCGGCGCCGTCAACGCCGGCGGCGCGGTCGAAATCAGTGCCATCGCCAGCCCCGTCGAGCGACGACGACGGCGAGGCAGGACCGTAGCTCACGCGAGCGACACGATCCCCAACGCGACGACGCACAGCACCACCAGGGCGATCGTCAGACCGTAGGCAACCATCCCCCAGCGTCCAATGGTGAAGTGGCCCATCAGGTCACGGTCACGTCCGATGCCGACCATGGCGAACAGCAGCGGCACCAGGAGGACGGCGTTGAGGACCTGAGTGGCCACCAGGATCGTGACCAGGGGAACGTTGGGGATGAGCACGGTCACCGCTCCGAGGACCGTGACGATGCCGAACGTCAGATAGAAGGTCTTGGCGTCGTGGAAGGTGTCGTCGATGGCCGCCTCGATACCCGCGTACTCGCATACCGAGTACGCCGTCGACAGGGGCAGGATCGACGCCGCGAGGAACGCCGCCCCGATCAGGCCGACGGCGAACAGCTGCGAGGCCGCTGTGCCCGCGAGGGGTTGGAGGGCGACCGCGGCGTCGGCCGCATCGTGGATCGAGCGGCCGTCGCGGTGCAGGGTTGCGGCACAGGCCACTACGACGAAGAATCCGATGACGCCGGTCAAGACGGCGCCGGTGACCACGTCGATCCGGACGAGCGCGAGGTCTTCGGTGCGCAACTTCTTGTCGACGGCGTAGGACTGGATGAACGACAGCCCCCACGGCGCGAGCGTGGTGCCCACCGTTGCGGTGATGATCGCGATGGCCTCGCCGGTCGTGGGCATGGTCGGGATCAGGAGCCCGCGCCCCGCGGCACCCCAGTCCGGCCGGGCGAGGACACCCGACGCGATGTAGGCCACGAACACCGTCGACAACAGCAGCAGGAAGTGCTCGACGCGACGGAAGCTGCCTCGGAGTACGAGGAGAGAGACGATCACCGCGGACGCCGGGACGCTGATGTAGCGGCTGATGCCGAATAGTTCGAAACCCGCAGCGATGCCAGCGAATTCGGCACAGGTAGTCCCGACGTTGGCCACGACCAACGCGATCAACGCACCGCCACCCAGCCGGACGCCGTAGCGTTGCCGAACCAATCCGATGAGGCCCTGGCCCGTGACGACACCCATGCGCGCGGCAAGCCCGTGGAAGAGGATGAGGGCGATGGTGGACAACAGCAGAACCCAGAGCAACTGGTAGCCATGATTGGAACCGAGCACCGAATAGGTCGTGATGCCCGCGGGATCGTCGTCGGAGAGTCCAGCCAGCAGGCCCGGTCCCACCACCGCGAACAACGCCGCCAGACCGACGCGCTTGCGACGCAACAGCATCAGGATGTCGACCGATCCGCATGCCGCCGTCGGCGCGGCCACACCCTGGTGTGCTCGAGCCGTCGCTCCAGCAGCGCGGGAGCCCGCGCCAGGCGGGTTCGCCAGCGGGCGGCATGCTCATCGGGCATGGCGGCCACGATCTCGGCGGCATCGTCATCCTCCATCGCCCTGAGTAGGCGCTCGGCGACCACGGGATCGACGATTCCCATGGCGCCCGCGGCGACGCCGGGTTCCCTCGCAGCCAGCACCTCGGTGGCGGATTCCGTGTCCAGCGTGGCGATGAGCGCGGCCAGTCCGCGCACGTCGAGGTGGTGGACGGCGGACCGCGGTGCCGCAAGCTGCACGGCATGGCCGCGGTCGGAGGTCAGGTGGACATCGGTCCATGCCACGGCGTCCTCGCCGACGCGGGACGCCTGGCGGCGCAGACCAAGCCTCCGGAGCACGCCGCCGAAACCCACCTCGACGCCAACGAGGTTGAGACGCCCGTCCGGCGCCCGGGCCAGAACCACGTCGGCGACGCGCGCCAGTCGCTGCCCCACCACGTCGACGATCTGGGTGTCGAGGACGTCGCGACCGAGCATGATCTCGTCCGCGAGCAAGGCGTCGGCACCTGAGGTGATCTCACACGCTGTCAATTCGTCTGTGCCGTAGCTTGTTTCGACGTCAACGGTGCGTACCCGATGCACCGCGGTCCATGGCACCAACAGGCTCGGCGCGCGATCACGTTCGACGAGCAGTCGTTGGACCATGTGTGGCCCGGTGTCGTCACCCAGGCGGACCGTCAGATCGTCCAGACGACCGATCGCGGCGCCATCCTTGGTGCGGACTTCCCTGCCGATGACCTGACTGAGCAACCACACCCGAGGCGCTGTTCAGCCGGCAGCATTGGAGTCGAGCGCGGCATCGAACTGAAACCGGCGGCCGGTGACGTTGAGCGGGCGGATTCGCACGAAGTGTTGCTTGGTGGTCGCCGTCCACGACAGCAGTCCGGCACGGTTGGCCTCGTCGAGATCCTCGTCGGACCGCAGCACACTTGCCGATCCCGAGACGATCACGCTCCAGCCCTCGGCAGCGTCGTAGTGATCCGCCTCGAAGAGCACGTCGTGGTTGATCGCGGTGCTGACCAGCTTGGTGCCTTCGGCGGTGCGGAACAGGATGGTGCGGCGCTGCACGGCGAAGTTGACCGGGAAGATCGCCGGGCGACCATCGACGCTGGTGACGAGCCGCCCGAGCGGCATATTGGACAACAGGTCCCAACAATCGGCTACTGACAAAATGGATACTGGCGCAAGCAGGTCAGACATGGCCGCAACGCTAATCGGCGCACCATCCAGGCGACGGGGCACAAGGTCACTTCTTCGGCCTACCAATGGCCCCCGCACCACGGACGGGCGGCGGCCCCGGAGCCGCTAGGGGGAGAGCTCCGAGACCGCCGGGTCTGTGCAAGGCCGATCCCACCATCGGAATGCCTTGCTTCGAAAGGGCTAAAGGTCACCTGGGCGTTGCGCCGGCGTGCAACATCACCGAACAGGGGAGAACGCCCAGCGCGCACTCGGCGGCAGGGTCGAGCACCGTGCCGATGTCGTGCGACTGGCGGTCAGCGGCGATGAACAACGCGATCTGACCGACGCGAGCGCGGAGATAGGACTCCAGCTCGACGCCTGGCTCCACCGCGACGTCGAGCCCGGGGTGCCTGCCCACCCGCGCGTCGATCTCCCGGGTCAGGCGGGTATCCAGCTCGGCGGGGTCCGTCGCCCCTTCGCGCCTCGTCCAATGGGTCAACAGCCGCAACGGCTTCCGACGCAGGACTGCCTCGTCGACGGCCACGCGCAGCAGGTCCGTCGCGGCCGGGTCGCTACCGAGCCGGGCGACGATCCAGCCGTCGGCGAGAGGGTCGCCCCTGACGATCGTCACCGGGCAGTCGGCGTCCAGCAACACTTCGGTGGCGGTGCCCACCCGGTGACCAGGGTGCGGTGGCCGCGGCCCGTTGGAGCCGACGCAGATCATCACCGCGGAGTCGCGGGCAAGCGCGACGGAGGCGGTGGCATAGTCGATCTCGGCGACCACGTCGATCGAGCGGCTGGCGCGCCGAGCTCGTTCGGCTGCAGCGATCAGAGCGGTGTCGTGCGGCCCGGCGGGCAGGCGCCCGGTTCCGGTCGTCGCAGCGTCCGACGGGTCGACCGCATAGACCAACCGCAAGGGTACGCAACGTAGTTCGGCCTCGACAGCCCCCCAGGTCACCGCTTTCAACGCACCAGGCAGCCCATCGACGCCGACGACGACCTCAGGCCGGGGGTCGACGACCACGGGCTGACGGTGGTGCCGTTGCAGGGTCAGGGAGTCGGCGAGCGCCGAGCACACGACGAAGGCCTCGAAACGGTGCGTTTGGGAAGTCATGCGGGCCACTCCTTCGGGTCATTGCGATATCGGACTGTCGAACGGAATCGAGCGTCGGTTCCCCTCACGAGGCCGGCGGGTCGTGATGCGCCTGCGCCCGCTCATAGGCCTCGACGGCCGTGGGCAACGTCATGTACAGCCGGTCTGAGCCGATCTTGTCGAGCATGCCCGCGGCGTCGAGCGCATCGTGAAGGTCCTGTTTGACCCGGGCCATGGCGAAGACGATTCCCCGGCCCGAGAGTTCCTCGCGGAGCCGTTCCAGCGCATCGAGTGCGGTCATGTCCACTTCGACGTTGGCCTCGGCGTTGAGGACGAACCAGTTGACCGGTCGCGGCGAGTGGTCGGCGGCAGCCAACGCGCGATGCCGAAAGTCCTCGGCGTTGGCGAAGCACAACGGCGCGTCGTAGCGGTAGACGATCAACCCCGGAATCAACGTGGCGAGTGGGTAGTCGTCGACGTCGTGCATGCCCGCGAGGCCCGGCACCAACCCCTGGACACTGTCGTGCGCGCGGGCCAGCCGCCGCAGCAGGTCCAAGATCGACAGCAGGACCGCGGCGATCACCCCGTACAGCACGCCCAACCCGCACACGGCGACCGCCGTGATGGCGGCGAGCACGAACTCGCTGCGGCGGAAGCGAGCCAGCCTGCGAAATTCCCCTACGTCGACGAGCTTCGTTGCGGCGTAGAAGATCAGGGCGCCAAGGGCTGCCGACGGGATGTACGCGATGAAGCCGCCACCGACCACCACCACGCAGATCACTACGAGGAAGACCACCAGCGAGTACACCTGCGTGCGGGAGCCCGACGCGTCGCCGAGCGCGGTCCGGCTGCCGCTGGAGCTCACCGGGAAGCCCTGGGTGAAGCCCACCGCGACATTGCACACCGCGAGGGCGCGCAGTTCGGCGTCGGCGTCGATGTCCGCCGAGCGACGCGCGGCGAACGAGCGGGCCGTCAACACGTTGTCGGAGAACGCCACGACGGCGATTCCGAAGGCGGGCCCGAGCAGATCCTGCAGGGACTGGCGGGTCAGCTCGGGAACCTGGAACGGTGGCAACCCGGTGGGTACCGCGCCAACGACGTCGATGCCGTGACGTCCCAACCCGAAGACTACGACCGCCGTGGCCGCGCAGAGCACCCCGATCAGCGGTCCGGGCAATCGCGGCGTCCAGCGGCTCAGCGCGATGATCAGCGCGAGGACGCCCACGGCGAAGGCAGCTGTCGGCCAGTGGAATTCACGCGCTCTCACGGTGACCGACATGACTTGCTGGACGACGGTGTCACCCGAGGTGGCCACTCCGGTCATCTTGCCCAGCTGGCTGACGATCATGACGATCGCGATACCGGTGAGGTAGCCGACGAGCACCGGTCTGGACAGCAGATTGGAGAGGAAGCCGAGCCTGAGCACGGCGGCGATCAGGCAGATGACGCCGACGAAGACGGCGAGGGTGGCCGCGTAGTGCGCATACCGCGTCGGATCGCCGAGCGCCAGAGGACCCAGTACGGCCGCCGTCATCAACGCCGTCGTGGACTCGGGTCCGACCGACAGCTGGCGGGACGACCCGAGCACTGCGTACAGCACCAACGGCGGTAACGCCGTCCAGAGCCCGACGATGGGACTCAGCCCGGCCAACGCCGCATACGCGAGCGCCTGGGGGATCAAATAGGCCGCCACGCTGAGACCGGCCTGCACGTCACCCCGCCACCACGAAGACGAATACCCGCGAAGACCGAGGAGGTTTGGCAGCAGGGTATTCGGCCACGAGGTGTCCGACGAGGTGGTCAACCCGTGCGCTGGCTCAGCACCGGACATCGTGTTGCGACCGTCTCTCGGCTCGACGTCGCGACCGATTCATGCATCAACCGCAGACTGCGGTTCAGGGTCAGTGGGATCAGGTGCGCGGTCACGGTGGCGCCTGCCTTCAGATGCCGGAAGGCACCCTCGACCAACGTCTCGACGTCCGCGCGAGGCGAACCCGGGAACCTGGCGCACACCGCCGAAATGATTCCAGCGAGTTCGTCGGTCTCCATTCTCGTGGCGCCCGGGGCGGGCGGGCGGGAACCATCCGGCGCCATGGCGACGTCCGACGACGTGTCGGCAACCGCACGAAGATCGCTCACTACGGTCATTCCGCACCTCTGCCACGCAGGCGTCGGGGTCGGTCCTCGATTGCCATGGTCGACCTCTCGGAAGTAACTGAGCACCCGTCGTACCCGAGTTCGCGCTCACGTTAGGACGGGTCCGGGTCTGGCCGTAGGGCCGAAGGGCACGGAAAGCCCGCCGTTCGACCCAGGCTTCCGCTCCCCCACTGCCCGCGTGACCAACGACTGCGTGCGCGACCAACGACCTCGTAGTGCAGGCCTTAGGCCCCTACCCCGTTGGCCGCTCGAGTGATCGGATCGAGGGAGGGCGCGCACACGAGAGGCCCTGCGTGCGCCGGACCGGAACGACATCCAAGGAAGATCATGCTGTCATCAAACCCCGCGCCAGGTAACGAGATCCCCACGGCGACAATCGTTCTCGACGAGTACAGCCGCCACGGCCGCGCGATGGTACGTCTGCGATGGCAGGAGGCCAGCCTGGTCGGACGTGGCCTTTCCCGGCTGGACGCCACCGACGAGCCCGAACACACGATAGGCCAGAAGCTGGCGCTGGCTCGGGCCCTGTCCCATCTGGCCCGACAGCTCTTCACCGAGGCGGCGAGCGACATCGAGGGCGCGTCGGCCGCCCGCTCGGCATGACGCGCCGGGTCCGCGACTCCGGCGCCGCGGTTTTTCGCAGCCGCGAAGAAGCCGGACGTGTCCTCGGCGATCTGCTCAGCGCCTATGAGGGCCGCACCGACGTCGTCGTGCTGGGGCTGGCCCGTGGCGGCGTTCCGGTGGCATACCAGGTGGCATGCGCCCTGGGCGCTCCGCTGGACTGCTTCATAGTGCGCAAGCTGGGAGTACCCGGTCACGACGAGTTCGCCATGGGCGCGATCGCGAGCGGAGGACGAACCGTCCTCAACGATGACGTCATCCGGGGACTCGGACTCAACTCGGCTCGGGTGCGCGAGGTGCTGGAACGCGAGGGCCGCGAGCTCATTCGCCGCGAAGCCGCTTATCGCGGCGACCGGCCGCCGATTCAGTTGAGCGGCAAGACGGTGATCGTCGTGGACGACGGTCTGGCCACCGGCTCGAGCATGCTCGCGGCGGTCCTTGCCATCCGCGATCAGGAGCCGGCGCAGATCGTGATCGCCGTGCCTGCCGCACCCGAGCCGACGTGTCGGGAATTCGCCAGCATGGTCGACGACGTCGTCTGCGCGTCGATGCCGACACCGTTCACCGCCGTCGGTGCCTCCTACTGGAATTTCACCCAGGTCGACGATGACGAGGTCCGCGGCCTCTTGAGTAAACCGACCGTGGCGGCGACAAGCCCAGCACCCCAACGACATCGGTCCGCTGAGGCCGT